>JBCDJX010000066.1:0-20905 GCA_038747355.1 Pseudomonadota bacterium | reverse complement strand
GTAGCGGGTCTGGTCTGTCATGACTGCGTTCCTCAAGCGCTGTGCGTCGCTGCTTCTAGAATGGGTCTAATGTATCGCGAGAGAAGCCCCGGGTGCGTGAAATCCATTGTCAACGGAATGACATCTTGACGGCGGGCTCGCCAGGGAGCGTCAGACCTTATTTATCAACAGCTATCGAGTAAATCGGATATTTTTAGATAATTAGTTCGAAAAAACCGAATATTTAGGGGGCACCGCCAGATTCTTGCAAAAAAAAGGGCGCCCGATCGGGGCGCCCCACGGTTCGTTGAGATCGGAAGGCTCAGGCGGCCACCGGGCTTGCGGTGTCGTCCTGGACCTTTTTCCTGCGCCCATTCAGCATCCAGCCAATCGGCGTCCACCGGATCAGGGCGGCATACGTGATCAGGCCGATCACGATCGTGCCGACCGATGACAGCAGGAATTCCACCCACAGGTTCCAGTCGGTATCCAGCAGCAGGTACTGGATGAAAATGACGGTCGGCAGATGCATCAGGTAGATCCAGTACGAGGAGTCGGCAATGTAGCGGACCGGTTTGCTGGCCTTGTCCATGAAACGCCTGCCGGCAACCAGGCATACCAGGGTCATGTGCAGCGCGATGTAGGCCTCGAGCACGCTGAGTCCCACTTCGCGAATCGACAATTCCGGACCCGCCATAAACAAGGCGATGCCTTCCTGGAAACTCAACGGCGCCGGTATCTGGCTGTAGAACACGGCATACAGAATCACGCTGGATATCAGCATCAGCGGCACGTAGCGGCCGAGTTCCTCGAGCTGCTCCTGGCGACGGAAGTAATAGCTGCCAAGCAAGAAAAAGACCCCGTAAAAACCGAAAGACCAGAGTTTCGGCTCCAGCTGCTCCGGCGCCGGGTGCGGCTGCACCTGGGTGGCCAACGCAGGAACCATGACCAACGGCAGCAGGAAAACGATGACTTTCGGCGTCAGCAGCCGATCGGCAAGGGCCGAGAGCTTGTCGCCGAAGCGAACGAGCAGCGCGTAAGCGAGGCAGAAGTACACGAGGTTGAGCAAAAACCAGAGGTGCACCGACGAGAACTGCTGCGGCGGTGCCATGTCGGGGTTCTCGGTCATCCACGCGATGACACCCAGCATCGGTGACTGGTTCTGCACATTCTCCATTGCCCAGATAACCGGCCCGAACATCGTGGCCCAGGTCAGCGGCAGGAAGATGAGCAGCGGCAGCAGGATGCGAAGGCTGCGATTTTTCAGGTAGCCACCGATGCCTCGCTTGCCGATCAGGTAAGCCCCGAAAAAGCCGGCGATCAGGAAAAACAGCGGCATACGGAACAGATGACTGAACCAGGCGATCACGTCGATGACGACGGAGTTGTCGGGGCTGGCTGAGAGCCAGAAGTTCTGCATGCCGGGCGAGTACGCCAATGCCGCGTGAAAGAACACCCCGAAGAGCATCGCTGTTGCTCGCAGGTTGTCCATGTAGTGATAGCGTGTGTTGGTCATTGCTGTCTCCCTCCCAAAGAGACTACAGGTAGTCGGTCTTGCGCGACTGCAGGAACAGCGTTCCGGCAATCAGCGCGATGATGAGGCCCGCCTCGGCGGCCAGCAGCCCCAGTGCGGTTGAATTCCAGACGGCTTCCGCCCCGCCCATGTGAGCGTTGATGCCGGGAATGCCACCCAGGACGTGCATGAAGATGGAAATGCCGATGTTGCAAACGGTCATCACGACGATGGTCCAGGCTTCCGACTCCAGCACCATGGCTATGGCAAACAAGAGGACGAAGGCGACCGCCAGTTCACCGAGCGTGATGACAGCAAACGGAATCATGCCGTTGGGTATCTGATCGGTGCCTGAAATCGCGAGCGCCGTTGCCCCGGTCAATGCCAGCCAGCCAATGCCGAAACCGAGCAGGTTCGACACCATCTTGTTGCGGCTGTACTGCAAAAAGGTCACCGGCAGGCTCAGCATGAACGGCAAGGTCTGCTTGCTCCTTTCGAAGATGATGGTGCCGAAAACAAAGTGGATGCCAATGATGACGATCACCGAAATAATCAACACCACGCCGACGTAAAGCACCACACCACTAGCCAGTCCGATCATCGCCGCGGCGAGCAAGCCGAGCACCGCATAGCCAAGCATGGGCAGGCGAACAAACTGCCAGTCCTTGAAAACCATGTTCCAGTCGACAGCGGTCATGCGGCGTCCTCCAGTCGTTTTGCCTTTACGGCAGCAACAAAAATCTCTTCCAGGTTCAAGCGCTCGGTGGCCACCACTGCACCGCCGGCTGAGCGAATGCGCTCGGCGGCACCGGGATCATCACGGTTCAATACCAGGCTACCGACGCTACCGTCCTGCCGGCAGGTCACGAGCGATCCGAGACCTTTAACGTCAACGTCGTTGGGTGCCTCGAAGCGCAGGCGACGCCAGTTGTCGACAAAGGTTTCCTTGTCGTCCGTTGTGACCAGTCGGCCGCGATCGATAAACGTGATCTGGTCGCAGATCTGCTCCACGTCATTGGTGTTGTGCGACGAGAACAGCACGCTGCGATCTTCGTCGAGCAGCACGTCGACCAGTTCGTCCAGAACCTCGCTACGGGCGACCGGGTCGAGGCCGGTGGTGGGCTCGTCCAGCAGCAGCAGGCGAGGTCGCCGCGCGAGTACCAGCAGCAGCTGCGCCTTCACGCGTTGTCCGTGCGACATGCCTTTGGTTTTCTGCTCGCGAATCAGGTCGAAGCGCCCCAGCAGCTCGTTTGCGTAAGCCTCGTCCCAGCGCGGAAACACCGAGCGTACAAAACCCATGTGCCAGTCGAGCGTGGCATGGCCGTATAGCCGGATATCCTCCGAGGCAAATCCGACCTCGGTCTTCGCAAGAGTCTCCTGGTCGGGGATACGGTGACCAAGGACCTCGACGTTGCCCGCATCGGGCGTAACAAGGCCCATGAGGATGCGCAGGGTCGACGATTTGCCGGCACCGTTCGGGCCGATGAATCCCATGATTCGCCCCGTCTCGAGCTGCAGATCCAGTGAGTCAAGCTGAAAGTGCTCGTAGCGTTTGCTGACATTCTCAATTTGGATAGCAAAGCTCATACGTCATCTCCTTTCAGTCGTGCGTTAAGTCGTCGCACCAGTTCGTCACCGGACAGGCCAAGCGCGTCGGCAGCCTCGATGGCGCTGTCCAGAGCGGCATTGAGCTCGCTGGTCTTTAGCTGCTGCTGGATCTCGCCGATCTCGGCGACAAACGACCCCTTGCCTTGTTGCGTCACGATCACGCCTTCGGTCTCCAGTTCCTGGTAGGCACGCTTTACCGTGATAACGCTGACCTTGGCGCCAACCGCCATCTCGCGGATGGACGGCAGTCGAAACCCGGGTGACCAGTCGCCGATCGTAATCCGGCGTTTGATCTGCTCCATGATCTGCAGGTACATCGGTCGCCCGTCTGTCTGCGACAACACGAATTCCGTGGTCATTGCGGCCTACTGTGCATAAACAATATACACAGTATACACACATATACACAGTGGTCAACACACGATTGACCGTGGATGGCCGGCGGGGGAGACGGGCGGTCGCAGGCCTGCGTATAGTTAGGCACCTCGGCGTTCCCCGCCGGCTCTCAACCACAACAAGAGGACGCCATGGCGCGACTGATCGTCTATTACGCCCATCCCGGGCATAAACACTCGCAGGCCAACCGCGCGATGTACGCACGGGCGAAGCAGGTCACCGGTATCACCGTGGTCGATCTATACGCTGAATACCCGCGCTTCGACATCGACATCGACCTTGAGCAACAGCGCCTGCTCGAACACGACATCGTCGTCATGCAGTTTCCACTGTTCTGGTATTCCACACCGTCGCTGCTGAAAGAGTGGATCGACCTCGTGCTGGAGCACGGCTTTGCTTACGGCAGCGACGGCGACAAGCTGACGGGCAAATGCCTGATGCTCGCCGTCACCGCGGCCGGGCCCGAGTCGGCCTACAGTTCGGAGGGCTATCAGCGTTACCCGATTCGCACATTCCTGACCCCGCTGGAGCGCACGGCCGGCCTTTGCCACACTGACTTTCTGCCGCCGTTTGTGCTGTACGGCTCACTGGCTGCACAGGATGACGGGCGCCTGGCGTCACACGTCGACCAGTACCGTGCGCTGCTGGAAGCGATTCGCGATGACCGCTACGACTTCGAAGCCGCTGCGGCCATGGATGTCGTAACGGCCGGCCACCTGCCGATCCGGGAGGCTTGAGATGCAGGATTTCCTTCTACTTGCCTTTCTGTTCCTGATCGCCGGTGTGATCGCCGTACCGATCGCGTCGCGACTGGGGCTTGGCTCGGTGCTCGGCTACCTGCTCGCCGGGATCGCCTTGAGCCCGATACTGGCGCAGCTGAATGTCGACGTGGTCGCTATCCAGCACTTCGCTGAATTCGGCGTGGTCATGATGTTGTTTCTCGTCGGTCTCGAACTTGAACCGTCGATGCTCTGGCGGATGCGCAGCAAACTGCTCGGTCTCGGCGGCCTGCAGGTCGGCGTCACTCTTGCACTGATTGCGGCCATCGCGATGGCCTTCGGACAACCGCTGAGCGTCGCGCTTGCCATCGGCATGGTGCTCGCGTTGTCGTCCACAGCCATTGTCCTGCAGACGCTGAATGAAAAGGGTCTGATGAAAAGCGACGGCGGCCAATCCAGTTTTTCGGTGCTGTTGTTCCAGGACATCGCCGTCATCCCGATGCTTGCGTTCCTGCCGTTCCTCGCGATCCCGGAACTGGTCGAGGCCATCGCGGCGGTGCCGACTGACGACCACGGCGGTGGTCACCACGGACCTGCGTTCATCGACACGCTGAACGCGTGGCAACGAGGCCTGGTCACCGTCGGTGCCATCGCCTTCGTCGTAGGCTTCGGCACGGTGCTGACGCGGCCCGTCTTTCGATTTATTGCGATGGCGCGACTGCGCGAGCTGTTCACTGCCTTTGCCCTGTTGATGGTGATCGGCATCGCGCTGCTAATGATTGTCGTCGGCCTGTCACCGGCATTAGGCACGTTCCTCGCAGGCGTCGTGCTCGCCAACAGCGAATACCGTCACGAGCTCGAAAGTAATATCGAACCCTTCAAGGGGCTGCTGCTGGGTTTGTTCTTTATCACCGTCGGAGCGGCGATCAACTTCGATTTGCTGGCATCGAACGCCGTCGTGATCATCGGCCTGAGTCTCGGACTGATACTGCTGAAGGCGCTGGTCCTTCTCGGGCTCAGCTACGTGTTCAAAATCGAGGGCGCCGATCGCTGGCTGTTTGCACTCGGTCTGGCGCAGGCCGGCGAGTTCGGTTTTGTTTTGCTGTCGTTCACCGTTGCCAACGGCGTCATCCCGACCGCGGTCTCCGATCAGTTGCTGCTGGTGGTTGCGATTTCGATGCTGCTGACCCCGCTGCTGTTCATCATTTACGACAAGCTCATTGCGCCGCGCTTTGCCGTTGCGCAAACCAGGGAACCCGACGCGATCGATGAACAGGCCGACATTATCATTGCAGGCCACGGGCGCTTCGGCGGCATCGTCAACCGGATCCTGCGCAGTGCCGGCTACAACACCGTGGTGCTGGATCATCATTCCGAGCAGCTGGATAGGCTGCGGATGTACGGCATCAAGGTGTTTTACGGCGACGCGACTCGTCCGGACTTGCTGCACGCGGCAGGTATCGAACATGCCAAGCTGCTGGTCATCGCCATCGATGATCGTGAGCAGGCGACTGAGCTGGTCCACTACGTCAAAGCCAACTACCCGCACGTCCACATCACGGTCCGGGCCATCGAGCGACATCATGTGTTTGAACTCTGGGAGGCCGGGGCGCGCGACATCATCCGTGAGAATTTCGACAGCGCCGTTCGCACCGGTCGCTCAGCGTTAGAAGCGCTGGGAATGCACCCCTTTGAAGCGGAGCGCCACAGCCAGGCGTTCGTCCGCAACGACAAACGCGCCATGGTGGAAACGGCCGGCCTCTACCGCTCCGATATTCCGGCGCACGAGAACGAGCCCTACGTCCAGCGGGCGCGTGAACTCATTGCGCAGCAGGAGCAGCTTTACAAGGGCGACCCGGGCCCGTTCGGCAATCGCATCGATCGAGGCTGGTCACCGCCGACCAAGAAGGATGTCGAAGCTGTGACCGCCGACGCGGAGCAGAATGAAACTCCGCTGGGTGCCGGCAGCTCGCCGACGGACTGACGCAAGCTACGGGTTCAGGCGGCGCGGTAATCCACCGCGCCGGGAATGTACTTCGCCACGCGCGGTACGTCGTGGACCAGCACGCAAAGGTCACGAATGCCCTGCGCTTCGGCGCCTTTCTCAATCGCGTCCGCGACCGCTTCCGCCTGTTCGTAGCTGAGCACGCAACGCATGGCCGCGTACTCCTTGACGATGCTGGCGTGAGCAAGCTGGTAGTCGTCGGCGTGATCGTCAATAAAGCGCGCGTAGTTCACGTTGACGCCGGGAGCACCGGCGTTCAGCATCAGGTCGGTAAAGTCCTGTGACTGATCACGGTTAACGATCGCCGAGAAACACATCTGTTTGCCGAGTTTCCTGGTCTGATCGCGAAGACTCTCAAGACCTACACCCCGACCGTCCTTGCCGACGTCAAAGATCGACTGGTCGCGCCAGTGCGCGTGACCGGCGAGGTGGTCAATGGCGTTAATGATCTGCTGTGTGTTTGCCGGGTAGTGGTGATTGGACACGCGGCTGGACAGGTTGAACATGCCCTTGTCGATCGGCAGTCGGTACATCAGGCCACGACCGGGCAGGTGAAAGCCACCGGCCTTGGCCATGGCGTCAAAGATCTGTTCGCAGTCGTTGTTGTCCGCGATCACCATCAGCACTTCCTGCTCGCTGTCCTTGGTAATCCGGAGCCAGCCAAGCCGGTCGCGCAGGCCGCGGCCCTCGGCGTAGTAGACCACCGGTCCGTGTGCACCGGCGTGAATCGCGGCCTTCGCTACTCGCTCGCTCAACTGGTGGCCGACGCTGCAGTAAATCGCGCTCAGCGTCTCGGACAAACCGTGCGAGTCGCTGCCGGGATGGCTTTGCATGTCGGCGAGGCTGTTGAATTCGGAACCGATGTGGGTGCGTTTGCACGGCGTGCTGAATACTGCACCCAACGCCTGCTTGTGCAGGCGAGCGTCAACAATGATGCCACTGACGATGTTGTCGACGTCGCTTGTCGGTACCACCATGCGCAGCATCGTCTTGGACGGACTGATCGACGGCAGCCAGGATTTCCACCAGCTTTCGTGCAACAGCGTGCCGCGGGCAGCTGATGAAAACACATTGGTGTTTTTTTCCTGTACCAGGTTTTTGACCACGCGATGCACCGCCGGGTTTGGCAGGATCGCGGTGACCATGGATACGTCGTGCTTGGTGTTGAACATGATCAGTGCGCCTCCAGCTCTTTGATGGCTACGCCATAGTCGTCGGTGAGCTCCGCGTCCTCGGCGGCTTCGTATTCCCGTCGTTCACTGCGCTGCGTGTAAAGCCCCACCGACAGTACGGTCAGGATCGGGCCTACCGAGGCGAGTGCAAGGATGCCAAAGCCGTCGATCACGCCGGGCACGTTGGAACCAATACCCAGACCCATCGCCAGCACCAGCGGCACGGTAATCGGCCCGGTGGTTACGCCGGCGCTGTCCCAGCCGAAATTCACGAAGCTGTCCGGCGCTCGCCACGTCAGTACGAGGACCAGCAGATAGGGCGGAATTATCATCCACACCAGCGGCAGGTTGAAGGCCATCTTGACAACACCCGCGCCGATGCCGAGGCCGACACCGATCGCCACGCTCTGCATCAGCAGTTTCTTGCGGAACGCGCCAACCGTGATGCGCTCAACGGTGTCACCGAGTGCATTCAGGGCTGGTTCTGCCAGTGTTGCGCCGTAGCCCAGGAAGAACGCGAAGCCGATGGCCAACAGCTTGCCAGCGTGTTCACTAAGGAACAGCGGCGCCTCGGCGAAATCCTGGCCCCACGGGATGATCGACGTGAACGCCAGCGGTATGTTGCTGCCCAGCTGGCCGCCGAGCGGTGTCAGGCCGAGCGTAATGCCGAGACCGAAAAGGCCCATGCCGAACAGTGCAAAGGCAATACCGGTGCCGACGTCACTGTCGCGATTGAGGCGTTGTTTCAACACCATGCGCAGTACGAAAAAGAGGAACAGGCACAAGGGCACAATGGCGCGAAGTGCACCAACGCCGGCCTCCTGGACCTGCGTCTGGATGGACTGTGATGTGTCCCAGGTCTTGTCGCTGAACAGTTCGAACTCACGGGTGAAGGTCTTTTTTACGACCATCTGGTGGTTGCTGACGACGATCTTGCCGTCGACCAGCTGCGATTCGCCACCGCGAAATTCGAAGCTGTAGCCCTCAGGCAGGTTGCCCGAGCTCAAAAACTCATCAAATTCGGCGTCCGAAATCGGCACCGTGTTGCTGGCGACCACGGCCGGCGCTGCTGCCGCCTGTTCTGCCTGGACGAGCAGTTCGCCGCGATAGTTCGGGGCACCGTAATAGTCGCCCGCTGAGTGGTGGTACAGCGCCAGCAACATGACGGCGAGAATCGGGAACAGCGAGGCCAGTGTGACAATCCCGAAGCCGCCATTGGCTTCACCACCGGAGCCGCTGTTGACGACCCGGCATACGCCAATACCGAGCGCGAGTACCAGCGGAACCGTTACCGGCCCGGTCGTGACCGCACCGCAGTCCCAGGCCAGGCCGAGGACATCACGCAGGGCCGGTACCTGGCTGAAGTAAAACGACATCATCAGCAGGAAGAGGACGATCGGGATCGCGAGGAACTTCAGCGGCCAGGCGTAAAAGAAACGCAGTACGCCGAGCATAACGGCCAGCCCGACGCCGACACCGACACTGCCGACCAGCTGGCCGGAGAAGTCGTTCAGCAGGCTGTATAACAGCGGCGCCTGTTCGGGCACGATTCCGCTGCCGGCCGCTTTTAATACCGCTATCGCCGGTTCGGCGAAGGTGGCACCGATGCCGAGCAGGAAGGCGAATCCGAGGATCACCGCCATATTGCTCTTGCGGGGCAGCATACTGCCGATCACTTCGCCCAACGGCATCAGGCCGAGTCGCAACCCCTCCATGAAGAACATCAGGCCGATGACGACGACGAAAATGCCGGCAGCGATCATCAGCGAGTAGACGATCGGCAGATTCAGAATGAGTATCTGGAACGCAATCAAATACAACACGATGAACCAGACGCCTTCTAGCTGGCTCATAAAGTTGCGCTTTACGTAGGGCCACAGGACGCGCATGGAGTCGCGCAGGCCCAGGTGATAGCGCTGCGAATCGGGTGTCGAGCTGTTCATCATGTCGGCAAAAATGTCCTTATCCTTTGCGACATAATCGGCCGACATTCAGTTTTATTGAGCGATTTCAGCGGTTTTTTGAGAATTGCTCGGTGTTGACTGAGCCCGGCAAGGGTTCAGGTACGGGCAAGCGGCGTCATCTGCGGGCGCATTGGCAGCGCAACACTGCCGTTGTCGACGGCCCCGACTCACCGCCGAAGCCGAGCGACCGGCAATGCGGGCGGATCAGTCCGGCGTTGCAGGGACGACCCACGTGGCAGCCTCGACGGACCGACCCTGCAGGAAGATGCCCATCGTCTCGCCGACCTCAGGCATCGTCATAAACAGATTATGGCCGGCGCCCTCGATGGTAATTGTGGTTGCGTCGCTCAAGCCACTGATGGCCTCCCGCTGACTTTCGGGATACGTCCGACCGTCAAGCGATCCGGTGAAGACCAGCGTCGGAATCGCCGATGTCGGTTTCGTCCGGAACGCATTGCCGAGGTCGAGCTGTTGCAACTCGCCAAGAATCTGCGGCATCGGAAAATTCAGGTAGGGCCCGAGCAAACCGTTGTCCGACTGCCGTGTCACCGCCGCAAGGCGGCCAGCCGAAATACCGGAGGCGCGGTCTACCGCAATCGGCATGGCTCGCAGCGCGATGGGCTGGTCTGGGGTCGCAAACCGCGCGAGGATTGGTCGAAGCACGTCGTAATTGCCGCCATGCATCGCCTTGTACAGCGCGACCAGCTGCGCGGCCCGGCCCGGGTCTGCGATGGATGCACTGGCGATCATCTGTACATCGCGTCGCTGCAGCAGGTAATCCACCTCGCCCCGGTCAGCTATGTCCAGCGAGAGCAGCACCGGCTGGTCGTCGAGCGTCTCGTGCACCGCCTGCATCATTCCCGGCAGATCGTCCTCGCCCAGGCTCTCACCCAGTTTGGCAAAGTAGGCATCGGTTCGCGCCGGCAGCTTCACCGTCTGATCGAGGCCTTCCACACTCGCAATGATCACGCGCTCGATCTCGGCGGGTATGTCCTTCATCGCGGCGAGGGCAAGGTGACTGCCATAGGAGATTCCCCAGAGTGACAGCTTCTCCGCGCCAAGATGCTCACGCAGCGCGCTCAGGTCCTGGACGATTTCCGATGTCGTGTAGCCACGCAGGTCCGTGCCTTCCTGTGCCCAGAATGACGCACAGTCTTTCACCGCCGCCCGGTACAGGCCTGCGAACGCGTCGTCGGAGATGCGCCGTGTACCGGGTTCCCGCTGTGATGACCGGCAGACCGGCGGGGCGTCGGACAGGCCGGTTCCCCGTTGGTCCAGCGCGATCACGTCCGTGAATTCGGCCATCGCCACAAACAAGGCGTATCGATTACCGCGTGCCGTTGCTGTCCCGGATCCTCCCGGTCCCCCGGACAAGTACACCAGCGGCGCTCGCGGCGTGTCGGACCGACTGGGGAATCGCACATAGCGCATCGAAATCATCCGGGAGTCCGGGTTACCGCGGTATTCCGGGACCAGCAGCGAGCCTTCGTAGGCGAGGGTTGACTCGCCGGAGCGTGCCTCGAAGCGAATTTCCTGCTCGTCGAGTTCCAGACCGGTCACGGTCTGCGGCGACATGATCGCAAGCAGTGCAGCCAGCAGCATGAGGAGCGGTGTCTTATTCATTTGTCGTCGCCGTTATTGGTCAAAGTGACTTATAGCGCGAATCGGGTCCGGCGGGTTACATCGATGCGGTGTTCGCTGACGTGCTGCGCTCGTCGGCGTCGGAACCGACTCCCTGGGGCTGGGTGAGGCGCATTGACGCAGACCGTGATCGGTGGCCCTGCTGTCGACTGATCCGCCTCTGCTATCCTGACACCCTTCGAATCGACGTCGTCGGTTCCTTGTCGGTCAACGGAGGCAGTATGTTCACACTCACAGACAAGCGGGTCATCGTCACGGGCGCGGCGAACGGCATCGGGAAAGCCATAGCGACACTGTTTCTTGCGCGTGGCGCCAGGGTCATCGCCTGCGATATCGATGCTGACGCGCTCAGCGCCGCCTTTCCAGCCTCCGACAAACTCACAACCGTAGCCGGCGACATCGCCGACGATGCCACCCACGCGCGGCTGTTGGAGGTGGCGGAGAGCGAGCTCGGTGGTCTGGATGTGCTGGTCAACAATGCCGGCATTGTCGTCGCCGGCGAATTCGATACGCTGACCGACGCACAGTTTGACCAGATTATGGGCATCAATGTGAGGGCGGTGTTTCGCCTGACACGGGACGCTGTGCCGCTTTTGAAGCAGAGCGGGCGCGGTCGAGTCATTAACCTCGGTTCGATCATGTCGGACGTGGCGGGCCCCGGACTGGCGATATACGGCACGTCCAAACACGCCGTTGCGGGCCTGACCAAGGGTATGGCGGTGGATCTCGGAAAATTCGGTATCACCGTGAACTACCTGCAGCCCGGGTCTATCGTCACAAAGATGTCTGAGCCCTTCATGGACGATCCGGAATTCAAGGCGTACTGGGAGCAAAAGGCGCCAATCGGGCGATTGGGCGAGGCCGACGAAGTGGCGGTCGCGGCATTGTTTCTTGCCGCCGACGAGACCCAGTTTGTGTCCGGCGTGGGCCTGAACGTGGATGGCGGCGCTATCGTCCAGTTCTGAGCAAGCCTGGTGTCCCGGGCAAAGCGGCCTCAGTGGCAGGCCAGGGGGGGGGAGTGTGAATTTCGGCAGAACGACACCTATTTTTCGCGTCTTTGACGAGGCCAAGACGCGAGAATTCTATGTTGATTTCCTCGGCTTCAAGGTCGAGTGGGAACATCGCTTCGAGGATGATCTGCCTCTGTACATGGAAGTCTCGCGCGATGGGGTAACGTTGCATCTGTCCGAGCATCACGGTGACTGCTGTCCGGGTGCGGCTGTTCGAATTGAGACAGACCAACTCGACGCGTTGCACGACGAACTCACGAACAAAAAATACGGCTACGCGCGTCCGGGCATTGAGGACACCCCGTGGGGTACGCGGGAAATGTCTGTAAAGGACGCGTTCGGCAACCGCCTCACCTTCGTGGCAACGGCTTCAACGGACGGCGCTTGAGCGGTTATCGAGAGCACAACCGCCGATGCGTACCACGCGTCATCCGGCCAGTAAGTCGACGCGCTTATTAAGGTGTCCCGCTTGAACCCGAAACCGGGCGAGTTGCTCCAAGGCGGCAGGACGCGGTCTTCTGCGCCGTCGAAAAAGCTCAGGCCACCTCTGCGGCGGCTTGCGCGGACGCCCAGGCCCACTGGAAATTGAAACCGCCCAGCTGGCCGGTCACGTCGAGCACTTCGCCAATAAAGTACAGGTCCGGGCGCCCTTTTACCGCCATTGTCGTCGATGAGATCGCGTCCGTGTTGATGCCTCCCAGCGTCACTTCGGCGGTTCGATAGCCCTCGGTGGCGGCCGGTTTCAGTGGCCACTGTGCGAGTGACTCACCGATCCGGGTCAAACAATCATTCGAGAGTTCCGCGACCGCGGTTTCTGCAACGTCGTCGAAAAACAGTGCCTGCAGTTCGAGCACCAGTGCGCGCGGCATCAGTTTCGCGAGGATACTTCGAACCGTGGCTTTGGGGCTGGACGCACGGGCGCTCACCAGGGATTCGAGCAAGTCCGTTTGCGGCAGCAGAGTTGCGAGCAGCGGTTCGCCCGGCTGCCAGAAACTGGACACCTGCAACGCAGCAGGGCCGCTCAAACCGCGATGCGTGAACAACACGTTTTCCGTGAACGACCGCTCAGGACTGGCCAGCGTGGCGGCCACGCTGACACCGGACAAGCGCGACATCATGTCGTGCGCCTCGCCGGTAAAGGTGAAGGGCACCAGCCCCGCGCGTGTGGGAAGGACCTCGAGGTCGAACTGCCGCGCCAGTTCGTAGCCAAAACCTGAAGCGCCCATTTTCGGTACCGACAGACCGCCGGTTGCGACAACCAGCGCCTCTGATGCAAAGCGCCCATGGGCGCACTGGACGCTCCAGCCCTCATCCACGCGGTTGATACCGGCGTCGGTCAGCAGCGTGACGCCCGCTGCGTCGCACTCTGCGAGCAGCATGGCGACGATGTCCTTTGATGAACGTTCACAGAACAACTGGCCCGCCGCTTTCTCGACCCACGGGATCTCGTGGCGTTCGACCAGCGCCAGGAAATCGTACGGCGTGTAGCGGCTCAGCGCAGATTTACAGAAGTGAGGATTGGCCGACAGGAAGTGGCCCGGCTCGCAGTTCAGGTTGGTGAAATTGCATCGGCCACCGCCGGACATGAGGATCTTTTTGCCCGGTTTGTTGGAGCCCTCCAGCACCAGCACCCGCCGCCCGCGCTGCCCGGCCACGGCGGCACAGTGCAGCCCGGCGGCACCGCCACCAAGCACGATAACGTCAAATGTATGTTCGCGACCCACAGTTACAAACCTGCTGAACCTGTTGCATTCCGAAACAGCCTGAAACCCGCCTGAGACCCACTCTGGCGGCGCTGCCGCAAGAATACGCATCAAGATGGAGGGGCTTCCAGACACCGGGAGATTAACGTGAAGTCTATCGCAATCAATTTGACACTCTTCAAAATCGGCTGGGTTGCCGTGGTGTCGAGCGCCGCAGCCGGCATGGCTGAGGTTGGCGTTGCCACAGTTGCACTGGTCGTGCTCATTCACCTGCTGCGCGCCGAGCGCGCAACGCGGGAATTCCGACTGTTGATTCTGGCAGCGCTTGCCGGGCTTGCCTGGGAGAGCGTGCTGGTTGTCGCCAGCGTGCTCGAATATCCGACGACGAATGCCAATCTGTTTGCGCCGTACTGGATCATCGCCATGTGGGTGCTGTTTGCCACGACGCTCAATGTCGGTATGCAGTGGCTGCAGCGAAACCTGTTACTGGCCGGCGTCGCGGGCGCCGTCGGCGGTCCGCTGTCGTTCCTGGCTGGCGAGAAAATCGGGGCCGTCGTGATCGGCGACGGCGGTCTGTGGTTCATCGCAGCCGGCTGGGCGGTGCTGCTGCCCGCCATGGCGTTCGCCGCGACGCGGCTCAACGGCTACTCGCAGCCGGCACCGATCGTCGCGGAGGAAGCGGCATGAAGCGGCTGGTTTTGCTGGTGCTGCTGGCGGCCGGTTCAGCGCAGGCGACCGAGACCGTCGATGCCTTCGAGTTCGACGTGTTTCTCGACAAGAAGCCTATCGGCTACCACAGTTTCGAACTCAGCCGTGAGGGCGACCGCACGATGCTCTCCACCGAGGCGAAATTCGATATCAAGGTGTTGTTCGTGACTGCTTTCCGCTACTTCCACCAGAACAAGGAAGTCTGGAGCGGCGATTGCCTGGTCGAGATCGAGGCACAGACCGACAGCAACGGCAAAGTGTCCTCGATCGCCGGCCAGCAGGCCGACGCCGGATTCGAGCTGGCGGTGGGTGACAATCGCGAAACCCTCGACGGCTGCGTAAAGTCGTTTGCCTACTGGAACCCCAGCATCCTCGAGGCTGACAGCCTGCTTAACGCGCAGACGGGTGAGTACGAACCGGTCGAGAGTCGTTTTGATGGCGAGGAGACGTTGGCGATCGGTGGCCTGAAGATCGAAACCCGGCGTTACAGCCTGACGTCACGCCGCGGTGAAATCCTGCTTTGGTACGCCGCCGACGGTGGCCAGTGGCTGGCGCTGGATGCGCCGGCACGCGGCGAGCGTCGCATTCGCTACGAGGCACGAGACGTGCCCGACGCCGAGACGCTGCAGGCCATGCTTCGCTGACAGGACGCCCCGTCAGGCGACGGGGCGCTCTTCGGCCGAGTCATCGTTCGCGGCATCGTCATGGCCGCCGACCCAGGCCGCGACGCCGCGGCAAAAGTCGCTGTTATCGACGTTCAACTCAAAGATCGGCGCGTACTGGCGGAGTTTCTCAAGACTGGCGGCAATCAGCTTCATGCAATAAGCCTGGTCGGCGTTCACGCTCGCGGCAAAACGGATCAGCAGGTCTGACAACATTTCGTCTCGTGTGCCTCGATTGTCGGCGCCAATCAGGCACAGCTGGTTGGCAAATACAGCAATGTCGCGGAGCTGCTCTTCCGGTGTCTCGGGGTCCGGCAGCTCGCCGCCGGGCACACCCTGGATCGCAAAGATGAGCGCTTTCGGCAGTTGCCAGGTTGCCGCCACAGCCGAGCCGATATCCCCGAAGTTTACGCCGAGCACGGTTTGTGCTGCTTGTGCCAGCGACACCGACTCGTTGCGCGCAATTTCCTGCATCTCGTCGTACTCGTCGCGGAAGTAATAGATCACCAGGTTTTCGCCCAGCGACTGGAACATACCGGTGATGAATGCCTCTTCCGCTTCCGGTAACTGTTGCTGCTTCGCAAGGTGCCGGGCAATCAAGCCGCTCAGGAATGAACGGGCCATGGCGTCTTTCAGCAGCGAATCACTGCTTTTCATGTGCCCGAAGAAGGTCAGGCTGTTGGCCGTCATACGGACCTGCTCCAGCCCGAGCAGGACAACGGCCTGCGAGACGTTGGTGATCTTGCCGCCGCGCGTTCCGTAGAACGACGAATTCACCAGTTTCAGCAGTTTGCTGGTCAGCGCGAAGTCGCGAAGAATGACGTTCGCCAGCTTGTCGGCGGGTGCGTCGGACTCGGACGACGTCAGCCGGTTGATGTCGGACAGCGTACGAGACACGGTCGGAAATTCCTTTTTCCGACGCATGCGACGCAGCAAGTACTCGATGGTGCTGTGTTGCGCGACATTCTCGACCACGGCCGATTCCATGTCGGCCTCGCGTACAAAGGTCTCGAACGCGGCCAGCATGTCCGCGCCATTGGCGTAGCGATCTTCGGCCTTGCGAGCCAGCGCGCGGCGCAGGAACTTTTCAAACAGGGGGCCGCCTTCGAGCTCCGCAAGATGCGCGTAGTCCGGTTTTGCGTCCACTATCTTCTGGCGAATATCGGTAAACGAATCGCCTTGCATGGCGCGATGCCCGGTCACCATCTCGAGGAAGGTGCTGCCGAGCGCGAACACGTCGGTATGCGGTCCAAGGTCTTCACCGACAAAGTGTTCGGGCGCCATGTAGCGCAGCGTGCCGACGGCATAGTCACGACGACGCGGTATCTTGTGCACGTACTGCGACAAGCCAAAGTCCATGATGCGCGGCTTGCCGTCCTGGGCGATCAGGATATTTCTTGGGCTCAGGTCGAGGTGCACAACGAGCGACCGGTGCGCGACGCTCAGCGCGTCGAGAATGCTGCGAATCAGCGGCACGGCGTCGCGAATGGAATAGGGTCCGCGGGCTTTGAGAATTTTCGACATCGTCTCGCCTTCGACAAATTCGAAGACCAGGTAGGGGCCGATGTCCGAATCACCGGCATCAAATACCGTCACGATGTTCGGGTGATTCAGCTTGCCGGAGATTTCTCCCTCACGGAGTTTGTTCTCGGCGTCCCCGGACGACACGGCCTCGTCGACCGAGGTCAGCACCTTGATTGCCACCCGTCGTTTCAGTGCCGGGTCGTACGCCAGGTACACAACACCCAGCGAGCCCTTGCCGAGCTCGCTCTGGACGTGAAAACGCCCGAACCTGTTTGCTTCCTGGTCAGTCACTGTTCGTGTTGCATAAGGCGCCCCTGTCTTTGGGTTTACGGCGATCAACACAAGAACTTGAGCGGCGTGACCCCGGCGGCTGTTAAAGCGCATCGAGATCGTGCCGATACCCGAACGAATACTTTGATGTGACATAAATCCATCGAGAGGTTGTCCAATGGAAATCCCGGGTAGCAGCGCGAACAGCGTGTTCGGTTCCTCGACGTCGAGTCAATCCCTGAAGCTGAAACAGGTTTTCAAAAGTGCGCCGGTCGACCCGGGCAATGCAGCCCGGCCTGAGCGAAAGCGCGGCGGTCTGTTCGGCAGCGCGGACGGCTTTGCGCTCGGTGCTTTGCGACAGGAGATCCGGGCGGCGCTGACCGAGCGTTTCAAGCTCGCGTTTTCGTCCGTTGTTGGCCCTTACACAAAAGCGGCCCCGTCTGCGTCCGAGGTTGCGGGCGAGGCACTCGCGTCAGCTGAAGATGTTGCGACTACCGATCCGCTCAATGCCCGAACGGCGCTTCGTCAGTTGCGCGATGACGTCGCGGCAGCCGGTAACGCCGTCCGCGATCTCATCAAGGACGACGATCTCGACGACGTCGAGGACGCAATTGCGAAAATCAGCCGTGGCCTGGACAGGGCCGACGAGGACGCGGCGCGCAACACAGCCTCTTCAGCGTCGTTTCTTTCCGCAGACTCGGTCCTGAAGCAGCGATCGTCGATCCGTATTCGCACCCAGGAGGGCGACCTTGTGACGCTGGACCTGCGACGCCGCGAGTCGGTCTCCGCCGAGGACGTTGCCATTCAGGCGAACAACGGATCGTTCACGTCGACGGACGTGTCGGTATCCAGCAGGTCGCGTCTGGTGTTCAGTGTTCAGGGAGATATCAACGAGCAGGAGCTGGCGGCGATCCAGGGCGTGTTTGAGCAGGCGGAGGCGATTGCCGCGGATTTCTTTGGCGGCGACCTCGCGAGAGCGTTCGATGCTGCCAGCGGTCTGAGCTACGACGCGGAGCAGTTGTCGCGTGTCAGCCTGAAATTCCGTGAACGGGAGGTCACCCGCGTCAACCTCGCGCAGCTGGGTGCGGTGTCCGCGCAGCCGTTGCCGCGACCTGAGCCCGGACCCGCCTTCGTCCCGATTGCGGCGGCAATACCCGGCGACACACCGCCTCGGCAGCCGGTGGCGCCGGTCCCCGTGGTGACAGACGCGCCACCGGAGACAGATATCGCTGCCGCCCTGGTGGACGCTAGCAAGGCAGCGACCGCTGTGCCCGAGGAGCCGGTCGATGATGCCGTCGAAAAGGCCGATGCGGTGGATTCGTTCACTGAAAGCCTCGGCACTTTTCTCCGCAAAACGCTCGAAGGCTTCATCGGTGGCGACGAACAGCGCTTCTTCTACTCCGAGTCGTTCAAGCTGCGCATCCTGAAGTCCGTTATCACTGCGTCTGCGCCGGACGGCGGCGAACGCGCAGCCGAGACTGCGGGCGTGCTCATCGACGCCGTCTCCGGCGACGACCGCGACGACTGAACCGCTTCGACGCCGTCCGTCCGGCGTTGAAAACGACCGCGCCTTTGGCATGCTAGGCGCATGGAAAGCCTAAGCTTAAGCTGGCGCACAGCGATATTGCTGTTCGGTGCGCTGCAGGGACTGATCACGGCGGCCGGCTTGCTGGCGGTCCCGGTGAATCGCAATGCGAATCGATTCGCTGCTTTTATCCTGTTCGTCTTTATCCTGTGGATGACGCCGCAGATCATCGGCTTTGCCGGTTTCTACCAGGCGTTTCCCTGGCTCACCTACCTGCCTACGGACTGGGGCCTGGGCTATGGCGCGGCCATCTTTCTCTACTGCTGGTCGCTGGTCTACGGCCGCCTGCCGCGCTATTGGCCATTGCTGTTCGTGCCGCTGGTTCTGCAGGTGGCGTACTACAGCATCCTGTTTACCTGGCCGACAGCCGACAAATGGGCTTGGGATGACGCCGTACACATGCCCTACGTGGAGCCGGTCGAGGCCGGGGCGTCGCTGCTGTTCGGCGCGCTCGGCGTGGCCTTCGGCTGGCGACTCGTGCACCGCTATCGACACTGGTTGCGCGAGCATGTTTCCAACAACGAGACGCACGACCCGCGATGGGTGCACCACTATTTCTATGCGCTTGTGGTTACCCTGGCCTGGGCCATCGTCGAATACCTGTATCGACGATTCATCGGGCCGGTGTCCTACGAAGGTGGCTATCCGTTCTATGTCTGGGTATCGGCAATAACCTACTGGCTCGGACTCGAAGCATGGCGTCATGCGCGCATCGTTAATCCGCCGATGCAGCCAACCTCCAGCGAGGACGATGCCAAGGCCGATCGCCTCGGCGAGCTGGCGTCGCGCATCCGAGATCGCGTGGAGTCGGAGGCGCTGTTCCGAGATCCGTCGCTGACCCTGGCGTCGCTGGCTCGGCACGTGGCATCCAACACCTCGTCGGTTTCTGCAGCGATCAATACCGTGTTCGGCAAGAATTTCAGTGACTTTGTGAACGAGTACCGGGTCGACACCGTCAAGGCCTCAATGCTCGAGAGTCCCGGCAACAACATGCTGGATCTTGCGCTGGACGCCGGCTTCAGTTCCAAGACCAGTTTTAACCGGGTGTTCAAAGCGATGACCGGCCAGACACCCAGTGCCTGGCGCGCAGCAAGTGCCAAATCATAAATCACCGTAGATTCATGCGTTTCGGGGCGCCGGGTATCCACCGCCCGGGCAGCATGGCGGCGTCTTTTCCAGGAGCTTGCTGATGAGAGTGCTGATTTCCCTGCTGTTCGTCCTGTCCGTTGCGCATGCCGAGCTGCCCGACCCCAGGCTGACTGCCGAGCAGGCGGCCGAGGACCTTTGGCTGCTGCAGCTTGCGATGACGCAGACCCACCCGGGCTACGGACGGTATACGCCCGTGGCGGACATGCAGGCCGCGTTTGCGTCGCTGCAGCAGCGTGCCAGCGACGGTATCGGCGTCAACGAGCTGATCGTCGAGACGTCGCGCTATTTGTCGCTGCTGCGTTGCGATCACACCAAGGCAGAGATTCCCGCTGCGCTGGCTGAACACCGGGACACCGTGCCGACCTACCTGCCGTTCCAGGGAACCCTGCTGGGCGAGCGATTCTACGCCTGGCACTCGGGCGTTGACGGGCTGGCCCGCGGCGATGAAATCCTGTCGATCAACGGCCGGCCAATGGCGGAAATCGTGGCAGCGATTCTGCCGCTGATCGCCTTCGACGGTTACACCGAGCATGCGCGCCAGACCTCCTTCGGCGTGACCAGCGAGTTAAAAGGCGGGGCGCTGGATCACTTCCTGCCCCTGCTGTTTGGCAGCAGTGCAGAGTTCGTCTTTGAGGCTGAGGGTGTCGACGGTGCGGTTCGCGAACTCCGTGCCGCGGCGCTCACTTACTCAGACTGGTTGTCACTCAATCCCGAGGCCCGCGGCCGCTATCGCAATTTTTCTGACGAGGGGGCTGTCCGACTCGACTTTCCGACGTCGGGTACCGCGGTGCTTGCCGTCGATACCTTCGTGAACTACCGCACACCAGTGGATCCGGACGACGTGTATCGCGAGCTGATGCGCCAGCTGGAGGAGACCGATGTCCTGGTTCTTGACCTGCGTCAAAACGGCGGCGGCTCCGAGGATGCATCGATCGGCCTGTTGCGCTATCTCATGGACAAACCGTTTCGCGTGTACCGGGAAAAGCGTGTCCGCTCGATTGATCACGGCGAACTTCGTCAGTACTACTCGACCTGGGAGAAGCGCGCGCTGGATCCGAACCCGCTCGGCTTCAAGTCACTGGACAACGGTGACTATCGCCTGCGATCGCTGTTCTCCGGCCGTGAGACGCGGCAGCTGAAGCCCGCGAAACAGGCATTCAAGGGCCGGCTGATCGTTATGACCACACGCAACAACGCGTCCGCGTCGACGGCCCTGATGACGGTGCTGAAACGACGAAGCAACACGGTATTCGTTGGCGAGACGACCGGCGGCAATCCCGACGGTACGACCGCCGGC
>JBCDJX010000065.1:0-21089 GCA_038747355.1 Pseudomonadota bacterium | reverse complement strand
TGAAGCGAGCTTGCGCGGACTGCGGGAATCGCTGCCAGTCATGATGGACACGGCTATTGAAACGGCGCGGGAAATTCCGAACACGATCTACGACCGCGCACGCAGCGCGGCGTTAACGCGAATGCGAACCACCTGTACGACGGTGGTCTTTGTCACGACCTGCGTCGATGATGTTGTCGACGAAGGGTCGATCGCCAATGACATCGCATCGTCCGCTCGCTCTACGGCGAACACCAACACTGTTCCCTACATTGCGGCGATGCAGAACCTTAAGGCGCGAGCCCTTGAAGACGATGACCAGGCCCTGCGCGACGCGTTGCGTACTGCACTCGACGAAGCCTATAACCGTCGCACCTATTCGCATCGAATCCGCATCACGCGAACCATTAATGCCGGCCCGTTCAACACAACGCTGACGATGTACGATGAAACGTACACTCGGGCAATCCTAAGCAGCGGCAATGCATCCAGCATCGCAGAGGCTCGTGACAACGTCCCGCGCATTCAGGAAACAAGCGATCGGCGCATCGCAGCGCAGGATGTTGTCGACAGCCTGCCGATTCGCGAGAACGTCGAGCAAACTAAGGAAGAGGTCAACGCCGGTTTGCAGACGCTGCCCATACCAAGCGGGTTCGGTTATATCGCGAGCGGACTCGACTATTCGGCGTTCGTCACAATTGATGGCACAGACTACGGTACCGAACTCAATGTGCTGAGTCCTGCAGAGGCGCTGGAGGCTGGTGCTGATGCCGTCGCGGAACTTTTGCTTGAAGACTAATGCTGGAAAATCAATACGCAGAAGTTAGCAATAAGAAGGGGCCCCTCGGGGTCCTTTGCTGCTCTGGTGACACATCGGAGTCTGCAGTCGAGTTGTCAGTACAGCAGATTCTTGATCAGTGTCCGGTTGCGTCAAGGAGCGGCAGTTCAGTTTAATGACCGACTACGCTCCAGAAATCCTGCAAAGTAGTAGGCGGCGGGAATTGCTGAAAGGGCAATTGTCAGGCTGACCCAGAAACCCCAATAAGCGACAACGCTACCCATATTCCCCCACACTGCGCCCCAAAACACTGGAATCTGGCTACACGCAACTACGACAAGCACAGGCTTCCACCGGCGAATACCAAATACCTTAACCAGGACGAAAGCCAGAATAAGTGCGAGCATCAAATGGACGATAAGGTCATGTGCATACACAGCCAAGTAATACAAAACGGAGTGACCGTTCTCAGCATAAGTCTTTATGAGCCAATGGTTGATCGGATTGTCTATCGGATAGATCGCCCAAAATAGACGTTGAAACGACCCGAATACCAAACCGATACCAGCAGCTATCAGGTATTTCACCTTTATGCGGATGGAGTTTTCCAGCATCTCGTCGAGGCCCGCTGTGGGTCAGAGGCCGTCAGAATAGCAGACACCTATCCAATGGCAGCAAAGCGCTGCCCACCGGCATCAGCCTACCCGGTTCGCTTGATGTTTGAGACGGGCGCGATCTTGGTGGAGTGGCCGAACCATCCCGCGACGGTTGATTTCTTGCGGCGGCTGATCGGGATTTTCAAGTCGTTGGTCAACAGGCAATACCACTTCTGCTCATCTTTGACGATCTTCACGACTGCATGCCGTGCAACCCAGTGTGCGCGATGCACGAGGGTGCCGTCCTCACCCAGCGCGTCCGACGCCCGCTGCAGCGACCCCAGGATCATGCAGTGGCCTAGCTCTGTGTAAATGTGCAGGTAGTGCAGATCCGATGAAATAGCGAGCAGGTTTTTGCCGAGCGACTCAGGAATGCCGCTCATGAATTCTTCACGGGCCGCTAAAGCGAACTGGCCCGCTTCGTCTTTTTTGACGTCCGTACTTTTCCCGCCGTTGCCGTCATCATCAGGGTCCTGCGGGTTCAGATAGACCGGTTTCGACTTAAGCAGCGGCAGGTTGATTGCCATCCATACCAGCAGCACCTGCGGTCCAACTTCAAGAAACTCGGCGAGAATGCCCTGCCAGATTCCCTGCTTCTCAAATTCATCCAGCCAGTCTCTGTCGTCGGCCATCGCCCAAGCCTCAGGCTGAATCAATTCCACCACATAGCCAAACGGTGCCATCAGGGCTGTCCCAGCTATACCTGCCAACAGCAGCGCCAGCCAGGGCGGCAAGTGATGCATGATTGCGGGGAGTAAGAACCAGCTCCCGGCATACAGCGCTGCAAGTGCCAGTCCCACGTGTGTCGTCCAGAACAAGATGCGGTCGAGAAAACCCAGGCCCTGACTCGCCTCCGGCTCCATGACCACGAATATCGCAACCAGTGTCGAGCCGACAATAAAAATTGACCGACCGAGTGGCCAGAGGCCAAAAACCGTTCCGTTGCTGACGTCCACGTGATGATTCACAGACAGCGTCCTTTTGCCGAGGCGTTAATGCTCACCAAGCGTACTCGAATATCAAGCCAAGCAGGGGCAAAGAATCGCCATCGTCGCTGACTTCGTCGCCCCTGAGAATATTAAGCTCTGGTGGTTCGCCGGACGGGCCGCCATACATATTCAGGATATCGAGGAAGAGGACGAAGTCGACCGGCCCGATCGGGCGCCGGTAGTCGACACGAAGGTCAAGCGAATGGAACGCATCGCTCCGAGCGACATTCGTCTCGGTGATCTCACGCGAAAACCGAACGGGCGGGTTGGGTGCCAGAACATCCTCGTAGGTGATGTAGCGATCCGCGGGTTGCCCCGATCCGTAGCGCCATCGACCTGAGAGCTGCCAGCGTTTGCTGATCTCCCAGCGACCACCGACTGACAGGAAATGTTCGCGATTGAAGTTCGCGTCATACTCACCGCGACCGTCATCATCATCAACCCTGAATTGATTCCAGGAATAGGCCAGATCGGCTGACCAACCGCGAGCAAAGCGGCGCGTTAACACAACATCGACACCGGTATTGGTGCCCTTCCCTGCGTTGGAGACTCGGGCATTCGTTCGGCTATCCGGAACGAGCAGGTTGTCGAGCTGCTGGTAGTAGGCTTCGACCATCATGCTGATGTCATCGCTCCACTCATAATTCAATCCGAGACCGAAGTGCGTGAGCTCCTCACTTTCGAGGTCGAAGTTTTCCGGGTCCGCCGCCCGCGCCAGGTTGCTGGGTGCCTCGTAGAAAATGCCGGTGGAGGCCGAGAGCCTTAGGCGCGGTGACACCGTGTAGTTAAAAGCAATGCGAGGAGAAAGCAGGTTTTCGTCGCCGAAGCTGTTGCGGTCGTAGCGAAGCCCGGTGCGAAAGGTTGCCCCGCCGAACTCGAAGACTTGTTCGCCATAAACGGCGTAATTTGTCTCACTGGCACTGTAGGCCGAGTCGATCTCCTCGGGCTGCAGGACGATGAAATTTTGACCGGGCGGTCGCGGATCGTCGGATTCAAAAACATACCGTATCCAGTCTTCACGCAGCTCGGTCGAGTAGTCGATATCGCTGCTCGTCAGCCTGAGGCCGGCGGTGAAGAGGCCGAGCCGATTGCCGACCGAGATGTCGCTACGCCAGCCGATTTCCGATTCCTTTTCTCGTAAGGTCAGCAGGTTCTCGCGCACCGGGACCTGATCGGCCGGCGTACCCGGCGCTACCAGGTCCGGGAAGGCCTCACCCTCGGACGACACTTTATCGAAGTCGCGGAAATACACACGGTTTGTCCATCGACCGTCATTGCCAAACAAGCGACTCCACGTTGCGCCGACCAATGCCAGATCCTGATCGACGTCGACCAGGCTAAGGTCTTCTATACCTTCCTCTTCCTCCTCGCCGGCCAGCACACTCTCGGCATCGCGGTTAAATGTCTCGGGCGCGTAGATCGCGAGAAATTCGAATTCGTCGTCTGCATCGATCTGTGTGTGGGTTTTAAAGATGACGTCCGTCATGACCGGCGAGCCAAAATCCTCTTGGCCGATCGTCTCGAACAACTGCCCGAAATCGAATTCACGGGCCTGAAGGAACAGGGTGGTGTCATCACGAAAACCGCTGGGTCCCTCGTAAATGAACTCGAGCCCGGCAAGGTCAACCCGCATGCTGGCAATCGGACTGGGGGCGCCGTCGACGAGCTCGAGCTGCAACAGTGATGCCTTCTGGCCCCCGAACGCAGCGCTCCAGCCGCCGGGTGAGAATTCCGCGCCGGATACAGCGTTCGGCGCGAAGATGGAGTAACGACCTCCGTTGACAATGTCTTCTTCTTCGCCGACAGACTGCTGGAAATGTACAACCTGCTGAAACGGGAACCCGTCGACGAAAATCAGGTTATTTTTCGGACCATGGCCGCGCACAGAGAAATTCGCAAAGCCCCCCCGTGATGCCAGTCCGGGAAGACCGCTGAGCGCACGCATGACATCGCTGCCGCTGCCCGCCGCGTTGCGCAGCTCCTCCCGGTTTCGAAAACTGCTGGAAACCGGGCCGAGCGGATCGGCTTCCCGTGCTCGCGCCACAACAATAATCTCGTCAAGGTCGTCTGTGACCGGCTGCAACTCAAAGCGAACGAGGCCCGTGCGTCGCTCCAATACCTGCACCGTTGGTTCCACCGCTGTGATGTAACCCGCCGACTCCGCCCGAAGGGTGAAAAAACCGATCGGCAAATTGTTGATCACGGCCGCTCCATTTTCAGAGGTCACCGATTGGCTCGAGCCGTCGCGCGCCTCCGCCGTCACCGTTACGCGGTCAATGGGCCGCCGAGAGACAGCATCGATCACCTCAACGGTAATCGAACCGGTGTCCGCGATTGCGGGCGCCGCCAGCACCAGTAGGAGTAAGGATTTTTGCAGTTGGAAAACGGTATGCCGGACAAAACGGGGCATCGTGTGACCTCGTAGGGCTGCTTAATCCCGTCTGAACCTACCCGAGCTGCCTCGTGCATGCCCGCGCTTATTCAATGAGCGGCGCGATTACTTCACGAACGGTCACCGGTCGCAACCAACGGCACCAGCGGAATGGTGGGCCTCTGCCCCGCCGTGTGGCGTCTGTCATGTGCTGAGGCGCCCTTTTGTGGAACTTTTGTCAAGCAGTCGTCAAACGCAGACTCGTGATCAGGGTTGCCCGCGGGCCACCCGAATTCCGTTCGGAACCGTGGAATCTCCATGCGTGCCCGGGTGTCGACAAGCAGCCATGTTCAGACCTGGGGCGTCGCTGCGTTGGCGCCGCTGTCTGCTGATTGTTTGGCAAACGACTAGTCGTCGTGTGATTTCGGGATCTCGAGTGACAGAGCGCTTCGTGCCCGCAACGCTCGGTATGCTCCGTAAACGCTTATTGCCAACCAGAACACTTCGATTGTGAACGCGCTGAGGTTAAAGTCGTAAATCAAGGAAAAAAGGATGCCCAGTGCACCCAAGCCGTTCGCAACTGAAAAGGACAGGGAATCCGAATCAAGGCGACCCACCTGCAGCAGGAAATAGGCGATGACTATTTGTGCTGCACCGAGCATCCCGACAGCATCGGGAATCGAAAACCCGGGCATTACTGCTCTGCCAACGTGGCTAGCGCGGTCATAGCCCTTTGTGCATCGGGTAACGGCACAAATATGTGATCGTGGTAATAAGCGGCAAAGACGTTCGCACTGATGTTGTTCGCTGCCAGTCGCTGCGTAAATCGGGCGGTCAATCCCACAGCGTTAAGACTCGAATGTACTTGCAGTGTGATTCTCTTGAAGATGCCGTCGTATGACAGTGCATGGGCATCGGCGATTTCCTGGCGAATAATCAACGTGAGACCTTCGCTTTCGGCGAAAGACGCGACCGGTTGCCATTCAGCATGATCCCCGTAACTCGCAGGACGACACACAAAGACGTAGTTGTTTGAATCGAGAGTCGGACTCGCTTCCCGTAGCAAGTAGTCCAGATCCGTTGAGCCACCCATACTCGGTCCTTGCAATAAACCGTCCGCGTCGGGACAGGAGCCCGCAGAATAGCAGACATCTATCCGACGGCGAGCGACGACCAGGCTCAGGTATGAAGTCAGTCAATATGCCGGGGTCTTTAACTTGGGCGAAGCAGGTCGGCGTTCGCCGCGACATGACACCTCATAACCGTCGCACGAAAATTTTAGAACTCAGGGTTTCGTCCGAAGCAGAGGTTCGACGTAGGTCGCATCGTAGCCAATGTCAGCGTCCAGCAGGCTGGCAAGGATATGCGATGCGGTTTTGCCGTTCGCATTCACCTGTTCCAGGGATGCACCTCGCTCCAGCAAAAACGCGATGACCTCATGATTGCCGGCATACACCGCCATGTGGAGAGGACTCTCGCCGATGGCATTGAGCGCATGGATGTCTTCCCCACGCCCTAATGCCAGCTCGATACCTCGAATGGCTCTGTCTGACTCCACACGAAATCGCGCTGCTGTGTTTGCGCATTTGGTCTTCCCTACAGTGAAATTGAGCAGCTGCCGGCCTGACGAGCGATAGGCATCGTACCCGGTACGGTTCCAGGCAATGAAGGCAAAGGCAAGGTGAGCCCTTTGTTCATCCAACAGGCTTCGTTGCTTGTTGCACCACGATGACTTACGGACCGATACGGCGTAGTGAGCGATATCCCGATAAGTCTCGGCAGATAACGGCGCCAGTCGAAGTCCAACGACGGAAATCGCTATGCCGAGCACGCTTGCGAGAAGGATCCTGCGTTTCATCAATCGCCTTTCAATTGTGTGGCAGAACCGGCGAGAGTGCCCGCTCTAGATCCGGTATCGTCAGTGTAGCGAGCCCTCGACGGGGCGATGGCTGTCTATAGCCCAATGTTCCAGCGACAATAGCTAAAACTCGACCACTTTCTCAAAGCCGCCAAAGATCATTCGTTTTCCGTCGAATGGCATTGGGTTCTTTTCCGGATTCAGTCGATCATCGTCGAAGTCTTCGGACATCATCTTTGCCATTGCTGCGTCGCGCGTCGCCTTGTCCGGCCACTCGACCCAGGAAAACACGATGGTCTCCTCTGACGTCGCCTTAACCGCTTTTCGAAAATCCGTCGTCTCGCCGTCCGGTACGTCGTCGCCCCATGCCTCGACGACGCGGATCGCGCCGAACTCGGTGAAGATGCTGTCCGCCATCCTGGCGTGATCGATAAAGGACTGTTTGTTGTCCGTCGGAACCGCGATAACAAATCCGTCGATGTAGCTCATTGCACTACTCCTTTGTCAGGACCGGGTAGTTTGCAAAAGCGGTGTTTTGTCCAGCAATCAAGCACCACCTGCTCTTGCCCGCGTTGGTTTAATCCCTGTGATGCTTAATCAACCGCTTCCTGGCGGCGCTCAATAGATGATGTGAGTAGAACTGGTGCAGCCCTATCAATGCTCGATAAGCAGGGCGAAGTTCGCCGTTTTTGGCGATTACGGCCGAGCCGAAATAGAGCTGTGTGTGTTCTTCATCCGGCACCACCCAGAACCAGGAGCGCGTGCGTGCTTTGAGATCGCACATCAGCAGTTGCTCGTCGGTTTTGTCTTCGACGGTCCAGGCGGCGAAATTCCGCTGTTGCCCGCTAAGCACGGCATCGATTTCCGTGTCACTGGAGCGTATGCCGAACACGCGAAGCACGAGCCGTTCACTGCGAAACAGCGGCGTCGTATAAAAGGCCTTGACGTAGGTTTCGAGGTTGGCCGCCAGCGGGAGCCGTGTTCGGAAGCAATCCGTGTAGTGCGGCAGGGCAACGCCGTCCTCCGCTACCGCGTAACGGGAAAGCAGAGCGTCGTCGGGGAGCGTTGTCCGCATAACGCCATTATGCCAGACAGGCTGGAATCGTTTCTCTCGCGGCGTCGATCACCGCTCGAACACGCGCGATGCGGTCAGCGCCGAATCGATAGGCAAGGAAAACGGCCGTCGGCTCCGACGCCCAGCCCCTCAGACAGTGCACCAGCCTGCCCTTTGCGATGGCGTCAGAGACAACGAACTCCGGAACGCAACAAACACCCGCGCCACTTTCGGCCAGCCCGGCCACGGCTGCGAAGCCGCGAACCCCGATGTTTCCCTGGACCTGAATCTGCGCCGTTGATCCTCCCGCACGGACTTCCTCAAGGCTCCATTCACTGCTGACCGCAGCACCTGAAAAAATCAGGCAATTGAGCGAGGAAAGATCGGATGGATGCGCCAGCGTGTGTTGCGCCAGAAAGTCGGGGGAAGCAACGACGATACGTCGAAACTCACCGAGGCGGTGTACAACAAGCCGTTCGTCCGTCACACGTCCTAGACGAATCGCCAGGTCGATAGCGGGGTCCTGCAAGTCCTCGAAACTGTAATCCAGCCGCATGATCACAGCGAGCTCCGGATATTGTTCCAGCAGGACAGGCAGAAACTTCCTCGCCACCATCCCGCCAAAATCCGGTGTGGCGGCTATGCGTACCGTGCCCGCCGTTCGAAACGAGTCTTCGTGGGCGTCTTCGATCAGGCGACTGCCTTCCGCCAATATCGACTCGATGCGAGGCAGCAAACGTTCGCCTTCGCGCGTCAGGGACACGCGCCGGGAACTTCGTGCCACAAGTTTGACGTCCAGCCGGGACTCCAATCGGCTGAGCTGTTTGCTGACAGCAGACTTCGCCATACCGAGATTGCCGGCGGCGGCGGTGATACCACCGGCCCTTGCTATCTCACAAAACACGCGCAATTCCTGAAAATTCATTGTTTCTCTTCCGGAAACTTTAAGTTCTTTTTAGCCCTATTGTTCTCTTTTTGGATCATACCGATAATCTCTGCATCTTCAATCACGCCTGAGAGGGCAAAACAATGTCTCAACGAATTCTGATTACGGGCGCGAACGGCGGCTTCGGCGAACTGGCGACCAAGGCTCTCCTGGCAGCCGGTCATACCGTCGTTGCCTCGATGCGCGACATTGACGGTCGCAACCAGTCGAATGCCGACGCATTTCGTGCGGCCGGTGCCCACGTGGTGGATATTGACGTTACCGATGACGACAGCGTGGCAACGGGTGTCGCCACGGCGATAGAGGCGGCCGGCGGCCTTGATGTGTTGATCAACAATGCCGGGGTCGGCGTCATGGGTCTGCAGGAGAACTACACCGCCGATGACATGCAGCGACTTTTTGATATCAACGTCTTCGGCGTGCAGCGGATGAACCGGGCCGTCCTGCCGCTGTTTCGCAAGCAGGGCTCCGGCCTGCTGATGCATGTCTCAAGCCTGCTAGGTCGCATCACGATCCCGTTTTATGGCCCCTACAACGCCAGCAAATGGGCGCTGGAAGCAATGGCGGAAAACTACCGAACCGAACTGTCCGGATTTGGCGTCGATGCCTGCCTTGTAGAGCCAGGCGGTTTCCCGACCACCTTCATTGACCGACTGATGAAGCCAAGCGATACCTCACGTGACGCCGACTACGGCGATTTTGCAGGCGCACCGGCAGCGGCACTGGCGGGCTTCGAAGAGGCACTTGCTGCGAATCCGGCACAGGACCCGGCGCTGGTGGCCACGGCGATCGTCGGCCTCGTCAACACGCCCGCGGGTGAACGACCGTTTCGAACAGTGGTTGACAAGATGGGCATGGGCGAACCGATCACGGCCTACAACCAACACCTCGCCGACGTGACCACGGGTATCTACACCGCTTTTGGCACCGTCGACATGCTCAAACTCAAGGTCGCCGCATCATGATTCGCATCGGCGTGCTGGGCACGGGTGACGTGGGTCGAACGCTGGCGCGCGGACTCGCGGCCATTGGACATCCGGTCATGATCGGCACCCGGGACCCCGGCAAACAGGACCTCGTGGACTGGCAACAGGATGCGGACGGCGACGTTCAGCTCGGGACATTCAGCGACGCTGCCGGTTTCGGCGACCTCATCGTTTTCGCGATCGGGTGGTCGAATGTTGACGCCGTCATCGAGCTTGCCGGTGTTGCCCACTTTGCGGACAAGGTGCTGTTGGATGCGACCAACCCACTCCGGTTTGAGACCGAGGGCAAGCCACCCGTGCTGGAGATCGGCCACAGCGATTCAGCGGGCGAATACATCCAGCGTCAGCTACCGCAGGCGAAAGTGGTGAAAGCCTTCAACATCGTCGGCTCGCCGCACATGGTGAACCCTGAGTTTCCCGACGGCGCACCCGACATGTTCATTTGCGGGGAGTCAGAAGATGCCAAGACAACCACGGCGACCCTGATTGAGTCGCTTGGCTGGCCGCCTCCGATCGACCTCGGCGGCATCGACAACGCAAGACATCTCGAGGCCATGGCGATGGTCTGGATAAGGCATTTCTTCAATACCGAGTTTCAGGGCACGCACGCGTTCAAGTTGCTCAGAAAGTAGAGCGTCGAACTCTTTGTAGGTACCGGTTATCCGACTGATGTCCCGACGAGAAATTACCCGGCGCACCCATACCAGCCTCGCCACGTAAACGCCGAATAGAACAGCGTGACGTCCGTCAAACCGGCCTCACGCAGAATCTGCTCATCGACCTCGGGATCGTAGACGTAGAGGTTTTCGGCAATATCATTTCGCCCCTGCGCAGCACGTTCGGGGTCGACGCCCGACGCCACCGTGAAAGCCTGGTGACGTGCCAGCCATCGATCACGGAGTTCGGCACTTTGAGGGAAACTGCAGTGCGCCGTCACGAACGGCGCACCGGGTTTCAGGCGGCGAACAATCTCGGAAACGGTCTGGCGACGTTGCTCTTTGTCCAGGAAATGCAGCGTCAGAAAACTGGTGGCCGCATCGAACGGACCGTGGGGAGCATCCTCGGCATAGCCGTGGTGCAGCGAGACACGCTCGTTCAGCTCGCCAAGGCGTACCCTGGCCTCATCCAACATGGGTTTCGCTGGATCAACGCCGAGCAAGGTCCATTCCGGGTTCGCCGTCGCAAAGGCCTCAAGCTCCAGGCCACCACCCGCACCGTGACAAAGGACCGTCGCATCGGGGGGCGCAAACTCCCGGATCAGCACACTGGTCATACGATGAACCGATGAAAAGCCCGGCATAAACCGAGACGGACCGTCGGCATACTGAGCGGCATGCTCGGGGTCCTTGAAGATCTCGACAAAGGGTTTGGGTTCGTCCGTCATTCGCCAGGGTCAGCCGCCCGGTTATTTCGCAACTCGGAGTATGCTCTGCATCTTTTTGCCTCGGGCCAGCTCGTCGACCAGTTTGTCGAGGTAGCGGCATTTTTTTAACACACCGTCATCCATCTCTTCGACGCGATACCCGCAAATGACACCGGTGATCAGATGCACGTTTGCATTGAGCTGGCATCGATCAAAAAAGGTCTGGAAATCGGCCTCCTCTTCGATCAGTGACTGGATGTCACTGTCGCTGTAGCCCGTTAACCATTCGATGACCGTGTGCAGGTCCTCGCGTGTTTTGCCTTTCTTTTCAACCTTCGTCACATAGTGAGGGTAGATCGACGCGAAAGTCATCTTCGCGACGCGCTCTTCCGTGCTCGGTGGTGGCTTTTTCACGGTGGTCGTCTCTCCTGTGGCCTCGTAAGGATCTGTCGCTACTGACTGCAGGTGTCGTAGGCGACGGCGTAGGTTTTATCGAAACAGGCGACGAAGCCGTCGACCATGCGCATATTGGGTGGCCACTCGATGTCCATCGGCTTGCCGTGTCTGTCACGTGCGCTGAAATTCTCGGGTTTTTCCAAAGCAGCCAGCCGATCACGGGCGACCAGCAGCATCTGACGATCTTTTTCGAGAAACGCGATGGTGGCGTCGACATACTCATTCCAGCCAAATGCCGACATTTTGCCGTCGTCCAATCGAGCCTGGCTGAATAAGCCGATCGCACGCTCGGTCTCGCCGGCCTTTGCTCGTAACTGCGCTTCATGAAAGACGATCACGACATGGTTCGTCTGATGGCGATCGATGTACGCCCGAATCAGGTCGGCGGCGGCCAGTTCGCAGCCTGTCTGTTCGGCCACGACGCGCCAGCCCTGACCCTGGGTCTGGTCAAAAGTGTTGAAGTCGAGTTTGAGCATCGACTCGCTGTCAAACCGGCAGTCAGGTTCACCTGCGTCAGCCATGGACACGGTGAGCACGCCTAGTACGACAAGCAGTCCGATCGCGAAGGTTCGCATAGCATCCGGGACTCGTAGTGAGCATTCCTCCAAGCTGAGAAGTCTAGCAAACGCGTGGGCGATTCTCGGCTGACGCATCAGAGATCTTCCAACGGCGTGCTGTCGGTCATCCAGGCGTTCTCGACATCCGTCATGAACCAGGTGTACGCCTCGATATCCGAGACACCCCAGTCGCGAAACGCGCACAGGCGTTCGAACAGTGCTTTGGCGTTTGCGGCCGTTGGCTCAGAGACAAGTCGCTCGAAATCCTCGATAAACCGCTCGGGTTTGTCCGGTACGGATCGCAGCGCGGTAGGCAGCCACTTGTGATACGGAAACAGCTCGCGGTTGTGCGCGAGCACCAGGCGCCCGGCGAACAGGGACAGCTGGCTCGCCGCGCGCAGAATGGTGTAGGCATTTCCGTGACGATCGGCCTCGTGAATCAACCAGTTCTGAACAAACGCCATGCTGTAGAACGCACGCAGACGGTCCTCGTGGCCTGCGTCCGGATACACCGGGATCTGTGCCAAGGTATCCGCGATGCGCTCGTCGTGTGAGAAGCCCAGGAACGCCCCCTGAAAAGCCGCGCGTGATGGCTCGTTGCCATGCTGTGCGACTCGTTCGAGATAGTCCCTGCTAATGATTTTCCCGTCGACATAACCACCGGCGTAGTCACACAGATCGGTGCGATTGATGAACAGGTCCTGCGTTGCCTGTCGCTGCGCGTAACGCTCATCCGTGGCCACGATCAGGAAATCAACGTCGGAGTCATCGCGAGCTTAGCCCTTGGCCACGGAACCGCCAATGATCAGGCCGAGGTAGTCCGGGTCATCCCGGTACGCCTCGACCAGTCGATCAATGGCTTGCTGATGATGAGGACGAATGTCGGGCATTACGCGCTCAGGCGGCAGCCGGCAGCACACGCGAATTGCGCAGTACCGCCGCCGAAATCAGTGTGATAAGCAGCCCGACCGGAAAAATTTCGATGAACGTGATCGGCAGACGGAACAGCGGATTGCTGTATTGCGCCTTCATGACGTCCATCTCTGCACGGTACTCCGCCACCTCGGCCTCAGAGGCGCCGGACGCCGCCTTCGCCTCGATCATCGACGCCGTGTACTCCTCCATGAAGGCAAAGTCGGTCAGGTGCAGGTTGATCTCCCAGGCAACGACATAAATCAGGCTCGCGACAAGCGTGACACCGATGCCAATGCCGAACGCGGTACCGAATTTGATGACGCCGCCCAGTTCACGATCGCGATAACTCTTTATCGCCACGAATATCATGCTGAAGGCGATAATCATGACGGCGTAGCCCAGCCATTCGAGGCCGGCGAGATGGTCGCTCGCATTTTCGAGCGTCAGGCTTAAGGCCACGACGGCAGAAATGATGGCTCCGGCGATCAGGCCGTAGGTTGCGATAAGTTTTCCCATGTCGTTCTCCCTGCGGGTGTTTGAAAGAGCCGTCACGCTATCCAAATCACCGCCTTGAACCTATCACCCGAAAGTATGATTCTCGCAAAATCAACCGTTTGCGTGAGGCCGCCGGGTTAAACAATCAGTTTGAGCTCGCGCGCCCGGTTCACCGCCTGGGTGCGCCTCGACACTTCCAGCTTGCGGTACAAACTGGCCAGGTGCGTCTTGATCGTGTTCGGTGACACGAAAAGGCGCTCGGCGATCTCCTGGTTGGAATGCCCGGCTGCCAGTAACTCCAGCACCTCGTACTCCTTGTCGCTGATCTGCAGGTAGTCGAGCGCTTTCCGATTGACCGAGGCGGCAGGTTTTGCCGGCCCCCGCGTCAGGCGGTGGCCGAGCCAGACGCCCAAAACCGTGAAGCCGGTCGCCAGCAACAGTATGTAGAGCTCCGTGGACATCAGTCGGAAAGCATACTGCTGCTCGATCCACTGCAGGGCCACGGCGCCAGCGGCGAGTCCGAGCGCGTAGTAGAGAATCGTCCTTCTCATCCGCTGAGCGTAGCGCAGTTGCCGGCGCTGTCGCAGCGCTGGTCTTGCATTGAATCCGGGCGGCAATCAGCGGGCAACACGGCGTCGTCGATCAACCCAGCGGGTTGTCGGGGTCCTTGATGTTTTTGACGAAGCGGTAGATGCCGATCGCGACGGCTGCAAACGCGGCGATCAGGATCAGAATGCCGCCGAGTGAGGTCACATCGTCCAGAGCGCCGATCGAAAACAGGGCGTAGGCGGCCGTGACGCTAAATGCGACGAAGATCAATCTGAACAGTGTCCAGCGCTTCGCATCCATTCGCTTGTCGTCACTCATTCACTCATGCCCCAGGCTGTTTGCGCACACCAAAATCAGCGCCCGGAACGCGGCGAGGGTTGTGAGGCGCTTGTGGACGTTGCTAAACATTGTTCGCTTTGCCGGCGGCTGCCATCAAGCTTTCGACCTCATCCAGCGCAGGTGCCTGTATCACGCCCGGAAACCGCGTACACACGATGGCCGCAACCGCGGAGGCAAACGCCACCATCCGCTCGTCGTCCCAGCCGTGCAGAAATCCGTAAACAATGCCGGCGCGGAATGAATCGCCGCCGCCGCTGGTGTCCACGGCATCTACCGGGAACGGTGTGAATCGCTGAATCGGTTGCGCGGGTCGTGCGAACCAGGCCGGCTTGTTGCCAAAAGTAAAAATCGTCAGCCCGCGGTGCTTCGACTGGTATCGACGGAACAGATCCTCGAGGTCAGCCCCGGGATAGTGCTCCTGAATAAAGGATTCCGCGATCACTACGGCCGCCGTGTGCGCGAGTATCGGATTGTCATACCTGCAGTCGACGGTGACGACCGGAATGCCGGCACCGAAAGCAACGCGCGCCGCGTGCGCCGCGGGCTCCTTGAAAAACGGATCGAGACACACGACCTGCGCGTTGCTGATGTCCTCATCCTGCGGCAGGTTCCAGCTCGCCTGCCGCTGCAGCTTGACGTAAGTCCCGAAGATGGTGCGCGTATCACCGGCCGCAAACACCACCTCCTCAACGCCCGTGTGGTTTTCCCGCAGAGGCAGACGTGAGGTATCGATCCCGTAGCCCTCCAGCAGGCGCTTGGTTCGCTTGCCGCCATCATTGTCGCCCAGCCAGTTGCCGTCGAGCTTCACCGAGGCGCCGAGACGAGACAGCACGATCGATGAATTTGTTGCCTCACCCCCGGTCATCGGCAAGGCATCGGTGATCTCGGCGTAACCTTCGGCGCCGGGAAAGTCGCCGTCGATGCGGTACAGCGTGCTGGACGATACGACGCCGTAGGCGTACACGTTGAAAGCCGTCAAGACTGGCTGCCCGGTTCGTCTGTACTTGCGAAGTCCGAGGCGACGAACATGCGTTCCATCGACGGGTCTGCCAGTCGATCAACCAGGGCTCGGATCCGTGCCACGAGCTGGCCGCGCACGGTGCGCAATTCACTGATCTCCTCGCGCAAGCGGGCAAGGCGCATCAGCGAAGCCACCGACGCGAGAAGCGAGGCCTGTGCTTCAATGACACGCAGCGATGAGAAAAAACTCACCACCAGCAGGATGAGCGCCGCGATACCCCACGGAGTGCCGAACAGCAGGCCGATCAGCAAGGCGGTCCCGAGGTATACCAGCGGTAACAGCAACATCGTCGAAAACACCTTGAGGGTTGCGACGTCATCCATCTCATAACTGAACCGCTCACCCACCGCCGCGGCGATCCAGCCGACCGGCAAGTGCAGGATCGCGCCGGGGATGGCGATCGGCAGCAGCGCCAGCATCCATAGCGTGCGGAAAAACACCTTGCGGGAGATGTCCGTCAGCGACATGTCGCTGCGCAGCTGGTAATCCTTGAGTCCCAGCATATCCAACCGCGCCTGGTAGTTCTCGGCGTCCACCCGGAAGGCGGCCACGTCAGGGTCGTCCACCGCGTAGCCGTCGATAAACCGGCGATTCAGGTCCACGTACTGCGCCGGCGTGAGCGAGGCCGAGGCCGGCTTGTACAGGCGGCGACTGGTTTGTGCGAAACGCCAGGTATTCCAGTCGGGCGCATTGATCGTGACCGCGCGAAGCGAGTCGGCCAGTACCTCGGTTAGCTCGCGCACCGTGGCCTCCGGATCGGCGCGGTATTTCTCGGCCCAGGTCTCGTCAACGACGATGGGCTCGCCAAACTCGAGCATGACCTGGCTGCGAAAACGGTGACGATGAATGTAATTGAGGCCGCAGGGGACGACGGTCGCGTAGCGCTTGCCGCGGTCGGCGACAGTCAGCGCGATGCGCGCTGTACCGGTTTTGAGGTCCATCAGGTGGGACTCGGTGTGACTGACGCCCTCGGGAAACACGCCCATGCAGTGACCCGCCTCAATCACTTCGTAGAGTTTCTCGAACGCTTTCGAATTGTCTGCGTCCGAGCCGTGTTCCGCCCTCGGGTACACCGGTACCGCACCCGAAGCATCGAGCAAGGTACCGAGGCCCTTGAATTTCCACAGCTTCGCATTAACCATGAAGTGCAGTGGCCAGCGCCCGCAACGCGCGGCAATCAGCCAACCGTCCATCAGGGCGTTCGGATGATTGCCGGCGAAAATAACCGGGCCCTCGGCCGGGATATTTTCGGCACCGACGACGTCAATGCGCCGGAAAAAAGTTGTCGTTATTACGCGTACGAGGCCGTTGCAAAAACGCCTGAGCATCGCCGGTCTCCGCTTCTTGAGTCGGATACCCTCACTCTGCGACTTTCCCGGGCTGCGTGCAAGCCAACAAAAAACCGACCCCTCTCGGGGCCGGCAACGCGGAGAGGCGTTTTGGGGGTGGGTGTCAGCGCTGGTAGGCAGCGACCGACGGTGATTCGTCAATGAACACCTTCAGTGTGACGCGGCGCTCAAGAGCGAGGCTGTCGGCCTTTTCGTCCTGCGCGACTGCTTCGCCGTGTGCCGTGGTGCTGATCCGCTGCGCCGGAACACCGGCCGCAATCAACTGATCACGAACAAACTGGACGCGACGCTCGGAAAGGCCCTGGTTGTATTCGGCGTCGCCGCGTTCGTCGGCAAATCCGTCAAGTTGGATGCGCACGTCGTTCATGCCGGCCAGGGTGCCCGCCAGTTCGGTCAGCCGCTCGCCGGTCGTATCGGCCAGCGCGTCCTCGTCAGTACGGAACAACAGATCCATTTCGATGCCCGCCTGCATCAGGTTTACGAGCTCCGGCCGGGCGTAGGGTTCGATGCGCCGAATTTCATCGAGCAGCTCCTCGTTCGCGCCCTGTAATTCGATGACGCCGCTGCTCAGGGAGGCGACCTTCGCCTGCGAGCTGTCGAGCGCAGCGTTGAGGTTGTCGATGTCCTGCGACTGCTTGTGCATGTGCTCACCGAGCAGTGCGCCCAGTCCGGCGCCCAGCACAAAGCCGACAGGGCCACCGGCAACCGCGCCGATCACGGCACCGCCGCCGAGACCGATGGTCTCCTTGGTGGACACGTTGCGGGACTCCGCGGCGATGCTGGATGTAGAAGCGAAAAGCAGGGCCGAAGTGGCCAGGACTGCGGTCAGTTTGTGGTTCATGTTCAATCTCCTGGTAAATGATCGGCCGTGGTTGTGGCCGCCTTCAGGAGTATTGAAACGCCGGAATCGGGTTCAGAAACTGCCGGCTCGTGGAGAACCGGCGATCAATTGTGGCGAATAATGGAAGCTTCGGTTTTGGTCGCGTCAGTAGTTGGTCAGTGCGACATACGTCCCGCCGTTCCGCTCCGACAGCACGCGCATCAACCGAGAGTAACGAATGGACTCGGCGGCAATGTTGTTGATGCCACCGAAGCGCAGCGGGAAACCGACAGCGTGAATGCGTACCAGCCGATCGCCGGATGCGCCAACGCGGTTTACCGCATCGACCTGGCGGACGACCTGCTCCACCGAACGACCCGTGAAATCATCGCCAAAAACGTACAGGCTGATTTTGCGATCCGGTTTCCAGTACGTGCTGATCGCGTAGATGATGCCGTCAACCGGGTTGCTGTCACTGAACGGCGACCAGGTGCGCAGCGTGCTCACAATCGCCTCGCGACGGCCCTCAGTATCCGGGATCCAGCGGCCGCGGTACTGCTGGAACATGTAGTTGCCGTTGTCGTTCAGGATCTGGATGCCCTTCACCTGGGGATACACGTCGAGCGTCTCGGTCAGTTTTTCGACCACGCGATCCCAGTTATAGCGCTGCATACTGCCGGAGGTGTCGATGATGAAAATGATGTACTCACTGTCGACCGGAATGCCGGCCACGGCATCGTCGTCGGCGCGACGGTAGTAAGGCTGCAGGCGCCGCATTTCCTCGGTCAGGGTTTGCTTGGTGCGCGACAGCGCTCCTTCGTCGATGATCGCCTCCGAGTCTCGCTGGGCCGCGTCGTACTGGCCCTTGATGGAGCTGAGATCGCCCTGCAGATTGGCAAGCCGCAGCTTGGTGTCTGACGCCTGCTCACGGATGTCCTTCATCTCACGATCAAGAATGTCGGTTTCGCCGCGAATATCGAACAACTCCTGCTGCAGTAGCGCAATCAGCGATTCGAGATCGTCCTGAGTCTTCTCGAGGATGACGGGTTCGTAAATCTTTGACAGCACCAGCAGCAGAATGATGGCGCCGAAACCGCAGCAGATGCAGTCCAGAAAGGACAGGCTGAAGGCTTCGACATTGCGACGCTTTCTCATCTCGCTCTCCTCATGCCCTTATGGCCAGTCCCTGTTGACCGACATAAATGAACCCCGGGAATCGTAGGCCAGCATCCAGTAAAGAATCGATGCGTCCAGGTCGCCCTCCATCGGGTACAGCAGCACATTGACGGGGATACCGGGCGGAATCTCGCGTATAGCGCGCGAGAACAAAGCCTCTCGCTCGCGCCCCGTCACCTGGCGTTTGTTGGTGGTTTCCTGCTCCATCGTCGGCAGGCCATCGACCAGCAGGATGATGTTGTCCGGCAGCGGCGTCAGTGAGCCGGCAATCTCCAGCGCGCCGCGCATGTTTGTGCCGTTTTCCGGCGCCGTGCGACGCAGGACGCGGATCACTTCGTCCATCTGCGGTGCATCGTCTGCGTCCAGCCAGATACCGCCACTGCCCTTGATGACCGGTTCGACCGTGTTGTTGAACATGTACACCTGGAACTTCGACCCGGGCTGAAACTGCGCCGTCAGCCAGTCGACACTTGCGACCACCTGCCGCCATTTCGACGCGCGCAGCTTTTCGTTGATGTCCATGTTGCGCCGCCGAATGATGTTGACGATCTTGTCATCCAGCATGCTCGCGGAGCGGTCCACCAGGATCAGCGTGCGTTTGCCACCGAGTTTCAGGCCGGTCAGGTATTGACGATCGCCGTCACCTTTAAACTCACGGGCGCGTGAACCGGACTGCTGTTCTTTCGCCTCGAGCGCAAGCAGACGCTTCACCTCTTCCTGCAAACGCTCGATATCGGACTGCAGGTTTTCGATGCGTTCGATCTTGGCCAACGAGTCCTGGTCGTACTCGGCGAGTTCCTTGCGCAGCTCTTCGATCAGCGCAATGACTTCGGCGATCCGGCCTTCCGCTTCGTCGGTTTCCTCCTCGAGTTGTTCGCGCGTATTGCGTGCGAGCACCAGGTTCTTGCGACCTTCGAGGATTTCCACTTCGAGCTTGCGGGTTTCCGCCATCAAGTCCGTCGGCTTTGGCTCGGTTTCCTCGGTGACCTGTGCATTGATAATCATGAAGAACAGAATCACCGCGCCGAAGCCGCAGCTCATGCAGTCCAGGAAGGACATGCTGAACACTTCAAACTGTCGGCGGCGGCGAGCCATATCAGTTGACCGCCCGGATCAGCTCGAGCTCGAAACCCGGTGTACCAAGGCGAATCGTGTCGCCATTCTGCAGCACCACCGAGCCGTCGATTCGATGGCCGTTAAGGAAGGTGCCATAGCGGCTGTGATCCTCGACTACACACTGACCGCCCTCGCGGACGATCGAGCAATGGCGACGTGACAAACCCGGCATATCGCGACCAAAATCGATCCAGCGGCTGCCGTCGCTGGCCTGCGAGCCCAGCACCAGCGGCCGGTCATCGACCGGGTACGCCACGTGATCAAACAGGATGTGCGTAGGCTGCGCGCCGCCATCGCCTGCGATCGACACATCGATATCCACAGCCGCCTGGTCCCACGGTAGCGCTTTCAGCAGGGAAACGGCGCCGCCGCCCGCCGTATCGGGCCGCGCACGTCGCAACAGGCCTCGGGCTGTAGCACCCGGCTCCAGCAAGAAGACCTCGCCACCGACGCGGGCCGACAACATGTCCGCGAGGCCGGGCATGCGCGCGGCGCGATCGGCGAGCTGGATAGCCGGCACCTCGTCTGCACGCAGCAGGGTTCTCAGCTGCGATGCGATGCGTTGGTAAACCGGTGCAGCGGCGGAAATCAGCTCGATGGACTCGATCTCTGCGGTGTGACTCATGCCGCGCGATTCAACGCTCATCGAGACCGAATCGGCCCGCATCGACGCAGCGAGCCAGTGTGGCAGTGCATCGGCCAGCGCCTGTTCGGTCTCGGCGGTGTGCAACGGGTCGAAGCGCGACTGATCCACGAAGCAATCGGCAATTTTCCGAATCCAGGCATCGGACAGACTCGCCACACCGGCCGTGTCGATCACCTCCGTCCGTTCGACAAGCACCTGGCCGTCTTGCGCGATTCGCGACAGGCAGGCCTTGTGCAGGCCGATATCAATGTGGATTGGCACAGCGTCGCGATATTCACGACGCGTTGCGGCGGCCGCGGCATCGACCAGTCCGGCAATCGGAATAGCCAGCTCAGCCGCGATACCGAGAAACAGGGACAGCTGTTGGTTGCTCATGTAGCCGGGTACGGCAATCAACAACTGATCGCCTGCACCGGATACGGCACCCCACACCTGCTCCAGGTGGCGACTGACAAGATCTGCGCTGCTCAGGTTGGGGAAGCGACTGTACCCGAGCGGTTCAGTGTCGAGACGTTCCCAGAAGCGATTATCGATCCGGCGTGGCTTCAGCCGCGCAACATGTTCTGCCGCGTCGCCGATCGAGACTCCGTCGTCATCAAGCAGGGCAAACCCGGGCTGGCTGTACAGCAAGCGTTGTTCATTGAGCACCGTGATGGCGGCGTCGTTGATA
>JBCDJX010000064.1:0-21392 GCA_038747355.1 Pseudomonadota bacterium | reverse complement strand
GCACCACGATGCGGTTCAGCGAATTTTTGCTAGGGCTTCCCAACATGGTCAAACCTTGACGGTTCGTGACGATCCGATCCCGGAACCAGTTCACATAATACGCGAGCCGGCACGGAATCCCAGTGCCAGCGCGTTATAAATCAGTCCCTTGGCGCGTATTCCTCGAATTCGGGCATGCTGCCGTCACTGCAGGACCAGCTTGCGGCCGATCCTTTGAAGATGCGGCCACCGGCCTCGACGCCGGGGTCCGAATCGAGACTCCCGGCAGGAACGACGGCGAAACCCCGTTCGGCGGAGTAATTCGGCAAGCGACTGCCGCACAGCGTGCAGAAGACGTTGGTGAAGAACCGGGCATCCGGCACCTTGAATCGACGCACGTGGTCTTCGCCCTTCGTAAAACGCAGTTCCACGGGCGCAAAGATCAGGTTGCTCGCGTGGCCCGTGCCGGTTGCCTTGCGGCATCGCTCGCAATGGCAGTGCCAGAAGTCGGTTTGTGTGCCGGCAATGTTGTATTCGACATCACCGCAAAGGCAGCTTCCGCTCAGGCTGAGTTCGGCCATGTTGCGATTCTCCTAGAACATCTCGCTGGGACCCTGCTTCTCGTCGCCGCCCTTGCTGCGGCTCGCGATAAAGTCGCCGGTCACCATCTGGTCGTAACTCTGGCCCGGGCCGACCATCGGGTAGACACCGGCATCGGGATCAATAATGACTTCGAGGAACGCGGGGCCTTCGTATTGCATGAACGCACGCACGGTCGACTCGATTTGAGACTTGTCGTCCAGTCGTTGCGCAAAACCGAAACCGTCGGCCTCGGCCGCACGGACAAAGTCCTTGCGGTGCAGCGATTTATCGCTGCCCGACATGCGGCTGTCGTAGTAGAGCTTTTGCCACTGCCGGACCATGCCGTCGCCAAAGTTGTTCAGTACGACGACTTTGATCGGCAGTTTGTACGTCGTGGCCGTCTCCAGTTCACCGAGGTTCATGCGGATGCTCGCATCGCCGTCGATATCGATGACGATTCGGTCAGGCTGCGCAAACTGGGCACCGATTGCAGCGGGTAGGCCGAAGCCCATCGTGCCCATGCTGCCGGATGTCAGCCAAAGTCTCGGCTCGGCGTAATCGAAATACTGGGCCGCCCACATCTGGTGCTGGCCGACACCGGTGGTGATTATCGCGCGCCCGTCGCTGTGCTTGTTGATCTCTTCGATCACGGCATACGGCTGGATCAACGGATTGTCGCGATCGTAGTTGAGACCGTAACGCGCTTTGAGCTCCGCGATTTCTGCGTGCCAGGTTGAATAGTCTTTTGCGAAGCCGCTTTTTCGACCGAAGGCCAGCAGGTCGTCCAGGTCGTTGCGCATGACGCCAACGTGATGCCAGTCGACGTTTTTCACTTTGCCGATCTCGGCACTGTCCACGTCGAAGTGTGCGATGTGCTTGGCTTTGGGTGCAAAGCGGTCCGGTACGCCGGCCACACGGTCATCAAAGCGAGAACCGACCGCGATGATGAAGTCGCTGTCTTCCACCGCGTAGTTGGCGGAGGCGAGGCCGTGCATACCGAGCATGTGCAGCGCCAAGGGGTGCTTGGTGTCGCTCGCGCCCAGCGCCATCAGCGTTGTTGTCACCGGGATACCGTATTCGCTCGCGAGCCGGCGCATCGCCTTGGTGGCGTTGCCGTTGATGACACCGCCGCCGGCGTATATCAGCGGCCGTTCGGCGTCGCCGAGCATGTCGAAAAAGCGCTGGCAGGCAGCTTCGCTGAGTCGGTTGCCGGTCACGGCTTCGAGCCGGCGACGGTAGCCGCCCAGCGGCAGTGTGCCTTCACCGCGGAATTCGCCTTCCCAGTTCTGGACGTCTTTCGGGATATCGACCACCACCGGTCCGGGGCGACCGGTGCGCGCGAGTTCAAAGGCGCTGCGCATCGTCGCTTCAAGCTTGTCCGGATCTGTCACCAGGAATACGTGCTTGGCTACCGCACCCATGATGGCCGCCACCGGGGCCTCCTGGAATGCGTCGGTGCCGATCGCGGCGCGCGGCACCTGGCCACAGATGACAACGATCGGCACGGAATCCGCCATGCAGTCGCGGACCGGCGTGACCATGTTGGTCGCGCCGGGGCCGGACGTCACCATGACGGCGCCGACTTTGCCGCTGGCGCGCGCATAGCCCGCCGCCATGAAGCCGGCGCCCTGTTCATTGGCCGGCACGACCAGCGGGATGGCGGAGCTGCCGTCCTCGCGCTTGTTCGTGTGGTTATAGCGGAAGACCGCATCGTAGGTCGGCAGAATGGCGCCGCCGCTGTAGCCAAAAATCGTATCGACGCCTTCATCAGCCACGACCTGGACGATGATGTCGGCACCGGTCATGGATTTTCCGGCCATGGGGTGAATGGTTTGGATGTCGGCTTGCATGCTGGGAAGTGGGGCTGCAGTACGCGTCGAGTGTTTCCCAAATGACCCTGCATTGCAATAGCGGAATAACTGCGACAACATCAAGCGAATCAAGCTGTTGCAGCGCGAAAAAGCTTTTTTTTGAAACTAATTTCCCGACCTTCCCCAGGCCTCGAAAAACACCCTAATGAGACACGCAATTTCCGTGCTGCTGCAAAACGAAGTTGGCGCCCTGACAAGGCTGACCGGCATGTTTTCGACACGCGGCTACAACATTGACTCCCTGAACGTCGCACCGACCGACGATGAGACCATCTCACGCGTGACGCTGGTCGTAACCGGGTCCGATGCCGCTATCGCGCAGTTGAACGCGCAGCTCGCCAAGCTGGTCGACGTCGTCAACATTCACGACATGACGCTGGGTGACCATTTCGAGCGCGAGCTCGCCATCGTGAAAATGAAGCTGGCCGGCGACACCACTGACGCGCTCGATTTTGCCAGGCGACATTCCGCCGAGGTGCTTGACGACTCGAACAACAGTTTCACGCTGCAGCTGCATGGTCGCATCGTCGAGATCGATGCGTTCGTCGATGAGGCAGCGACGGTCGGGGATGTGTCCGCGGTTGCTCGCAGCGGCAGCGTTGCGGTCTCCAAGGGTGAGGTCCTGCTGTCGTCGTTCGACGAGCACCATAAGCTGTCCGGCTAGGCGAGAGCGATGAGCATCGACCTTGCCGCGTTTCGTCGCCTGGTAATAAAGGTTGGCTCCTCCCTACTGGTCGATGACGACGACCGCATCGACACCGGCTGGCTGCAGGGGCTGGCTCGCGATGTCGCGTATCTGAAGCACAGCGGTGCGGATGTATTGATCGTCAGCTCGGGCGCTGTCGCGATCGGCTGCCGTCGGCTCGGCATCGACAAGCGCCGCGCGCGCTTGGAAGAGCTGCAGGCCGCAGCGGCCAGCGGACAAATCGGGCTGGCTTACGCATGGCGTTCCGCGCTGTCCGACGAGGACGTCGATGTGGCGCAGGTGTTGCTGACGCCGGAGGATACCGAGAACCGACGGCGATTCCTGAACGCGCGCAGCACCTTGTCGTGCCTGCTGGAAAAGAAGGTCGTACCCATCATCAACGAGAACGACACGGTTGCGACCGAGGAAATCCGCTATGGCGACAATGACCGACTTGCGGCACGGGTTGCGCAACTGGTCATGGCCGACGGACTGATCCTGTTGTCGGATGTTGACGGCCTGTACGACAGCGACCCGACGGTGAACAGCAACGCGACGCATATTCCCAGGGTGGCGTCGATCGACGACGACATCCTGTCGATCGCGGGCGAAACGCAGTCCGCTGTCGGCACCGGTGGCATGGCGACCAAGGTGCAGGCGGCACGTATCGCGACACGCGCAGGCTGCACGACCGTGATCACGCACGGCGAGCCGGAACAGCCGCTGCAACGTCTTGCAGCCGGCGCTCGCAGCACGGTATTTCCGGCCTCGAGCACGCCGGCTGCAGCACGCAAGCAGTGGCTCGCCGGCGTCCTGTCCGTCAGCGGTGAATTGCGCCTCGATGAGGGCGCTACGAATGCGCTGGCCGAGGGCTCCAGCCTGCTGCCGGTGGGTGTGGTCGAAGTGGTCGGGGATTTTCGCCGCGGCGATGTGGTCACACTGGTGGACGGCCACGGTAATGAGATCGGCCGGGGGCTGGCCGAGTACTCCGACCAGGATGCACGACGGCTGGCTGGCTGTCGCTCCGAGGAAATCGAGAGCAAACTGGGCTACCGAGGCCGGGCCGTGATGGTCCACCGCGACGAGATGGTGCTGCACAAATCATGAACGATACGATGGACATTGCAACAACCCTGCAGGCGCTCGGCGCGAATGCGCAGCGGGCGTTTCGTGAACTCGGTGAAAGCGACGGCGAGACCCGCAACCTCGCTCTGCGTGCGGCCGCCGATGCCATCGAGGTCGAGGCCGGGACGATTCTCGACGCCAACCGCGCGGACGTAGCAGCCGGTCGTGGGGGCGGTCTGTCCGACGCGATGCTCGATCGCCTGGCGCTCGACGAGCAGCGGCTCGCCGGTATCGCGGGCGGCTTGCGCGACATAGCCACGCTCGACGACCCGATCCAGAAAATCGACGAAGAATGGGAGCGACCGAACGGACTGCGTATCCAGCGGGTCAAGGTCCCGCTGGGCGTCATCGGCATCATTTATGAAAGTCGCCCGAACGTCACGGCGGATGCGGCTGGACTGTGCATCAAGTCCGGCAATGCGGCGATTCTCCGCGGCGGCTCCGAGAGCTTCAATTCCAGCCGGGCATTGCTGGCCTGTCTGCACCAGGGTCTGCAGGAAGCCGGGTTGCCGATCGATGCTGTGCAGATGATCCCGACGCGCGACCGGGCGGCGGTCGGCTACCTGTTGTCGTCCATGGCGGACAGTATTGACGTCGTCGTGCCGCGCGGTGGTCGAGGCCTGATCGAGCGTGTCCAGCAGGACGCACGAGTGCCGGTCATCGGTCACCTTGAAGGCATTTGTCACGTGTATCTCGATCGCGATGCCGACGTCGACAAGGCGGCGCGCATTGCCGTGAATGCAAAAATGCGCCGTACCGGCGTCTGCGGTGCGGCCGAGACGCTGTTGGTCGATGCGGCGGCGGCCGACACGCTGTTGCCGCCGGTGGCCGACGCGCTGCGTGAGGCCGGTTGCCGACTCCGCGGCGACGCGGCGGCGCGCGCACAGGTGCCGTTCATGGAAGAGGCCGTTGACGAAGATTGGGGTAAGGAATTTCTCGATGCCGTGATCGCGGTGCGTGTCGTTGACGGTCTCGATGGTGCTCTGGAGCACATCGCAAATTACGGTTCCGGTCACACCGAGAGCATCGTTACTGAAAACCCGGCAACGGCCGACGCGTTCCTGCGCCGTGCGGACAGCGCGATTCTGATGCACAACGCGTCAACCCAGTTCGCCGACGGCGGTGAGTTCGGTATGGGCGCAGAAATCGGCATTGCTACCGGGCGCATACACGCGCGAGGGCCGGTTGGTGCCGAGCAACTCACCAGCTACAAGTACGTGGTGCGCGGCGACGGACAGATTCGACCGGCCTGACGGCGGTCAGCGGTGACGATCAACCTTTTCGAGGATCTGCGTCGGGTTATCGGTGTTGCGATAGTAGCCGTGGCGGATCGCCATTGCGTGGTAAGCGGCGTCGCGCTCCTCGCTGGTGGGATACCAGTGCAGCTTCTCCCAATCGTCACCGAGCAGGTTTCTCAGCGTGTCGCCGGCGGGCAGTGTGATGCGGATGCCGTACGGACGTTCGGCACCAGCGGTGTCCGGTTCCACAAGGTTGTGTTGGTGACAGAAATCCATCGGTAAATCCCAAACGCGTTGATCAAGTATAAACAAGCCGGCTAACCGGCGCATGCGCCTAGCGCACGGCGCCCCGATCTCCCGCACCCTCGCGGTCTGACCAGCCGAGCAGGCGACGCGTCACGAACAGGTAGATCGGTTTAATCGTCCGCATGTAGATGCGTGACGGCAATGACGGGCGCTGCAGGATGGATAGCTCCCGGGTGGTGAGAGCCTCGGCGCAGTAGTAGCGCTTGTGCTTTAACAAGTGACGAACATCTTCCCTGGCAAGCAAGCGGAACAGGCCAGTGCGTTTCGCAAAATGCCTGGCGAGCTGGAAGTCGATAAAGGCGGCGTGGCCGTCGGGCGTCACCAGGATGTTTGGCTCCTTCGCCAGGTCGTTGTGCACAACGCCGGCACGGTGCAGTCGGCGTAAAAGACGGCGGGCGTCGCGAAAATACGCCTCCGCTTCGTAAGGGCGTGCCACCTGCATCGGCTGGCCGTCAAGAAAACTCCGCTCCAGCGAGTCACGATCGCTGTGCAACAGCCGAGGCAGCCCGTCGATGCCGCTGATGGCACCAAGGACCCGGGCTTCGCGTCGCATCAGCCAGCGTGCGATGCCGCGCGTCCACAAGGGGGCCGTGCGAATGTCGCGGCGTATGCTGGTCTCGCCGTCGCGAGTGACCCGGACCACGTGGCCGAACAGGTCACTCTTTAACACGACCTCATCAATGTTTGTGTTCTGTGTCACTGCCGTCGGGTAAACTGCAATGCCACAGGATACTCCGGTACCCGATGACTGGCGACTCTGACAGCAAGTCTGTACGCGACACAGATGCCACCGGCGAATTCTTCAGCGTCGGCGCACCGCTGCATGCCGTCAAAGCCGGTTATATCCAGCGCCGTGCTGACGACCTGTTGTACGAGGCTGTAACCGCAGGTCGCTACGCCCACGTCCTCGCACCCAATCGCACCGGCAAGTCCAGCCTGATTGCGGCCGTCTCGGCGCGTGTCGAATCCGCCAATATCCGGGTGGCGACGCTGGACCTAAAGCAGATTGCACCCAAAGAGTCTGACACCGACGTCGGTCGCTGGTTTTACAACCTGGCCTACCGACTGCTGCGTCAGTTGCGCATTCGAATGGAGCTGCAGGAGTGGTGGCAGGACAAGGCTCTGCTGACAAACCGGCAGCGCCTGCTCGAGTTTTACGCCGAGATCATCCTGCCGCGCATCGACGGCAACATCGTCGTGTTCGTGGATTCGCTGATGGCGATCGAAGGTCCCAAATTTGCACCGCCTTTGCTGGCGAGTATCCGCGCGGCGCACGACGCACGCGTTATGGACCCGGACTTCCAGCGCCTGACCTTTGTACTGGTCGGCGAGTGCGATCCGGTGGATCTGATCGACGATCCCGCACAGTCGCCCTTTAATGTCTCGCAGGCCATCAACCTACGTGACTTCGAACGCAACAAGCTCGATCTGTTCGCGACCGAACTGAATTTGTCACCCAACGATGCGCAGCGAGCGCTGGATCGCATCTTCTACTGGACCAACGGCCATCCCTATCTGTCGCAAAAGCTCGCCAGGGCGATATCGCGGACCTCCTTTAGCGAAGACCTGATCGAGAGTATCGACAAGCTCGTGGTGCAGCAGATGTCGGGCAGGGCCGCAACGCGCAATGAGCCGCACCTGAGCCACCTGCACAATACGCTGCTTGCAAGCCCGCAAGCCGATGCGGTTTTGAATTTGTACGGTCGGATTCGCAAGGGCGTGAATGTCGCCACCGACCTCGGCCAGACCGGCCAGCGACGCCTGTTGTCGCAAGGGCTGGTTGTGCTCGATGAACACGGCACCCTGCAGCCGAGAAACCGCATCTATGAGATGGTGTTTACCGCGCGCTGGGCAAACGAGAACCTGCCGTCACACTGGCGCGTGGTCGCCTACGTGGCTGCCGGTATCCTGCTGATGCTTGCCGTCCCGTTCTGGTACACCCAGCTCCTGCCGAATCCCTACGTCCGCGTATTGACCGCGAGCGAAACCTCGCTGGATGATGCCCAGGAGACTTGGCTTAACCTGCGTTCTTTCCCCGGGCACACCGATTCGGCCGACGCCGTGTTCCGTCAATACCTGTTGACGCGCGCCGCAGCGAGTGAACAAGAAGCGGAGATGCTGCGCATTGCCGCGATGGCCGACGCCGTCGACGGCGAATCACGGCTGGGCAGTCAGTTAACGGCCAATTTCTGGGATCGTCGAGTTGTCGGTGCCCTGCGCGATGAGGATCGCGACAGTGCCTTGCTGGCGTCGATTCGAGCGTTCGAAACATCGACGCAGGCGCGGCGCAATCGTGCGGCCATGCTGGTGTCCAGCGACTATCCGCTGCTGCTCGACACGCTGCAGGCCGACGGCGACCTGCCGCTGCGTTTTGATTCCGTGAATCAGGTCTTGAGCCGTGTGGACGACGCCAACGTGAGTCAGTGGGCGGTCGAGTCCGGTTCGATTCAGGCGTCCCCCGATCGGGAGCTACGGGCTCTGGATATCGAACCGCTGGTTCGACGCGTGGCCGTTGGCTCTGAGGGCGGCGTGAGTCGCATTGGCCTTTCGTTGCGTATCAGCCATCAGCGATTCGATGACCTGTTCATTCGTCTCACCGCACCGTCGGGCAAATCCGTCACGATCGATCCGCCGGTTCGACGTGCGTCGACCAACGACGAAATTCGCATTCCCGGCAATCAATTGCGTTCCCTGGTAGGTGAGTCGCTGGACGGTACCTGGAGCCTGAGTATTCGTGACCAGGCGCCGGGCGTCGGCGGTCACCTTGTCGGCTGGAACCTGACGCTCAACGGCCAAGGTCTGCCGGAGAATTTCCAGCGCGGTCTGAACATCCCGAATCCACTGGAAGTGCCGGCCTCATCCGTCTGGGTCGATCCGGGCCACCGCTACGCGACCGCTCGCGCGCCGAGCGGAGACAGTGTCAGGATCTGGGATCTCGCATTCGGCAAGCCGCTGGGCGCCGTCGCAGTCAACGCGAACGAGGAACTGGTTGGGCTGGACCTCGCCGGGCAGACCATTGTGACCGCGACCCCGTCGGCGGTGCATGTCTGGGAGGTTGCCACCGGACGACTGTTGCACACCTTGTCAATCGACACAGGTGCCAACAGCCTGCGCGTCCTGCCGGCCGAGGGCTTGTTGTCTGTCCGTCGGGTCGACGAGGACCAGACCACGTTCGAAACCTGGTCGCTGGCCAGCGGCAAGCGATTGCACCGATTGGCGCTGGACGTGCAGCCGCTGCTGGACGCGGTCAGTGCCGATGGTCAACGTGTCGCGATCGCGGATGCCGACCGGGCGGTGCGCGTTTGGGACATGTCGAGTGAAGAACTGCTCGCCCAGTTCAACCTGGCGTTCGAGCCGGGCTCATTGCATGCGTCGTACGATGGCAGCCATGTCGGCGTGGTGTTCCGCGGCAGCGGTGTTGCGCAGTACCGCGTCGCGTCTCCCGACCAACCGGTTTTCGAGGAGTTTGGTGAGGGCGACTGGCGATTTGCGTTTTCGCCGGCCGGCAACCTGTCGCTGTCGGGACATGCCGGGATCGGCTACCAGGTGCGGCGTTCATCTAACGGCGCACCGGCGGGGCCGATGCTCGGCTTTGGCGGTGAGGACTCGCCGGGTGTGCTGGCGTTCTCGGATGACGAGCGCAGTGTCGTGACACCCTGGGGCCGAAACGGCGCCCGGGTCTGGACGATGCCGCTGGTGGCCGACGAATCACCGGTCGCCACACAGCGACTGGTGACGCCCGGCCTCGACGGTCCGATGTACGTGCTGCCGGGCGGCGAGCGACTGCTGTCAGCGGATTCCTCCGGCCTGCTGCACGTCATTGAGGTTGTTGACGGCCGCGTGGAAATGACAGCATCCGAAGACATCAGCTACATCGGCCACGACGCTGCAATTCGGCGTCTCGCCGTCAGCGACGACGGTCGAATCGCAGCGAGCCTCGGTGATGATGACGAGGTGCGGTTCTGGGATCTCGACAGTGGACTGCCGTCGTCGGCGGTGCTGAGTATTCCTGCTGCGCAAGTGACCGCCCTGCAGTTTTCGCCGGCCGGCAAACAGCTCGCGGTGTTGACGTCCGGCAGTCTCGTTCTGGTGGATACGGAAACGGCAGAAATTGTCGACACCGTCGAGTTTCTCGAGCCTCAGCTCAGCCTGGAATATCGCGACGACCAGTCGCTGTTCACCGGCAGCGCCAGCGGCAAGCTGTTGGAAGTCGCTTCCGCAGGCGCCGACAGCTGGACCAGCCGACCGTTGTGGCGCGGCGATGCTGCCATCGCGCACCTCGAGCTCTCACGCGATGCTCGGCAGTTGGTGATCGCCGACGGTGACGCTCGCCTGCTGCTGTTTGATCTCGCCAGCAGTCGCCTCGTGGGCGACGCGCTGCAATTGCCGGGACCGGTGACCAGCATGACGTTCGCACAGGCCGGTCCAGACCTGTACGCGAAAACCCAGCGTTGGGTGCATCGGCTGAGCTCTACCGCGGACGGTCTGTTGTGGCGCGACGCTTTGCTGGTACCGCGGATCGCCGGCGGTGCGTCGCCACTCGCCGCGCGCGGCGACAGTTTTGTGTTGCCGACGGTCTACGACGGCGAATTCGAGCTCACCAGTTTCCGCTACAGCGGCGGCCGGGGTTCGGGGCTGTTTGGTAATCGCGACGAGTTGCTAGCCGAATGGCGCGCTCGATTCAGCCTCGAAGACGCACCGCGAGAACCGCAGAGCGAACGGCAGGGGCTCTAGCTACCGTTCGTCGCCTCGCAGGGCGCGAACCTGCAGCTCCAGTTGCGCCGCGCTGGCCTTGCTTGGCGGCAGCGGCGCACCGACGCTGACCGGCACGCGAGCGAAAAGCCGCCCCGGCAGGCGACGCAGCCCGCCGTCGCGCCGACGGCTGAACCAGCTACCCCACAATCGGCGCAGGGCAACCGGCACGACCGGCACCGGTTGATTTTCGAGGACCCGCTCGATGCCCGGCCGAAAGCGCTGGACTTCGCCGTCCATCGTCAGGCCACCTTCCGGGAAAATGCACACCACGTTGCCGGCGGCGAGTTCTTCTTCGATCGCCTCGAAGGCGGCGTTCATAACGGTTTCATTCTCTCGTGCCGATGCAATCGGGATCGCCCGGGTCTGGCGGAAGAACCAGTTGAGTACGGGGATGTCGAATATCCGGTACCACATGACGAAACGCATCGGTCGCTTCAGACAGCCGGCCAACAGGATCGGATCCATGTAGCTCACGTGATTGCAGACAACGATGGCGGGCCCCTTGTCGGGCACCCGGTCGGCCCCTTCGAGGCGAACGCGATAAAACACGCTGATGATGATCCACGCCAGGAAGCGCATCAGGAACTCGGGCAGCAGGCCGTAGATGTAGATCGCCACCATCGCGTTAAGCACGGACAGGGTAAGGAACAGTTCGGGAATAGACAGCCCCGCGGCGAGCAGGGCGATCGCGACGCCGGTCGATGTGACCATGAAGATCGAGTTGAGAATGTTGTTCGCCGCGATAATTCGCGACAGCTGTTTCCGCTCGGCACGTTTTTGCATCAGCGCGTACAAGGGCACGCTGTAAAGACCACCGAAGACACCGATCATCGTCAGGTCAAACAGGATTCTGAGACTGCCTGGTTGTGCGAGCAGTTCGGCGAAAGTGCTGGATGCCCCGGGTAACGGCGTCGGTTGCGCGATGTACAAGTCGGCAGCGAACAACGTCAGGCCGATCGAACCGAATGGCACCAGCCCGAGCTCGATGCGATGACCGGACAGGCGTTCGCACAGCAGTGAGCCGATACCGACGCCGACAGCAAAGGTCACCAGCAGGGCCGTGGCGATAGCCTCTGTACCAAGCAAGATGTCCTTGGTGTACACCGGCACGTGCGTCAGCACGATAGCGCCGTAGAACCAGAACCAGGAGATTCCCAGCACGCACATGAAGACCGTGCGGTCGCGGCGGGCGAATCCCACGATGCGGCGAGTCTCGGCCCAAAGGTTAAAGTTGATTTTCAGGTCAGGATCGCTGGCCGGCGTCTTCGGTATCTGCCTGGCGGCCAGGTAGCCGATCAACGCAATGGAGAGCAGCGCAAGCACGAGGACGCGCTGGTCTCCCGGTGCATAAGCCACCGCGAGGCCGCCGATCAACAGACCGAGAATAATGGCGGTGTAGGTTCCGGCGCCGACCAGCGCGTTGCCGGCGATCAGCTCCGAGGTGTCCAGATGATGCGGCAGGTAGGAGTATTTCACCGGCCCGAAAAGCGTCGACTGAACACCCATCATGAACAGGATAAACAGCACGATGACGTAGCTCTGCGTGAGGAAAGCCACCGTCGCGACAACCATCAGGCCAAGTTCGAACAGCTTGATGCGGCGAAACAGGAACGCCTTGTCGTACTTGTCGGCGATCTGTCCAGCCAGCGCCGAGAACAGGAAATACGGCAACATAAACAAGGCAACCGCCACATTGGCGAACGCTCCCTCGTCCAGCCCGGCGACCTTGATGCCCTGAAAAGTCACCAGGATGATCAGCCCGTTACGGAACACATTGTCGTTCAGCGCACCGAGAAACTGGGTGGTGAAGAACGGGATGAAACGCCGTTGAACGAGCAGGCGGAACTGATTGGAATCAGACACGCAATTTACCAATTGGTTTAAATGAAGCGATTACGTTAGCCAACAAGGTTTCAAATGGCACTAAAAAGTCGCGGTAGCTTGCTAAAAAACTGCGAAACACGACCACTTTGCAGACTTGACGCCTCTGATATTATCGTCAAACGGGGGTAAATCCCCGCAGAAAAAACATCGATGACATACAGAATCCTACAGCTTGTAGCCGCAGCATTGGTGCTGTCGGCGTGTGCCGAAGAGCCGCCGCCGCGTTCGGTTCAGCAGTTTCTCGACAACGAGATCCTGCTGGAAGCCGCTATGGCGCGCTGTTCACGCAACCGCGTGGAAACGCGATACGAAGCTGAATGCGTCAACGCGCGTGAGGCCGTGAAGATCATCGAGGCGGAACTCGACACCAAACGGCGTGAAGCATTCGAAGCTCGCTCGGAAGAGAAGCGTCGCGCGTTTCGCGAGACCCAGGCTGCGGCTGCCGAGGCGAGGCGCCGAGCGGCGGAGCAGCAGCGACTGCGGGAAGAGGCCGAGTATCTCGCGCAGTTCGGTGTTGCACCGGATGGCACAACCCCGATGGTTGACGACAACGCGCCGACGGTGAACGCGCCGGGCGCAGTGATGCCGGCGACACCGGATCCACAGGCTCCGGAGCCAGCCCAGACGGACAATCCATTCGACGAGCCATCAACGGCTACGCCGGAACCGACCACTAGCCCGAACGTGCCTGGGGCCGTTGTTGAAGCGCCGGAGGAAGAGCCGGCATCCGATCTTCAGTCGATTCGCGACGAGCTTAAACGTCGCCAGGACCCGCAGTAAGCGCTAGTACTCGTCGGGATCCGGAAGTCCGAAGGTCTGCACTTCCGACGCTTCTTCCTCCTCAAACGCCGCCTCCGTGGTTCCCGCCTGCATGCCGGGTTGCGTGGGTAAACGACTGGTTTGACGCGTCAGCAACTGCACAAACTCGTTGGCGACGTTCGGCGCGATATTCGGCGAGCTCGCAAACACTTTTTCCGGTGTCATGCCCGGTGAACCGTAGAACGCGGCGTTCGCCTTTCGATCCATCGTGACGCCGGCACCTTCCAGCGCGACGCCGGCGAACAGGCCGCGACTGCGCGAGTACGAAATCACTTCCGCCTGCATCGCGAGATCTGTGGCCACAGCCGCGTTGCGTCCGATCGGGCCCGCGGCAATAGATGCGTCTGCACCCAGGGTCAGTTTGCCGTTGGCGATACCGTCAACGCCTTTACGTGTTTTAAAGACGAGGATGACGTCGGTCGACTGCGCGCCGATCTGCCAGCCGACGCTGCCCGCCGTCAGCGTGACGAACGCCGGGTTGCTCCAGGTGTTGTCGTCCTGGCGCACGACGATGATGCCTTTGCCGCGTCGCGCACCCACGCCGAGGCCGACCTTGACGACATTCGGGATCACCGCGACCGCGTAGGCACGCGACAGCAGCGAGGGTGGTATCGACTGTTCGGGAATTCTCAGGATCTGGTCGATGACGTCGGACGCATCCGCAACGCGTTTTTCTTCGCGGGAGGCCGCCGACACATCGGTCAATGAAAACAACAGGACAAGGACGATCAGTCCGGTGAATCGCTCTTTCATGATAACTCTCTATCCGTTAGCACTGTCGCACAGCCTTATGCGATGACTTAGCTGAACAGGGAATGAACAAAGAGTTCCATGTTACGCGAGTTTTTCCTCGCCGACGCCCTGCAGTGGTGGGACCGGGCAACCAATTGCGGCGCACAGCGCTCGCAGCACCTCGATTTCCGTGCTTGAGAACCGTCCATCGCGACCAATGGTCGCGACCACAGCCTCAACCAACATTTTCTGACCGGCGGGATTCAGCGCCGCCAGCAAGTCAAACGCGGTATCCAGGCGCTCGACGGCGTCGTCGGTCACGGCGCTGATCTCGGCAGTTTCTGCCCATTTGGGAAAGGTGGCTGCACCGGCCAAAAACGCGGCTTCCGGGTCGTCGCTGCCACCTTCGCGAGCAACGACGCTAAGCAGATCCAGCGCGGCTCGCTGGACGCGTCCGCGTGTCAGTTTGCCGCGGCTGTTGGCGGCTGACGGGTCGGCCGCGTGCGACAGATGCGCTTCGATGATGCGCAGGAAACAGAATTCGTACAGGTCGGTTTTACCGTCGCAGTCGATGAGTTTGCGCAACAGTCGGACCAGCGCTTTGAGCTCGTTTTCGGGCCGTCGCTTCAACGCGGGAAATGCAATTTCCAGCAGGCTCAGGCGCAATGCCCGCGGGCGCCGGGAAATCTGGTCGACCTGCACGAGGATTTCCCGGCCGCGCTTGTCGCCGAGGACGCGTCGCACAATGGCCATTTGTGCGTCGAATTCGCGGCGCTCCGGGTCGAGCAGCAAGGCAACCGTCAACAGCAGTGCTCCGCGCCCGTCGTGCGCATCCGCCGTCAGGGACTCCGGGATGTCCTGCCGAATCTGACCGGCGAGGGCGATGTGTTCCGGCTGCGGATTGCCAATCGCCTCAATGATGCTCTCGCTGTTCACCGCGGGTGTCGCACCGCCGCCGGCGAACTGACTGGCGGCTTCGCTGGCGACCTGCTCACGCACGGCGTCGGTGACCGGCACATAGTCGGAGGCATCGAAACCCGGTTCCAGGGCAGCGATACGTTCGGTTAGCGGCGGGTGCGTTGCGAACACACTCGACAACTTCATGCCGCTACCGAATAACATGTGGCTGACTTCTTCCGGGTCCTGCGCGGTGATCATCGACGTGCCCTCGAAGCCACCGATCTTTTTCAGTGCGCCGGCGATACCGCGTGTTTGGCGAGTGAACTGCACGGCGGAGGCATCGGCGAGGTATTCGCGCTGCCGGGACACCGCCGCCTTGATGATGCGGGCGAAAATCACGCCGATAAAGCCGAGTACGGCGAGTCCGAGGCCAATCATCAGCAGCGCGTTGCCGTTCTTGCCGCGACGGCTGGAGAGCGCGCCGTAGTGACCGCTCCGCAGCAGCAGTCGGCCGAGCAGCCCGATCACCATGATGCCGTACAAGATGCCCATCATCCGGATGTTCAGTCGCATATCGCCGTTCAGTACGTGACTGAACTCGTGAGCGATGACGCCCTGCAATTCCTCGCGGTCCAGCAATTCGAGCGTGCCGCGGGTTACAGCGACTGCAGCGTCGCCCGCCGTATAGCCGGCGGCGAAGGCGTTAATCGCGGTTTCTTCCTCAAGCACAAAGACATCGGGAACCGGCACGCCCGAAGCGATCGCCATTTCTTCGACGACGTTCAGCAAGCGACGTTTCAGCGGATCCTGCGTGTCCGGTGATACCAGCGTGCCGCCCATCGACATTGCGACCTTCGAGCCACCGGATGACAGACTGGCTGTCTTAACCGTGGTGGAACCCAGGATGACCACGAGGGTGATCACCGCTGTGTAGATCAAGAGGCCGGTCGGGTCGCCCGACATCAGTGATCCGGAGGACGTCGAGGTAGAGAAGCGCAGCGCGAAGTAAACGACGGCGGTAACGCCTGCGACGATCAGAAGCGTGGCGATGCCGTAGACGATGACCAGCCAGCGGGTGGCCTTGCGGGCATTGTCCTGCGCGTCGAAGAAATTCATCGCTGCAAGAAGCCAGGGGCGCGACGGCGCCCCTGGCGACGATTAACCGAAGGAGACTTCCGGCGCTTCGCGTTTCTCCTCAGAGTCGATTTCGAGGAAGCTCGCGAGCTTGAAGCTGAACATGCCGGCGATGATGTTGTTGGGGAAATTCTCAGCCGTGTTGTTGTAACCCATCACAGCGTCGTTAAAAGCCTGGCGAGCAAACGCGACCTTATTCTCGGTGGTCGCCAGTTCCTCCTGGAACTGCAGCATGTTCTCGTTGGCCTTCAGGTCCGGGTAATTTTCCGACAATGCGAAGAGGCGGCCGAGCACACTGCCGAGAACGCCTTCAGATTCACCGAGCTGCTGAATCGCGGCGGCGTTTGACGGGTCGAGTTTGGCCGCGTCAAGATTCACAACCGCTGTGTTTCGCGCTTTTATGACGGCTTCGAGGGTTTCCCGCTCGTGGCTCATATACCCTTTCACGGCTTCGACCAGGTTTGGAATCAGGTCGTAGCGCCGGGTAAGCTGCACGTCGATTTGCGCAAAACCGTTTTTGACACGATTTCGCTCATTGACGAGACGGTTGTAGATGTTGATGACGTAGAAAACCAGCGCCGCAATTATTGCGAGGAAGATCCAGAATGACACAAGCCCACTCCCTGATTGGTCAATGGAAGGATAACGCTGCCCAAGCGTTAACTCTAGTTATTGGGCTCATCGCCGTGATTTCAACCGATGCGCACGCGGAGTGGCACGGCGGCGAACGTCCGATCATGGGCACGGAGATTCGCGTCTGGTTCTGGCATGAAGACACAGCGCTGGGTAACGCGCTGGTTGAGGACGTGTTCGAAGAAGCGGAACGCATCAACCAGATGATGAGTACTTACATCGAGACCAGCCTGATCAGCGACGTGAACGACAACGCGCACAAACGGCCGATCAGCGCAGGCGACGAACTGTATTACGTGGTTGAGCGTGCCATCGATATCTCGGTGCTGACGCTCGGGGCTTTCGATATCACCTACGAGAGTGTTGGCCAGCACTACGACTTCCGTGAAGGAAAGCGCCCGGACGCTGACACGCTGTCGCGGGAAGTCGAAAAGATCGACTATCGCTACATCGAACTTGATGAAGAGAACAAGACCATCGCGTACACCGTGGAAGGCGTGCGAATCAACCTTGGTGGAATCGCGAAGGGCTACTTCGTCGATCGCGGTGCCGACATCTTGAGGAAAGCCGGCGTCAAGCACGGCATCGTCACGGCGGGCGGCGACTCCCGACTCATCGGTGACCGCCAGGGGCGCCCCTGGATGGTCGGGATCCGCGATCCGCGGGCCGATGGTCAGGTGGCAATCTCGGTGCCGCTGGAAGAGGAAGCGATTTCGACCTCCGGTGACTACGAGCGCTATTTCGAGGAAGACGGCGTTCGCTACCACCACATTATCTCGCCATCGTCGGGAGAACCGGTTGCAGGCGTACACAGCGCCACGGTATTCGGTCCCGACGCCGTCATGACCGATGCCTTGTCCACATCGGTCTTTGTTATGGGTGTCGAGGCGGGCCTGAGCATGATTGGCTGCCTGCCGGATTACGAAGGCATCGTGATCGATAGCGAGGGGCAAATCTGGTACTCGCACGGCCTCGAAAACCCGTCCGCACCCCTGCATGATGCACCCGCCACCGACCCGGCGCCGGGAACCTGTTAGCACCTCAGCTGTTGCGAAAAAACCTGCGTTCTGTCGCTGAAAGGCGACGAATTTTCACTTCAAATTCAGTTTCATAGGCCTATAGTGAATAGTCCGAGGTCGTCGCAGGGAGTGCGACATCGAGGCCCGGACAAGAGCGATATGGCCCTCGTTCGAGAATCCCGGGAAACACAGGAACTTAACGTAATCTGGTGAGATTGCGTCGAGCTTCTGTCGGCCGGTGACGGGCGATCTGGTGGCTGTTCAAGCCCCGCAATCCCTCAATTCCGACCGCAAATTATGTTCAGGCGACAACGGCCATTTGTGACGATAGTCACGGCCAGTTTCGCGGCTGACTGACACTATTCTGCCGTGGACTCTGCGTGACTTTCGCCAGCGGGGCCGGCTCAGGGCTTTTGCCCGGCCGAAACGGACGACGTCCTGCTGGTAACAAATCAAGGAAAGGATGGAAGAAGATGAGAAAGATTTTACTAGGCGCAATTATCTCGATGCTGGCTGCGGGCAGCCTCGCATCGTCTGGAACCCTCGCCGGCAAGACGGCGCCCGACTTCGCGCTGAAAAGCAATTCCGGGGCCAATGTTCGCTTGTCAGAACACCGGGGCGAAGTGGTCATGATCAACTTCTGGGCAACATGGTGTGCACCGTGCCGCCAGGAAATGCCGCTGCTCGAGGCGCTGTTTTCGCGCTATGAGCGTGTCGGTTTTACGCTGCTCGGCGTCAACATCGATGACGACCCGCGTCGCGCGATGGCGATGGCGCAGGAACTGGGCGTAACGTTTCCCGTGCTGTTCGACGCCTCCAAGGATGTCAGCAAGCTCTACGAGGTAAACGCTATGCCGGTCACCGTGATTCTTGATCGCGAGGGCAGCGTTCGCCACGTCCACCACGGCTACAAGCCGGGCTACGAAGAGAAGTACCTTTCCGAAGTCCGTGCACTGCTGCGTGAGTAATAGCTACGACCGGCCCCGCGAATGCGGGGCCGTTTGTTTTTCTGGAGAATGAGTGTGAACAGCATACGTGTCCTTTTTCTGCTGCTGCTTTCCGGTCTCGCGTGGGCCCAGGAAGACGCAACTGTGGATGGCGAGACCCTGTTATCCGACGTTGTCGCCATGGAAGATGCTGAAGCAGCATCACGTGACCGTTTTCGCGAACTCGACAAAGATGTCCAGTCACTGAAAAAAGAGGTGCTCGACCTCAACCGTGACCTGTTTTTGCTCGAGGAGGAACTGCTGTTCCCCGCTAACTCGCAGGTCGCTTTCTTTATCTCGATGGATGTCGGCGAGTATTTCGCCCTCGATTCGATCAGCCTGAAAATCAACGGCAAGGAAGTTGCGAATTACCTGTACACCGAACGCGAAGTCGGCGCGCTGTTGCGTGGCGGCGTGCACCGCGTGCACATGGCGAATCTGAAGACGGGTGAACACGAGCTGGTTGCCGTGTTTACCGGCAAGGGTCCCCACACGCGTGACTACAAGCGTGGCGCGACGCTGCGTTTCGACAAGGGCATCGGCGCTAAATACATGGAGCTTTCGATCACGGATCGGGTCTCCAAGCAGCAGCCGGAGTTTGACATCAAGGAATGGGAGTAATCCTTGATCCGACGCGTTTCACTCCTGCTGGCTGGCTTCCTGCTCACGACCCTGCCCGGTCTCGCCGAGGCCGACAAGGATCGTGATCCGATCGTTGTGCAGGACGCGCACTATGGCGAGGTCCTGTTCCACTTCTACCAGGACGACTATTTCCCCGCCATCGTAAAACTGCTGGCGGCGCAAAATCGCGCGCAGGTGGGTAACCACATCGACGACGCGGAGTTGCTGTTGGGCGGCATGTTCCTGTCTTACGGTCACCATCTTGAGGCCGCGGAGATTTTTGAGCGTCTGCTTGCCGACAACGTCGACGAGGACATCCGCAATCGCACCTGGTTCTTCCTCGCCAAGATCTGGTCGCAGCGCGGCTACCTTGAAGAGTCCAAGAAGGCGCTCGACAAGATCGATAACAAGGCCTTGCCGAAAAACCTGCAGCGCGAAGCCAACATGCTGCATGCGCAACTGTTGATCGACAGCGGTGACTATGGCGGCGCTGTCGCGATGCTCGACGACTGGAAGGGCCGCACCGAATGGGCGAGCTACGCCCGGTTCAATCTCGGTGTCGCACTGGTGCGAAACGGCCAGCTGGACCAGGCAAAAAGCATCCTTGACGACCTCGGCGACATGAATCCCTTCAACGAGGAATTGACGTCGCTGCGTGACAAGGCAAACCTCGCACTGGGCTATGCACTGCTGCAGGCCAAGCAGTCGGACGCCGCGAAAGCGCCGCTGCAACGCGTTCGCCTTGAAGGTCCGTTTTCCAACAAGGCGCTACTGGGTGTCGGCTGGGCCGATGCCGAGCAGGAGCGCTTCGACCGCGCGCTGGTGCCGTGGATGGAATTACGCAGTCGAGACTTGCTGGATCCCGCTGTGCAGGAGTCGATGCTCGCAATTCCGTATGCGCTCGCACAGCTCGACAGCGTCAGTCAGGCGGCGGATCACTACCTGAATGCGATCGAGGCCTTTTACGAGGAAAGCAATCGCATCGATACGACGATCGGGCACCTTGAATCGGGCGACTTCTTCGACGATTTCGTGCAAAACGACCCGCTCGACAGTACCGGCTGGTACTGGCAAATGCAGGAACTGCCGCAGGGCCCGGAAGCACGTTATCTGTTCCACCTGCTAGCGACCCATGAATTCCAGGAAGGTCTGAAGAGCTACCGGGACCTGAATTACCTGTACCGCAACCTCGAAAGCTGGGAAGACAACATCGAGGTCTACGCCAACATGCTGGAAACACGACGCACGGCGTACCAGGAGCGCCTGCCGAGAACAATGGATGCGCTGGATCGCGCCGATATCGATGCGCTGATCAATCGCAAGCTGGAGTTTGACGCCCAGCTCAACGACATCGAGCAAAACGGCGACTGGCTGGCGCTCGCCAACAAGTACGAATTTCAGCTCTGGGGCGAGATCACCGGCTACGAGGCGAATCCGGCTTTGCAGGCGAACATCCCGGAAGCTGAAGACGTGCGCCGCAAGGTTGCCTTGCTGAAGGGTGCCCTGCAGTGGAACCTTGAGCGCGATTTCAAGGATCGCCTTTGGCGCATCCGTCGTGACCTGCGCAAAACCGGCGAAGCGCTGGTGGAGACGCAACGCGCACGACGCAAAGTGGATGACTCGATGCGCGAACAACCGCTGGAATTTGATGCCTTTGGCGACCGCGTCTACGGTCTTGAACCGCGAATCCTTGGGATGAAATTGCGCGTTGCCGACGCCATGGCTGAGCAGCGCGCCTTCCTGCAGTCAATTGCCGTTGGTGAACTGCAGGCGCAAAAGGAACGCCTCGATATTTACACGGTGCAGGCCCGATTCGCGCTCGCGGCGATTTATGACCGTGCCGCAACGGTTGGGGAGAACGTGCCATGATGTTGCGCACGGTTTTCCTGTTGTTGCTGGTAACGCTGCCTTTGGTATCGCTCGCTGACGTCAAGAAGCGAGACACCATCAAGAGCCTCGAAAAGAAATCGGTCGAGATCAAGAAGAGCCGCGTGATCCTGGAGAGCTCGGACCTGGCGCGCGAAAGCTATCGCGTGTTCCTGGATCTCGTTTCCGATGATCCGGTGCTGCGTGCCGAGGCGATGCGTCGCCTGGGAGACCTTGAACTGGAAGCGACCGAAGCG
>JBCDJX010000063.1:0-21480 GCA_038747355.1 Pseudomonadota bacterium | reverse complement strand
TGCGCCCTGGCGCCACCCGTGCCAGCTGCAATACCTCCGATCTCGCCAACGCGATCGACCAGGCAGTTGCCGACGGTGTCGACATCATCAGCTACTCGGTCGGCAGCTCGTTTCTGCGCGTGACCTCACCCGACGACATCGCGCTCGCCGGTGCAGCCCAGGCCGGCGTGCTGGCCGTCGTGGCGGGCGGCAATGACGGTCCGAACGGCGGCACTATCGGCTCCCCAGCCGGCAGCCCGTGGGTCATCACCGCGGCAGCGTCGACGCGCGACGGAGAAACCTCGGTGGAGGCAATGCAGATCAACACACCGGGGTCGATCGCCGGCAAGTACGCCGTGCGCGAGGCGAATTTTACGCCGCCACTGACGGACGTCGACCCGATCGAGGCGGAACTCGTCCTTGTCGACGATGACAGCACCTCGCTCGCAGACGGCGGCACCAGCACCACGGCCGACGGCTGTGAGGCGTTGGTTAACGCATCGGCAGTCGACGGCAACATCGCCTTTATCGAGCGCGGCGGCTGCGAATTTGATGTGAAGGTGGCTAACGCCGAAGACGCCGGCGCGGTCGCGGTGCTGGTGTACAACGTCGCGGGAGACCCCATCGCGATGAACGGCTCGCCGGATCTCGTCAACATTCCGGCGCTGATGATCGGGCAGGCCGACGGCAACCTGATTCTTGCTGAGCTGAACGACGGCGAACGCGTGGACGCTGTGCTCGACAAGGGACTGCTGCTCACCGAACCGGAAACCGGCAACCGCATGGCGGTGTTTTCCTCCCGCGGACCGGGACCGGCTCCCGCTATTCTGAAACCCGATGTCACGGCACCCGGCGTCAATATTCTTGCCGGCTTCACGCCCGATGCGGCGAATTCGATTGCCGGCGAGCGCTACGGCTACCTGAGCGGCACGTCAATGGCGACACCGCATGTTTCCGGGGTTGCCGCGCTGCTGCTTGAGGCCAACCCGACCTGGACGCCGGATGTCATTCGTTCGGCGCTGATGACGTCCGCCCGCCAGGACATCGTGCGCGACGACGACGAGACACCGGCGAATCCGTTTGACTTCGGTGCCGGTCACATCGTGCCGAATGGCGCGGTCGATCCCGGACTCGCCTACACGGTGTCGGCCGAGGAGTACGACCTGTTTGCCTGCGCCGCAGCGTCACCGGCCGTCAGCCAGGCTCGCTGCGATGAACTGCAGGCCGGTGGCTTCTCCTTCGCCCCGGAAGACCTGAACCAGCCGTCGATCTCGATTCCGCGACTGGCGAACGAGCGCACCGTGGATCGGCGCGTCACCAACGTGAGTGACAGCGCACAGGTGTTCACACCGGTCGTCGAGGCGCCACCGGGCATTGACGTTATTGTGTCGCCGACAACGATCAGCCTCGGCCCGGGAGACAGCGGCAGCTACAGCGTGACTTTCCGCTACCTGTCCGGGCCGCTGGACCTGTGGCGCTACGGCAGCCTGAGTTGGGAAAATGACGATCACACCGTACGTTCACCGATTGCTGTGCGACCGGTCTCGCTGACCGCTCCGGCTGAGGTCACCAGCTTTGGCGGCACCGGTTCGCTCGAGTTTGACGTGGAGTTTGGTTACACCGGCGCCTACAACGCCGGCGTACACGGATTGAATCTCCCGACCGTCAGCCAGGGCTTCGTCGATAACGACCCGACCAAGACCTTCACATTCCGCAACGGCAACGGCGTGACCCGACAGCTGTTTGAAGTTCCGGAAAACCAGCTTTACCTGCGATTCTCGCTGTTCGATGCATTGACGGACGGCGACGACGATCTCGACCTGTACGTCTATTACTGCCCGGACGGCAATATTTGCAACCGCATTGGTGAAAGCGGCAGCAACACCTCGCAGGAAGAGTTCAACCTTGCGCTGCCCGCGGCGGGCATCTACGCGGTGCTCGTGCACGGCTTCGAAACCGACGAAATCAACGGCGGGCCAGGCGCGAATTACTCGCTGTTGGGCTGGTCCTTCGGACTGGTCGACGACGCCGGCAATCTCGGCGTTACAGCGCCGTCATTTGTGGCCGCCGGTACAACGGAAACCCTGCGTATCGACTGGACGAACCTCGCGAGCGACACGATTTATCTCGGCGGCATTTCGCACACCTCACCGCAGGGCCTGGTCGGTCTGACCATCGTCACGATCGGAAACTGATGAGCCACGACACGAAAACCCGCACCTACAGCTATTCAACGGCGCAGCTCGACCTGTCGGCCGCGTTGCAGATGACGGGCCTCGAATACATGCAGGCCCTGGTCGAGGGCCGTTTCGGACCACCGCCGTCCATTTCGGAAACCCTGAACTTCTCGGTACCGTTTGATCTCGACGTCGGAAAGGCCAGCGTCGAGGGTGAACCTGCGGATTTCATGCTCAACCCCTTAAGCAGCATCCACGGCGGCTTCGCCGCCGCGCTGCTGGATACGGCGTTGGGAATCTCGGTACACACCGCGCTGCCGAAAGCGACCGGTTACACGACCGCCGAGTTATCGGTGAACTACGTCCGCCCGATGCGGCCGGACATGGGCAAAGTGCGTGCGGACGGCCGGCTGCTGCATATCGGCCGCAGCATCGCGACCTCGGAAGCGAAAATCACCGGTGTGAATGACGGCAAGCTTTACGCGCACGGCACGACGACCTGCCTCGTGTTCCCCCTGCACCCGCCGGGCAGCTAGCTGACCCAGCCCTTTGACTCGGCGCTGCGTGTGTACAGCAACAAGCCGACACCAATCACGATCACAAGGACCGGCAGTGCAGCGGCCGCGAGTCCAAACACCTCGATGCCGTTGGCAACGACGAAGCCGTAGCCGTTTTGTACGATCACGCCGCCGATCGACAGGCCAAACAGAATCTTGGCCACGCTTTTTCGCATCAGTAAGGCGATACACGCCAGCACACCGCCAAAAACGGCAATCGCATAGGCCGCCGTCGCCCACCCCGGAACCCCGTTCACGAACGCCTGCTGCGCCTCGGTGGGGTACATCTGCGCCACCTGTTCGGGCGTTGCCACCATTTGCATGGCGAACGACGCCAGGCCGATGAGGTTCCAGACCAGGCCAACACCGGCGATGATCCAGAACGAGGTCGGCAGTTTCTCTACAGCTTCCATCCCCATCCCCTGTTGTTCACGGGCTCGCACCCCTTACGAGCGAGGACAAACGCTACCATGCGAGAGCGCCAAACCGCGTGAGATCTGGACTACGTCTAATTCTGGGGGGCGGCGGGCGTGACGTCAGCGCCCAAGCGCTGCGCACTCTTCGTGCCGGAAACAGCCCACAATGTGATCGTTGACCATACCGGTGGCCTGCATGTGGGCGTAGATGATCGTGCTGCCGACAAATTTGAAGCCGCGTTTTTTCAGGTCTTTCGACAATGCATCCGACTCGGCGGAGGTCGCCGGCACGTCGCTGTCCTTGCGGAAGTTGTTCTGGATCGGCTTGCCGTCGACGAAACGCCAGACGTACTCGGTGAAAGTGCCAAACTCTTTTTGCACCTTCAAAAAAGCCTTTGCGTTGGTAACGGCGGACTGGACCTTGAGACGGTTTCTCACGATGCCGGGATCCGTGAGAATTTTCTCGATGCGTTTATCGCTGAATCGAGCGACTTTTTCGGGATCGAAGTCGGCGAAGTTACGGCGATAGCCGTCGCGTTTGTTGAGAATGGTCGACCAGCTCAGGCCGGCCTGCGCGCCCTCTAGAAGCAGAAACTCGAACTGCACCCGGTCGTCCCAGACGGGCACGCCCCATTCTGCATCGTGGTATTCGATGTAAGCGTCATTGACGCCTTCCGACCATCGACAGCGATTTACCGCGTCGTTCATGTCGCCTCCCGCATCCCGACAGGCACACTAACATTCACAACCAGGGCGTCACAGACGCAAAACTGCGGGTTGCCAAGAAAACTCAGTTTGGCCAACAAAAAAGGCCCGGGAAACCCGGGCCTCTCTGTCGTGCTTTGCAAGGGTCGTCTTAGACGGAACCGCCGCAAGAGCCTTCGCCGCAAGCGCCTTCAGCGTCTTCTTTCTCGCCGCCGCAGGAGCCTTCACCGCAAGAGCCTTCGCCGCCCTTCTCATCATCACCGCCGCAAGAGCCTTCACCGCAAGAGCCTTCACCGCCCTTTTCCTTGTCTTCGCCGCAGGAGCCTTCACCGCAAGAGCCTTCACCGCCCTTTTCCTTGCCTTCGCCGCAGGAACCTTCACCACAGGAACCTTCGCCGCCTTTATCTTCACCGCAACCGCCTTCTGCGCCGAGCATGTAGCCGGCTTCCAGCGAAGACATCGCGAACGGGTTTTCACTTTCTGCCGTGGCCGTGCCAGCGAGGGCAAACGAACCAGCCAATGCAGCACCAACAGCCAAAGCAACAGGCTTAATCACTTTCTTTTCTGACATTGTCTCTCTCTCCATTTATGCCCAACGCAGGGCCTTTTAAACAATCAGCACCCGGCCCTACGTGGACCATGCCGCTGAACTTACAAACTGCTCCTGAATACGATTCAGGTTTTCCGGACCTTCTTCACCGATGATGGCAATGCTGCCTTCGCCGACCGGAACCAGGATGCCCTTGAAGCCGCCGCCTTCAAACGGCGTCGAGGCATCGACCTTTTCGTCCGGTAGCAAAATGATCGTCACCGGACCATTCTCGCCCTGGATAACCAGGTGCGGGACGACGTTGCCATTGATCTCACAGCTCTCGGCATAGGTAATCAGACCGGCGTCGTGTGAAACGTTCGCGACGCTGGCCGGCACAATGCGGTTCAGGCGCGTGTCGCTGACGGGGACGTCAGTGACCACCAGCGACCACGGCTCGTGATCCATGTGGGCAATAATCTGCTCGACGATTGCGCCTTCAGCACCGTGCTCGTGATCGTGGCCAACGAAACTGTTAATACCGAGGAAGGCCGCGAGCGTCACGGCAGCAGCCGTGGCCAGCCACACCGGCGCCTTGGCGACGCGTCGACGCGCCGGCAGGCCTACGACGTTGTCGGTGTCGATGGCCGGCAATTCCGGCATCGACAGCGGCGGCACATCGATCGACATGGCCTGTTTCAGCGTGGCGTCCAGAGCGCGCATCTCGTCCAGGAGGGCGCGACAGTCCTCGCACTGTGCCAACTCTTCGTCATCGAAGGCGGCGTACGGGTCAGCCATGATTCTCTGTTTAAGTTCGTTGCAATCCATTGTTCGGTTACTCAATAAACGCCGCAGCGTCCTGTTCAACCACTTCTTTCAATTTGTGCCTGGCGCGGTGCAGTCGTGTCAGAACCGCGCCCTGCTTCATTCCCATCAGCTCCGCAATCTCCGTCGTGCTGTGGCCCATCAGGACCTGCAGTACGAGCGGCTCGCGGTAGTCGTCCTCCAGCCTGAAGATCGCTTCGCGAACCTCGTTGAGCTGTTCGTCCTCCGACTCGGCGATCATCGCCTCCTGCGCCGGTGACAGGTCGTCCACATCCACCGTCTCGAGTCGTTTGCGCTCAAAGTAGCGCGCATTCTCCCGACGAACGATCGTCAGCAGCCAGTGCTTGGCGGCCGCATCGTCGCGCAGGGCGTCGAGCGATTTCCAGGATCTCAGCAGTGCCTCCTGGCAAACGTCTTCGGCGATTGACCGATCGCGACTCAACCAGGCCGCGTAGCGGTACATATCCTGGTAGTAGACGCCGACCAGCTGGTCGAACCGTTTCCTGCGAACTGCATCAGTGCTGTTCATGCGAGATGACCGGCCCCTCCCGGCTTTTATTACTGATATTTCACTGTTCCGCGAAATGCACGTGACAAGTGACCCTAAATACAGGGAAAATCACACAATATCGGTGATATTCGATGTGGGTATGAGTGCAATGATCCCCGGCCAGTTCCCCAATACGCGCCTTCGCCGGACGCGACGTACGGCATCCCTCAGGCGTCTTGTCGCCGAGACCACCCTGAGCCCGGCCGACTTGATATACCCGGTCTTTGTACTTGAAGGCGAAGCGCGGGTCGAGCCCGTTCCGTCCATGCCGGGGGTATTTCGCCGCAGCATTGACGAGTTGCTCGATCAACTCAAGGACGTCACAGGGCTGGGTATTCCAGCCGTCGCGCTGTTTCCGGTTGTTGGCGACGAGCGCAAGACGCCGGACGGTGTCGAATGTGCCAATCCTGACGGTCTCGCACAGACGGCGGTACGCGCCATCAAAGACGCCTTTCCCGATCTCACTGTTATTACCGACGTCGCGCTGGATCCGTACACAACGCACGGCCAGGACGGCATCATCGATGAGGCCGGCTACGTCATTAACGATGCTACCGTCGAAATGCTCACACGCCAGGCCCTGTCGCACGCCGCGGCGGGCGCCGATGTTGTTGCGCCGTCCGACATGATGGATGGCCGCATCGGCGTAATCCGCGATGCGCTGGAGGCTGACAACCACATTCACACGCTGATCCTGTCTTACGCCGCGAAGTACGCGTCGTGCTTTTACGGTCCCTTCCGCGACGCCGTCGGCTCTTCAGCCAACCTTGGCTCCGGTGACAAATCGACCTACCAGATGCCGCCGCCGAACGCGGAAGAGGCACTGCGCGAGGTTGCCATGGATCTCGATGAGGGCGCGGACATGGTCATGGTAAAGCCGGGCATGCCCTACCTCGATATCGTCAAGGCGGTTCGCGAGACTTTCGGTGTCCCGACGCTCGCCTACCAGGTCAGCGGTGAATACGCCATGATCCACGCCGCTGCGGACCAAGGTTGGCTGGATCTCGAGAAATCGATGATGGAGTCCCTGCTGTGCCTGAAGCGCGCCGGCGCCTGCGCGATCCTGAGTTACTTCTCCATCGATGCCGCACGTGTGATGAATGACTGACCGCTACGGTGTCATGGGCTACCCGGTGGTGCAGAGCCGTTCACCGGTGATCCACCGATTGTTCGCGGCGCAGACACGCCAGGACCTGCAGTACGAATTATTGCAGGTGAAGCCGGAACACCTGACCGAGGCCATCGATCAGTTTGCGCGCACCGGCGGCAAGGGGCTGAACGTGACGGTGCCGCACAAGCAGGCGGTCGTGTCGCTGTGCGACAGTCTCGGGGAGCGCGCGCGGATTGCCGGCGCGGTCAACACCATCAGTTTCGAGGGCGGGCTGATCAGCGGCGATAACACGGACGGCGTCGGGCTGATGCGCGATCTGACGGTGAATCTCGGCCTGAGGCTCACCGGGCGCAATATCCTGGTGCTCGGCGCCGGCGGCGCAACCCGGGGCATCATCAATCCGCTGCTGGATGCAAAACCGTCCAGGTTGTACATCGCCAACCGCACGCTGTCGCGTGCCGAGGAACTGGTCGATGCGTTTGCAAGCTACGGCCCGGTGTGGGCCTGCGAATTTAACGACGTGCCGTCGAGCGAGCCCTTCGACCTGGTGATCAACGCGACCTCCGCGGGCTACAAGGGCGAGGCACCGCCTTACCCGTCAGAGGCCGTCTCGGCGAAGACGTTTTGCTACGACCTGTCGTACGGGCTGAAGGCGACGCCGTTCTCGGCCTGGGCAAAAGAGGCCGGCGCGGCGCGCTCGGTCATGGGCTGGGGCATGCTCGTGGAGCAGGCCGCCGAGTCGTTTGCGATCTGGCGCGGCATCCGACCGGATACCGCGCCTGTTCTGAAGCAAATGCTGATTAACGCATAGTGACCAGCTCTTCGGAGCTGGTCGGATGGATCGCCACCGTATCGTCAAACTGCGTCTTGGTCGCGCCCATACGGATCGCCACCGCGAAGCCCTGCATCATCTCATCGGCGCCGTCACCAATGACGTGGCAGCCGACCACACGTTCCTCGTCTCCGGCCACGATCAGTTTCATCACTGACCGCTCCTTGTCCTCACCCAACGCGTAGTACATGCCGGTGAAGCCGGACTGGTAAACCTTCACGCGGTCGTCCCCGTAGGTCTCTCGCGCCTGCGGCTCGGTCAGGCCGACAGTGCCCATCGGTGGATGGCTGAAAATCACCGTCGGTATGGTGTGGTACTCCAGGTGGCGGCCTTGCATATCGTTATACAGGCGGTCCGCGAGACGACGACCCGCCGCGATGGCCACCGGCGTCAGCGCTTCGGCGCCGGTCACGTCGCCAATAGCGGCGATGTGTTCGACGTTGGTGATCTGGAACTTGTCGACCGGGATAAAACCGTAGTCGTCGGTTTTGACGCCAGCCGCCTCAAGGTTCAGGCCGTCGGTGTTCGGTTCGCGACCGATCGCCCAAAGCACGCAATCCACCGGACCGTACTCCCGGCCGTCTTCGGTTGTCACGACATAGCCGTCGTCGGTTTTTTCCACTTTCTTCGGCGTCGCCTGGGTGTCGATCGAAATGCCGGCCTTGCGCATGGCGGCCATCACCTCTTCACCCAGCATGGGATCGAAACTGCGCACGACACCGTCTTTGCGCACCAGGATCTGCACATCGCTGCCCAGACCGTTGAACACGCCGCCGAGCTCGACCGAGATGTAGCCACTGCCAGCGATCAGCACACGCTGCGGTCGCTCTTCAAGTTCGAAGAAATCATCCGACGTGATGCCGTACTCGGCGCCCGGGATATCCGGCACCATCGGGCGTCCGCCGGTTGCAATCAGGATGCGGTCAGCCGTGATCCTGCGATCGCCCACCGCGACGGTTCGCTCGTCGATAAACGTTGCCCAGCCATCGATGTGCTCGATGCTTTTCTTGTCCAGGTTGCCGGCATAGATACCGTTCAAGCGCTCGATGTAGGCATCCCGGCGCTCCTTCAGCGCAGACCAGCTGTGTCCGCGAAGATCGACGTCAAATCCGTAGTCCGCTGCATGATGCATGTGATGCGCCTGGTTCGCGGCGTACCACATGACCTTCTTCGGTACGCAGCCGACATTCACACAGGTGCCGCCAAGACGACCGCCCTCGATCGCTGCTGCCTTGATGCCGTACTCGGCCGCACGCTGCGCGTGCGCAAGGCCGCCGCTTCCGCCGCCGATCACGAGGAGTTCGTAATGGTCTGTCAAGAGTATTTCCTTATGCTGTCTCTGGTGTTTGTCGGACAGGAGGCCCTGCCGCTGCTGTGCTAACATGCGGCGCCTCGCTGAGTTTTCAACCGGCCGATGAGCAATCCCTTACTCGATACGACGTCACTTCCGCGGTTCGCAGACATCCATCCTGACCAGGTACTCCCGGCTATTGCCGAGGTGCTTGAACAGAATCGGCTGCAGCTCGCGGCCGTTGTGGATGGTACCAGCGATTTCGATTCCGTCGTCGTCCCGCTCGAAGAAATGGAGCACCGCCTGTCGCGCATCTGGTCGCCGGTAGGCCATCTGCAGAGCGTCCTCGGCTGTGAGAAATGGCGAGCGGCCTACGAAGCTGCCCTGCCGATCCTGACCGAGTACGGCACCGACCTCGCGCAGAATGAAAAACTGCAACAGGCCTACGCCCGGGTCCTCGAAACTGCCGGCGACGGTCTCAACGAATCGCAGCGCAGCACGGTCGATCATGCCTTGCGTGACTTTCACCTGAGCGGCGTCGACCTGGCGCCGGAAAACAAAGCGCGCTACAAGGCGATCATGCAGGAGCTCGCGACCCGGTCGTCGGCGTTCGCCAATAACGTGCAGGACTCGACGGACGCCTGGTCGCATCGCATCGGTGAACAACACGAGCTCGACGGTTTGCCGCCTCACGTGGTCGCCCGTGCCGCTCGAGAAGCAAAGGACCGGGACCTCGAAGGCTGGCTGCTGACGCTCGATTTCCCAACCTATCTCGCGGTGATGAGCTACGCCGATAATCGAGACCTTCGCGAGACCCTGTACCGCGCCTGGACAACCCGCGCATCCGACAGCGGTATCAGCGACGAATTCGATAACTCAGACAACATGCAGCGCATTCTCGCTCTGCGCGCCGAAGCCGCGAAGTTGGTGGGCTTTAAAAATTACGCCGAGTACTCGCTGGCCAGGAAAATGGCCGAAACCCCGGCCCAGGTCATCGAGTTCCTGCGCGAACTGGCAGAAGCATCCCGCGACCACGCCATGGACGAGCTGGCCGAGCTGGCCGCGCTCGCGGGTCACTCGATAGAGGCCTGGGACTTCATCTACTGGCTGGAAAAGCTCAAACAGAGCAAGTTCGAGCTGTCGAATGAGGCGCTGCGCCAGTATTTCCCGGTTGATGTGGTGATTCCGGGTCTGTTTGACCTCGCCAGTCGACTGTACGGTATCGAGCTGACGCCGCGTGACGCCGTCGATGTCTGGCACGACGATGTGCTTTTCTATGAGGTGACGTCGGCCGATGGCGTTGCCCTGGGCGGATTCTACGCGGACCTGTTTGCACGCAGCGGCAAACGCTCAGGTGCGTGGATCGATGAATGTGTCACCCGCAAGCACATCGGTGACGAACTGGTCCTGCCGATCGGCTACCTGGTGTGCAACTTCACGCCGAGGGACCAGCAGGGCCAGTCGCGGCTGACACACGACGAGATCCTGACGCTGTTTCACGAATTCGGTCACATGCTGCACCACCTGCTGACGAAGATCGATTACCCCAGCATTTCCGGTATCAACGGCGTCCCCTGGGACGCGGTCGAGGTGCCCAGCCAGTTCATGGAGAACTTCGCGTGGAGTTATGAGGTCCTCGCCAGTTGCTCGAAACGCCTGGACGACGGCGAACCGCTGCCTCGCGAGCTGTTTGATCGCCTCGACGCGGCCAGGCACGCCGGTGCCGCCCTGGGTATGCTGCGGCAGATCGAGCTCGCCCTGTTCGACCTGCGACTGCATACCGAGACCACGACCACATCCCAACCGGACGTGCTCGCGCTGCTGGACGATGTCCGCGACGAAATCGCCCTGATCGCTCACCCGGCGTACAACCGGATGCCGCACGCCTTTGGGCATATCTTTGCGGGCGGCTATGCCGCCGGGTACTACAGCTACAAATGGGCCGAGGTGCTCGCTGCCGACGCCTTTGGCGCTTTCGAGGAAGCTGGCATTTTTGATGCAGACACGGCGACACGATTCCGTCGTGAGATTCTCGAGATCGGCGGCAGTCGGGATTTCATGCAGGCCTACATCGCGTTTCGCGGCCGCGAACCCACGATCGATGCGCTGCTTCGCCAAACCGGGATCGCGGCGTGAAAATCGCCACCTGGAACGTCAACTCACTCAAGGTCCGACTGCCCCACGTACTCGACTGGCTGGCCGCGCACGATCCGGATGTCCTCGTGCTGCAGGAGATCAAGCAGGTGACCGAGGCGTTTCCCGCCGACGAGCTGGCTGACGCAGGCTATTGCGCCATCGCCAGCGGCCAGAAGACCTACAACGGCGTCGCCGTGATCGCCAAACAAGAACCGGCAGACCCGGTGACCGATTTTCCCGGCTTCGACGACCCGCAGCGACGCATCCTTGCCAGCACCATCGGCGACACGCGAGTCGTCAATCTCTACGTGCCGAACGGCTCGTCTCTCGATTCGGACAAGTACCGGTACAAACTGCAGTGGCTGGCGGCGCTTGAGCGTTTCCTCGTCGAAGAACACAAACGCTTCGATAAACTGGTCGTGCTCGGCGACTTCAACATCGCGCCGGCCGACGAGGACGTCTATGACCCGGAAAAGTGGGGCGAGGATGTCCTGTGCAGCCCGCCGGAACGGGCCGCGCTCAAGAGCCTGCTCGCGACCGGCCTGTCGGACGTGTTTCGGCAGTTCGAGCAGGAAGAAAAGACGTTTAGCTGGTGGGACTATCGCGCCGCCGGCTTCCGCCGCAATGCCGGGCTCAGGATCGACCTGATCCTCGCCAGCGACAGACTCGCGCAAAACTGCACGGCGAGCTACGTCGACAAGGCACCGCGCGCCCTGGAACGACCCTCCGATCACGCACCGGTTGTCGCGGAATTCAGACAGTAAGCGACTTTTTCGGGTCTTTTTGACATATTGACGGTGATTGGGGACAAGCCCCAAGTCATCAAAGTGTATTATTTCGGCCGAGTAAGACCCGCGCCGCCAAGGCGTTAATCAGGGGGGCCTTTGGCGCAATTGCCTAACATAGGACGGGGTCGCCACGGTGAATAAAGAAAAGAAAAGCACCGTGTCGCACGACCGCCGTAACGACTACGACGTCACCAACTCGGTGCAGGTTAGTAATCCTGTCGCCGTGCGCAACGCCGTGCGTGACCTGTTTGCGACGGTGTTTCCCGGGGCGTCCTTCGATCACCTGTGGCTGGCGTTCTACGACTTCAACCGTCTCTTCGCCGGCCGCTACCCCGGCTACCTGGGATGCGACACCACCTACCATGACCAGCAGCACACGCTGGACATGACGCTTGCCGTCGCCCGCCTGATCGCTGGTTATGAGCAGAGCGTCGAACCGTCTGACCGGCTGGGGCCGCATCGCGCCGAGCTCGCCATTATCGTTTCGCTGTTCCACGACGCGGGCTATATTCGTCACGCCGAGCGCGATCGTGACTACAAGAACGGCGCGGAATTCACGATGTACCACGTCACCCGGAGCGCCGATTTCCTGCGCAGTTATCTGCCGGAGCTTGGCATGTCGAGAGACATCGGTGTCGCCAGCATGATCGTGCATTTCACCGGCTATGAACTGAACGTCGAGGACATCGAGCTGGACGATCCGCGGGACGTCATCTGCGGTCACCTGATCGGCACGGCCGACCTGATCGCGCAAATGTCAGACCGCTGCTACCTGGAAAAATGCCGCGACCGGCTGTATCGCGAATTCGTGCTTGGCGGCATCGCCATCGAGAACACGACGCCGGGTGAGTACACCGTGCGCTACACCTCGGGCGAAGACCTGCTGGCGAAAACACCGTTTTTCTACCAGCAAGTGTCTCGCGACCGTCTCAACAAGACTTTCAATCGAGCGTATCGATACATGGAGGTCCTGTTCGACGGCCGCAATCCCTACATCGACGCGATTCGCGCAAACATGACGCACCTGCTGAAGATTCTCGACAGTGGCGACTGGTCACAGCTGCGCCGCCAGCCGCCGTACTTTCTCGGTATCGCATCGACGGCGGAACAGATGGAAAATCTCGTGACCCAGCAGCTCGAGAACTATACCGGCACGCGACGAAAACTTGACGACGACCTCTTGATGCCAGTGTGACCATTCCTTCGCAGCGCGACTCAGCCTTGTCCACCGCGGCGTTTTAGCCGCTTGATATATGTCCATGCCGCGAATAGCGACAGCGCAGCCAGCGAAAGACCGGTAGTTGCGGCAACGACATCATAGACGCGTCCGCCGACACCGGCGGAGTGAATAGGGTAAATGGCGTTGGTGGCCCTTTCACCTCGACTCAAGAGGGTCGCGTCCCGCGTCTTCAGCACCTCGCTGGTAGCCGGGTCGATATATACGAGGCTGCGTCCGTTCTGGTGCCACTCGCCGTTTTGTCGCAGGCGAATCAAGGCCGCCGCATCCGGCCTCCTGGGCCATATCAACAGTCTTGGTTCGGCATCGGGAAACACTGCCTGCGCCTTGAGCATGGCTTTTCGCCAGTCGATATCGCCAGCTTGGCCGGTTGGCGGAACGAACGGAGCCGGCGTCGACAAAGTCAGTGTGGAGAGCACCGAAGACGCCTGCGAGTAGAACACCATCCCGGCGCCGGTGATCAAGAGAACAACGATGGGAAGAAAAAACAGGACGCCCGCGTTGCGATGGTAGGCAAGGATATCCCGTCGATGCGTCGAAACCGGCCAGGCCTGCAGACTGAACCGTTTTCTGAAAGGCAGAAAGAGGTAAATACCGGACCCCGCCATAACGATCGCCGCTAATGCAACAAACCCAGCGACGATCTCGCCACGTTCACCGAGCAGCAAATAGTGATGCAAGTCGAACAGCCAGTCCTCCGGGCGTTCGTTTTCCTGCCATCGTTCAACCACATCGCCGCTGGTGAGCGCATAAGCCGCCTCACCGCTACGCATAACCACGCGGTGCAGAGCGTGATCCGCGTGCGCCAGCAGCACGTAAGACAGCTCGTCGGCACCGAATTCCCGCTCCAGCGATTCAATTGCGGACCCGATGCCGATCGGGCTGAGGTCAACCACGCCGTGCGCCTGGGGCAGCGCGACGCCCAGGTAGTCTTCTTTAAAAATCAGCAACGTCCCAGACACGCTCAAGAGAGCGAGCACGACTGAGATTAACAAACCCGACCACGCGTGCAGTTGCCGAATCCTCGGGAACAGGGCTGACGGCTTTTTTGAGCGTGAGTAACTCATCGGACCCGGTTGCTGCATCTCTCGGCAAATGATCTCACCATGAATTGTATACAAATGCGAATGATTCGTATTATCATTTATTTGGGACCGAGCGACCTATACGGACACGCTAGGAATCATCACCATGAAAAGCACCTCCACAGCATTGCTGCTGTTGCTCCTCTCTTTCGCCGAATTGGCGACGGCACAGACAACGTCCGATGATGACGACATGATCGATGAGATTATCGTCAGCGCAGCGCGAACCGGCACGCCTGCCAGCGCCATCGCCGGCACGGTCTCCATCATTGACGAGGAAACCATTGAACGACAGGCGGCGATCAGCGACGACCTGTACAGCGTTCTGTCAATCACGGTGCCCGGATTCGCGCCGTCCATTCAGAAGCTGACCGGACGGAGCGAAACGCTGCGTGGCCGCAACCCGCTGTACCTTATCGACGGAGTCCCGCAGCACAATGCGCTGCGCGACGGTTCCCGCGACGGCCACAGTTTCGATCTGGATTTCATTCAGCGCATCGAAGTGATCAACGGCTCCAACGCCATCCAGGGCGTGGGGGCAACCGGCGGTGTCGTAAATACGATTACTGTCACACCTGAGCCCGGCTCCGGCTGGAATACGCGCGTGCGTGGCCGGGTGATGAGTTCAGACGATTTCGACGGCGACAGCCTAGGCTACAAAGCTTCTTTTCTCGCCAGTCACGGCGGCGATACGGTCGACATCAGCTTCGGTGCTGCACTGCATGAACGCGGACTTTTCATCGACGACAACGGCGACCCGGTTGGCATGTACCCGACCCAGGGCGACATTATGGACTCAACGTCGCTCAACCTGTTTGGCAAGGCAGCGTGGCGTTACTCGGAGAACGGTTCGCTTACGTTACTGATCAACGACTTTGAACTCGAGCGCAACGGCGACTTTTTGCCTGTCGCTGGCGACCGGGCCGCCGGCATCCCGACAGGTACGATCGAGGGTGATCCGTCGCCTGTTGTCGGTGATCCGGCGCGTAACGATAACCGGCTGGTGTCTCTGACACTGACGCAGGACGACGTATTCGGCGGCCAGCTGGAAGCGCAGGTCTACGATCAGTCGTTCGAGGGACTGTTTGAAGGCGGCACGTTTGGTGGCTTCTTTCGCCTGACCGTGGATGGCGATCCGTTCCTCGACCAGTCGGCCGTGGTGTCCGACAAATTCGGCGTAAAGACGACGTACAACCGACGAATCGCGAATCTATCGTTCACCGGCGGTGTGGATTTTTTCCAGGACGATTCGGCCCAGGTGCTCGCGCGCAGCGGTCGTGAATGGGTGCCTGAAACGCGCTTTCAGTCAACTGCACCGTTTGTACAGCTGGGGTATGACGTGTCAGATGCCCTGACGATCACCGCGGGAATCCGGGCTGAATTCGCGACGCTGGAAGTTGATGACTACGTCACGATTGCGGCCGCCAACAGCGCGCCGGTGTCTGGCGGTGACCCGGATTTCGACGAGACCCTGCCGAATGTGGGGGTCATCTTGCGTGCAACGGACAACGTTACCATCTACGCTGCGTACAGCGAGGGTTTTACTATGCCCGACGTGGGCCGGGTGTTGAGAGGAATCAACATTCCCGGACAGGATGTCGATAACCTGTTCAACGTCGAACCCGTGGTCACCGACAACGTCGAGCTTGGCGTCGAATTTCGCGAAGGCCCTTTTAGTGCGCGCATCGCGGCTTTCCAGTCGGACTCCGACAATGGAGCGCGCCTGGTGCTGAACACGGCCGGCATCTTTGAAGTGCAGCGACAGAAAACCGAGATCGACGGTTTCGAACTGGTGGCAGACTATGCGTTCGCGTCGGGTCATGTCATCGGAGCCAACTACAGCAATTCGGACGGGCAATTCGATTCCGACGGTGATGGCAGCATCGACACCGATCTGGACGGCGTCAACATCGGTCCAAATCGTCTGAACCTGTATGCCGAAGGTCCATTCGGAAATTCAGTGAATTGGCGCCTAATGCTATCTAACCTTGAGGATAGGGATTTCGGCGGTCTTGCCGCACCGGTCGACCGGAATTTTGATGGATTCTGGCTCGCTAACGCGTACGCAAACTGGGATACCCAGCTCGGTATGTTCTCACTCGGTGTGGAAAACCTGTTCAACGAAGGCTACTTCACGTATTTCGCACAAACCGAGACCGGTGCACGTGCGGACACGTTCTTTCGAGGCAACGGTCGAACCATGACGTTCGGGTGGGAGCGGCGCTTCTGACTACGACCGGTGAAACCGGTTTCGATTGGAAAAGCTATTGCCCTGGGGCCCTCCAGGACCGGAAAACTGCGCCGCTCAACCGCCGGATTCCGTTCTGAAGGCCCCAGGTGCAAACCACCGGTCGACGTTGTACTGAAAGCGAATCATGCCTGATCTTCAAGCGACTGCCGGTACAGGCGAAGCGCAAGGTACTGTCGTCGACTCAGGCGTCGCATCGCATAGAACGCCGAAATTACGGCCGTGAACCCCGCGATCACGACATCCGCAGGCGTGACGGTGGCGGACACGTAATCCACAAGATCGGTGAGGGTGAAGGTCGGCAGAACGACCGACAGGCTGCCACCGATGTCCGAACCGACGAACAGGATGGCGATGACGATGTTTCCAAGCGCAGCGCCGACGATCGCCAGCGCGGCAGCCAGCGTCGGGAAACGCCAGTCCAGCCCGCAGCCTGAGCGCCGTACCGCCATGCCCATCGCCGGGCCCAAAACGAGCACAAACCACGGGAAAACCTTGTCCATCGCCTGCGACAGCAACACCCAGAGCAGGCAAAAACCGAGGATTACCACGACCCCCGCGACCAGTGCCGATCGAATCGACTGGGCGGCCAGCAGCCGCCGGCCGATCTCCGTATCGGGCGGGGGCTCAGGGTCCGGTTCGTGGTGACGTTGCAGTCTTAGAACCGGTTTGGGTGCATCGTCGTTCATGGGGTCCACCATCGTGGCTCGCCGGTGATAGACTGTCCGGCCACGCCACAAGCCGGCAACAATACCGAAGCTTGCGCGCAAGCCGCAACCAGACAAACCGCTCCGGAGAATAACAATGCACGCCGCCTGGTTTGACGATTTTGGACCCGCTGCCGACGTCCTCGAGACAGGTGACACACCGGCGCCGGTCGCCGGCGGTGGCGAGGTGCTGGTTCGCCTGCACACCAGCGGCATCAATCCGTCGGACGTCCGCAAGCGCGCCGGCAGCTTCCCGGAGCTGCTGGACGACGGCTTTGTCATTCCCAACAGCGATGGCGCCGGCGTGATCGAGGCGGTCGGCGTCGGCGTCGACAGTTCGCGTGTCGGCCAGCGTGTCTGGGTCTACCAGGCGCAGTATCAGCGACGCTTTGGCACGGCGGCCCAGTACCTTGCGATCGACAGTCAGCGCGCTCCGCGGCTGGCCGACAACACGGCGTTTGATGTCGGTGCCTGTCTCGGCATTCCGGTGATGACCGCGCATCGCTGCGTATTCGCAGACGGCGACGTCAAGGATGCGACGGTGTTGATCACCGGCGGTGCCGGGCGCGTCGGCTTCTACGCCATCCAGTGGGCGTCACGCGCCGGGGCCATGGTGATCGCATCGGCCAGTAACGACGAGGACGCCGATGCCTGTCGCGAGGCCGGCGCAAAACACGTGATTAACCATCGCGATCCGGATTTTGCCGAGCAGGTTATGGCCGCCAACAAGGGCGCCGCTGTCGATCGTATTATCGAGGTCGACTTCGGCTCCAATATCGCAACCGCGGCTCGCGTGATTCGTCTCGGCGGTACCATTGCGACCTACGCATCAGCGCTCAATCCGACACCGACCGTGCCGTTTTATGACCTGATGTATAAGGACGTCACCATTCGCACGGTGATCGTTTTCGGCATGCCCGAGTCGGCCAAGGATCATGCCGTTGCCGACATTGAGCGCGCCCTGTCAAAGGGGCGGTTGATCCATCGGATTTCGGAAAAAATGCCGCTCGACGAGATTGCACGCGGTAACGAGCTGGTCGAGTCAAGCTTTGGCATTAACGCGGGTGAAAGCCGGATTCGCGGCGGCGTCGTGCTGGAAATCAGCTAGCGTCCGTCGCATCGTCGAACGGCAGCTCGAACCACGCCGTATCCCAATATCGACCGAACTTGAAGCCAACTTCGTTGAGCGTCGCGCAGTGACGGAAACCCAGTGATTCGTGCAGGCGGACCGACGCCTCGTTGGGCAGTGCGATCACACCGTAGGCTCGGTGCACGTCGCCCAGCGCTCTGAGCGTCTCCAGCAAGGCCTCGTACAACCGACGACCGTAACCCATCCCGGTGCACTCAGGCGCGAGGTACACCGTCGTTTCCACCGAGCGGTCGTACGCCGGCTTGGGGCGCAACGGCTGGCTTGAGGCGTAGCCAACGGCACCGTTAGCGTCGCATCCGACCAGCAGGCGGTGCGGTCCCCGATCATTGAAGCGGTCAAACCAGGCCTGTCTCTGCGCCACGCTGAATTCGCGGGTGTCGAAGGTCGAATGCGTCTCGCGCACGTAGTGGTTGTAGATCTCGGTCAGTCGAGGCAGGTCTGCCGCGGTCGCCGGCCGGAGCGTCAGGGTGGTCAAGACTAGCGCTCGGGTCGGTAGCGCAGCCCGATGTTGAAACTGACGTCGGGCGCCGAGTTCACCTTGATGTCCTCGCTGACACCCAGGCTGAGCACGAACAGCGGACTGAGGCGAACATTGCCGCCAAAGGTCAGCGTCCAGGACATCTCGCCAAGTTTCTCGATGTCGGAATCGTAGACCGCGGTGCGCAGCGTGCTTTGTACATTGAGCTGGATACGCCGGCTCATGTCGATGGCGATACCGCCGCTCAGCTGGCCGATATAGTCTTCGTAGCGATTCGCCAGGAGGTCGGGCTCGGAAACATAGGTCACACTGGCGCGGTAAAACGCCGATACGTCCTCGTTGCCGCCGACCCGTTGCAGATCGCCGGCCACACCGACCGCGAGATCGAAACCGCCGCTGCCGAGGAACTTGTCGGCATCGCCGGTCGGCAGCTTCGCGCTGACGCGCAGGGCGCGTTGGTGCGTTTCGGCCGAGTCGATGTCGAAGCCGGCGTACAGCCGGATGTCGCCAATTCCGTTGGCGCTGTTGGTGAAATCGATAAGCTGGCCACGCTCGTCGGCATAGCTGAACTCGAGCACATCCTGCGGTCGGTTATCTCGCGATCCTTCCGGCAACTGGAAGATGTCGTGCCAGGTATCGATCAGCGAATCGAGATTGCCGGACGTGTGGCCGACCCAGGGTATCTCCAACCCGACTTCGATACCGTCGGCGACACCGGCGCGAATATCGACGGTAAACCGTGCCGACTCGCCGTCGAGAATCAGGCTTTCATCCCCGCGCTGCTCGACGATGGCATGGCTCGCCGTGATGAATGACGCATTGAGTCTGAAACTGCCGGGTGCCAACAGCAGGCCGCCCTCGTCGACACCGGGCAGACCGAAACCGCCGGTCAACGGCGCGTTATCGTCCTCCGGCAGGGTGTCCGCATGCGCACCGGCACACAGCGCCAGCAGCAGCGGCAGCAGTCGCTTCACGCACCCGTTTCCAGCGCAGCCGGCGAGAACAACACACCGAACAGCTGGCACCAGATAACAACGCTGCCGTAGTCGGCGACGTCCGTGCCGTCCGGCAGCGGGTAGTTCTGGTTGCCGATATTGCCCTTAAGCTTGCCGAGACTCAGGTAGCCGCCGTCGACGACGTCCTCAGCCGTGGTCGGCGACGGATGCTTCGCGAGGTACACGTAGAGATCCGGACCGTTGGTGACCCGAAAATCCTCGAAGCGAACAACGTGACCGCCGTTCGGCAAGGCGTACAGCATCGCGTTGCCTTCCCCTTTATGGACCGCATCGGCATCGATGAAGGTGCCGCTGGCGACGACGCTGGGCGTCGCCGGCATCGCCTCGGTCATCGCTTTGTCCTGCATACCGGCGGCTGCCGCCAGTATCTCGTCCTTCATGGCCATGCGCTTGTTCTCCGGCATCGCCATCACGCCGTCCATATTGAAGCTGCCGTCCGCGAGGACGAGATCGAAGGACTCATCGACCTCACGGTCGATGAACAGGGGTGAAACCAGGAACCAGCCAAGGGCCAGCACAACAATGGCAATAATCGCTCCGGTAGTCGCTTTCATAGGATCCCTCTTTTAGTGGTATCAGGACTGGGGAAACAGTGGGTTACTGAACGGCATCAGCGCAACCATCAGTGTATCGGCGTAGACAGACTCGCGGGTGATGCGGCCTTCGGTCAACAGGCCGAACGCTCCGCCGCCCTGCTTGCTGTTCAACGTGGAGAATACGCGATCGTTGGCATCGCCCAGCTCCATGCCCTCGTCGACCAGAGACTGCACGGCCGGAGGAATGGGCAGGCCCACCGTGCGCGACAGGCCGGGGCGCTCTTCCTGACCGAGAACAGCCATCCACGCGGACGCCATCAGCGTGTCGTCAATGCGCTCCAGTCCACCCTCCAGCCCGACCCAGAAATCGGCGCCGGGTACGGCGGCTCTTGCCGCACGCGCTCGATTGAGGGCACCTCGACGTGTTTCCTCATCGTGCATGGGCTGATCGGCAACGCCGGAATCCACGGCGCAGCTTTCGATGGTGATCTCGACCGCCGGGAACGTCGCTTCAAAGGCGCAACGGGTGGCGGCGAGCTTTACGGGATTGGCTGACGATACGACGACTTTCAAGACAGGCGCTCCGACGCAGAGGAGGCGAGTCTAACGCAGCCGGCGAGGAGAAAGGGCCGACACGGGACCTGCGTCATACATTAGGGGGGGCAATGCATGTTGGGGGGGTCGATCCCGTGCCGGCGGGGGGTCACTGCTTTCACACGTAACTCGCTAGCTATATAGCAAGACGCGTGCCAAGCCGGGAATCCCCGCCCATCGAGCGACTGCGGCTGAAAAACAAGGACTTAGAGCGGGTCGCCGTCACGAATCCGTCATTTCGGTGCATCGTTCGAGTGCATGGGTGTCAAAAAACGCACCTGTTTGGAACGGGCCCGGCCGCGGCGTGAGGATCAGGCCAGCTGACCGATGGGCTCATCGATGGACGCTGGCGGCCGGGTAAACCAGTTCGGGCCATCGGCGCCCAGGTAGATGCAGTCCTCCACGCGGACACCGAACTCATCGAAGTTGTACAAGCCCGGCTCGTTCGACAGGCACATGCCAGGGGCCAGCGGCGTCTTCTCGCCGTGCACAAAGTTGATGTGCTCGTGAATATCCATGCCGATGCCGTGACC
>JBCDJX010000062.1:0-21795 GCA_038747355.1 Pseudomonadota bacterium | reverse complement strand
GCCGCATGCGCGAACAGGACAAGCAGTGCAAACAGTGCAGCTTTTCTCATGTTGAAACCATTGGAAACTATCAGATGGCCGGGCCATCCCCCCGGTAGGAGCACAATGTTAGTGAGGCTGGATACCAATTACTAGCGACCAACGGCAAAATTTATTGATCTGAAAGCGTTTTTGCAGAGCCCCGGGCGGGCGCGTGCTAGCATGCCCGCGTCTCTCAGGCCGGATACGCACACCATGAAAAAGCTCCTGATCGCACTCGCGATCCTGATTGTCATCATTCTCGGTTCACCTGCGGTCATCGGCAGCGTTGCCGAGAGTGCGGTGCAGGACAGCCTCGGCTGGGCTGCCGGCCAGGCCGGCGAAGGCGAGGTTAACGTTAGCGCCGAGTCGTTCGAAAAGGGCTGGTTCTCGTCGACCGTTCGATACCGGATCAAGGTCGGCAGCGGACAGCTGCAAATGGCCCTGCTGGAGGCCACCGAAATGCTGGACGCCGAGGCGCTTCCGCAGCTACTCGTCGAGACCAAGCTCGATCACGGGGTGCTGCCGTTGAGCACGCTCAAGCCGGGGCTCGGCAGCGCGTTCTCCACGATTACGCTGGAGCTTAACGACGCGTCCTACGAGTTGCCGGGCACCGTCTTCAGCAACATCGGGTTTGGCGGCCAGGTCGACTCGGTCTACGTACTCGAGGCTGGCGGCACCGACGTTGGCGACAGCCGGGTCGACTGGGAACCCGCCCGTATCGAGCTGGTCACGTCACCGACCAGCGGCCGCGTCATGGTGGATATCAACAGCGACGGCATGCTGCTCACGTCCAGTGCCGACAACACGGAGATGACGGTCGGAAAAATCGCCGTGTTCAGCGATCAAGAACCCAGCGCGCCCGGTTTCTACGTGGGCACAACGGATATCCGCTTCGAAAGCCTGACTGCCTCAAGCGGCGGCGTCGACCTGTTTTCCTTTGGCCCGATGGCTGTCGAGGGCACCTCGACCGCCGACGGCGAGCTGATGGACGTCGATGCCAAGCTGTCGATGGATTTCGCCGATGCACCGATGGTCGGCGACCTGAACTTTGTCATGAACCTTGGCATGACCGGGTTTGACGGCCTGGCCCTCGAAAGCCTCAGCGAGACGCTGGCCGTGGTTGAGGACTCGCTGCCGCCGGATGCGATGTACATGCTGGTCGAAGACGATCTGATGCGCATTTTCGAACAGGGTTTCGAAGTGAATATGAGCGACTTCGACTTCGACATGGACCTCGGCCGAAGCGACACCTCGCTGCTGGTGACCGTGCCGCCCATGAAGCCCGGCTTCACCTGGCCGGAAGTCCTGCAGGCAGCGACGGCGGAAGCAACGATGACCCTGCCGGTAGCGCTGATGGACATGGCGATCGCCATGAATCCGCAGGCTAATGCCGCGATTGGCATGGGTTTGCTCAAGCGTAACGGTGACATCTACGAAATGGACGCGCAGTACGAGAAAGGGCTCGTCACGATCAACGGCGCACCGTTCCCGCTGCCCCTGCCGATGCCGGCCGAACCGGGCAGCTAGTCGACACGCGACGCGACGGATGGCCGGCCCCGCGCCGGCCATAAACTCAGGCGGCCGGGTCCGGACTCGGCACCGCGGCCAGCAGAGCGCGCGTCTGCGCGTGCACCGGCCTGGCGAACAGCTCGGTGGCGTCTGCCACCTCCACCACCCGGCCTTCGTGCATCACCATCACGCGATGGCTGAAGCCCTCGACCGTCGCAAGGTCGTGGGAGATGAACACGATCGACAAACCGGTTTCGGCCTGCAGTGACGACAGCAGCTCCAGTATTTGTCGGCGTACCCGGCCATCCAGCGCCGCGACCGCCTCGTCGCAGACCAGCACGTCGGGCGAGGTAATCACGGCGCGCGCGATCGCGACGCGCTGCGCCTGGCCACCCGAAAGCTGGTGCGGGTAGCGCTCGAGGAAACGCTCATCCAGTCCGACTCGCTGCAGCATGTCGATGACCCGCTGCTTCACGTCGGCCTCCCCGCGCGCGCGCAGGGGCTCGGCGACCGAGTCGCGGACACGCATCTGCGGATTCAGGGATGCAATCGGATCCTGGAAAACCAGCGTCATCCCGCGGCGCTCCGCCACCGACTCGCCGAGCCGACGGCCGAGAAAAACCACCTCACCCGCCGATGCCGGCAACAGCCCGAGCACCGCTCTCACCAGGCTGGACTTACCCGAGCCCGACTCACCGACGATCGCCAATGTCTCGCCTTTTAACAGGGTCAACTCGGCGGACTGCACGGCGCGGTGCTCGCCGTAGTCGACATCGAGCCCGCTGGTCCTGAGCACCGGCTCCGTCCGGGGTCGTGGTGGCGACGGCACCGCGCCCAGACGCGGTGCAGCGTCCACCATCGCCTGGGTGTGTGGATGAGAGGGCGACAAGAACAAGGAGCGCGTGTTGCCTTCTTCGACCTTTTGCCCACCGGACATCACCAGTGTGCGTTCGCAGTGCCCGGACACGACACCAAGGTCGTGCGTGATCAGCAACAGCGCCGTGTCGTCCCGCAGCGCTTCCAGCAGTTCGAGTATCTGCGCCTGCACGGTGACATCCAGGGCCGTCGTCGGTTCGTCGGCGATCAACACGTCCGGCTCGGTCACCAGCGCGGCCGCGATCATCGCACGCTGGCGCATTCCGCCGGACAGCTCGTGCGGAAACGCGGAAAACTGGCGTTCCGGATGTGCCAGTCCGACGCGTTCCAGCATCGCAATCACCCGGTCGCGCGCAACGCGGCCGTCAGCAAGACGGTGCTCGATAAGGATGCGTGCCAGCTGGTCGCCGACCCGCACATACGGGTTCAGGGCCTGCAAGGGGTCCTGGAACACCATGGCGATGCGCGTGGCGCGCACCCGGTTCAGCTCACGTTCGGACAGGCCCGTCAGTGTCTGGCCGTCAAATCGAATGTCACCACGAACGTCCGCCGCCGGATGTGCGAGCCCCATCAGTGCCAGCGCAGCCTGGGTTTTGCCGGCCCCCGATTCGCCGACGAGACCCAGCGACTCGCCACGGTCCAGCTGGAATGACAAATTGTCCACGACCGCCTTTTCGCCGTAGACCACGCTGAGACCGTCGACCTCGAGCAGGCTCATGACGCCCTCGACCGGGCATCGAGCGCGTCGCGCAGGCCGTCGCCCAGGAAGTTGAAGCACATCAGGATCACGGCGAGCGCCGCCGCCGGTATCAACAGGATCCAGCTGGCCGTCTCCAGCTGACTGACACCGATATCGACCAGCCCGCCGAGCGAAGTTTGCGGCTCCTGGACGCCGAGACCCAGGAAGCTCAGGAACGACTCCATCAGGATCACCTGCGGTACGGACAGGGTCAGGTAGACAATTACGACGCCGATCAGGTTCGGCGCAATGTGCCGCACGATCAGGCCGGGCGTGCCGACACCGGCGAGTCGCGCGGCATCCACGAACTCCCTTTCGCGCAGGCTCAAGGTCTGGCCGCGTACGATGCGCGCCATGTCCAACCAGTTCACAACACCGATCGCCAGGAAGACCAGGTAGAAGTTGTTATCGAAGACCACCACCAGCAGGATGACGAAGAACACAAACGGCAGCGCAAACAGCGCGTCTACCAGGCGCATCATCACAGCGTCGACGCGACCACCGATGAGCCCGGCGATCGCACCGTACAGGATGCCGATGACCAGGCTGACCAGGCTGGCGACGACCGCGACAATGAGCGTGACGCGAATGCCCATCATGGTGCGGACAAACAAGTCACGACCCAGATCGTCAGTGCCAAACCAGTGTTCCGCTGACGGCGGGCGCTTCAGGGCGTCGAAGTTGACGGCCGTGTAGTCGTGCGGACTCATCCACGGACCGACCACCGCAGCGACGGCGATGACGAGCAGCAGGCCGAGACTGAACCTGACGACGCGGTGTTCGGGCAATCCGGGAATCAACACCTCAGCCGTTCCTTATCCGCGGGTCCAGCCAGCTGTACACAAGGTCGACGATGAGATTCGCAACGATGATCAGCACCGCATAAAAAATCACGATGCCGAGCACCAGCGTGTAGTCACGATTCAGGGCGCCGCGGACGAAATACTGGCCGATGCCGGGCACGCCGAACACCTCTTCAACAATCACGGAGCCGGTCAGCACGATGGCGACCGCCGGACCCAGGTAGGAGACGACCGGCAACATGGCCGGTTTCAGTGCGTGGTAGCGGATGATGGACGCCTCGCTCAGGCCCTGTGCCCTGGCGGTGCGGATGAAATCGCTGTTCAGGACATCGATCAGGCTCGCTCGCGACAGCCGAGCAACATAGGCGATTTGCGGCAGGGCGAGCGCCACCACCGGCAGGACCATCCGGCTGATGCCGCCGGACGAGCTCCAGCCCGCCGGAAACCAGTTCAGGTGCACGGCGAAAACCAGCACCAGGATTGGTGCGAAGACAAACACCGGAATGGAGATGCCACTCATCGCCAACGCCATCACCAGCCGGTCGGTGAGCGTGTTTGGCCGCAGCGCGGCCAGGATGCCGGCGGGCACGCCGACCAAAAGCGCCAGCAGCAACGCAAGGCTGCCCAACAGCATCGAAATGGGAAACGAGCTGGCGATTAACTCGCTGACCGTCTGGTCGGTGTAGCGAAACGACGGCCCGAAGTCGCCGCGCAGCAAACCGGCCAGGTAGTCGAAGAATTGCTCGGGGAGCGGGGCATCGAGGTTGTAGTACGCCCGAAGCTGGGCCTCGGTGGCCGGCGGGACGACGCGTTCCGCATCAAACGGGCCGCCCGGAGCCGCGCGCACGAGCGCAAAGGCCAGCACGATGACCAGCAAGACGGTGGGTATCGCGCCGAGCAGTCTCCCCAGCGTGTATCGCAGCACCTTATTCCTCTGTGTCGGCGAGGCTCAGGTATTGAGAGTAATGGTAATTCAGCAGGTTGTCCTGCCGACCCAGAACGCGCGGCTTGACCAGTTGCTTGGAGACGTAGAAATACAAGGGCAGTACCGGGTGGTCACGCAGCAGGATGCGCTCTGCCTCCTCGAGGTAAAGCCGGCGCGCGTCCAGGTCAACCTGCCGCGCAGCGGATTCCATCAGCTCACCGAACTCGGCGCTGTCGTAGCCCGGCAGGTTCCAGGTCGCCCCCGGCGCCATAATGCCTAAAAAAGTGACGGCGTCCGTGTAGTCACCGGACCAGTTGGACCTGAACGCCTGGGTGACCTCTCGCTCGCGCATGTTTTGCACCAACACGCGAAACTCTTCATTGATGAGGTTGGTCTCCACGCCGAGCACGTCGGACCACATCGAGCTGACCGACACGGCGATGCGCCGGTGCACGTCAGACGTGTTGTAGCGCAACTCGATTTCGGCCGGGTTTTCCTCACTGTAGCCCGCTTGCCTGTACAGCTGCTTCGCAATCTTGTTGCGCTCTTCCTGGGTGAGCTTGGCGTAGGAAAACACCGGGGACTCGTAGTTTTCGATGCCGGGCGGGACCCAGCTGTACGCCGGCAGCTCGCCGCGCGCTGTGATGGTTTCGACAAGCTTCTCGCGATCGACAGCCATCGATAGCGCCTGGCGCAGGGCCAGGTTGTCCTTGAACGGTGGCTTGGTCACGTTGAAACCGTAGTAGTACACGCTGAGCGTCGGTGCCACCTTGAGCTCGTCGGGAAACTCTACCCGCGCTTCTTCGAAAAACGGCGACGGCACGGTCGAGGTCATATCCAGTTCGCCGGCGCGATAGCGATTAATCTCGCTCATCTCATCGACAACGATATGCCAGCGAACCTGATCGATCGCGACGTTGTCCGCATTCCAGAACTGTTCGTTGCGGCGCAGCGTAATGACCGAACTCGCCTCACGGCCTTCCAGCCGGTAGGCGCCGTTGCTCACGTAGTTGCCCGGGTCGGTGAAGTTCTCGCCATGTGCCTGCAGCGAGTCGGGGTGTACCGGGAAGGTGCTGGGGTGCGTCAGCAGGTACAGCATGTAGGGCGTCGGCTGGTCGATGCGAATCTCCAGCGTGCGCGCATCCAGCGCCTTCACACCCAGCGAGTCCACCGGCTCACCGTCGGCCGTGATCGCCGACGCGTTGACGATCATCTTGACCTGTTCGGCGTAAAACGCCGCCGTTGCCGGGTCCACCAGGCGGCGCAGCGCAAAAGCAAAATGCTCGGCCGTGACCGGGTCGCCGTTCGACCACTTGAGCGTGTCCCGTAAGGTGAAGGTGTAAACGAGGCCGTCGTCAGAAACGCTCCAGCTCTCCGCGCTGGCCGGTATCAGCTTGCCGTCCGCTGCGTAGCCGAGCAGGCCCTCCCCAATATCGCGCAGTACGTCGGCAGACTGAACACTTCGGTTGCGTTGCGGATCCAGCGAGTCCGGTTCCGAGTTCAGTGCCCGATTGAGAACGGACAGGTCCTCGGTCGGCGCTTCCTCTTGCTCACAGCCCGACAGGGAAAGAACAAGTACCAGCAGCGCAAAAGGCACGGCCAGCATGAGTCTTTTGAATTTCATAGGCGATCAGGGCGTGTTGCGGCCCGGCTTGAATTAAGCGACGTCGTGGTCGTTAGTCTAGTTCAGGCGGTGTGTTGCAGCCCGCGCTTTTTCATGTGGATCAGCAGCAACGATACCGCAGACGGCGTCATTCCCTCTAATCGGGACGCCTGTCCCACCGTCAGTGGCCGCGCTGCCTGCAGTTTCTGGCGCGCCTCGTTCGACAAGCCGTCTACCGCGGCGTAGTCGATGTCTTCGGGCAGGCGCAGCGACTCCTGCTTGTCCTGCTTTTCAATCTCACGCGCCTGGCGTTCGATGTAGCCGTGGTAGCGGGCACTCACGTCGATATCCAGCACAACCTGTTCGCGCAACTCGTCGTCTATGCCATCGAAAACGTCACCCGGGCCCACGGCGGTCAGCCCGCGCAGGGTTTCGTGGTCGACGTCGGGGCGACGCAGAAGCTCGGATGCCCGGGCCTCCCGTTTCAGGTCGAGCGGTTCGTGGTCCAGCAGGTCCGCCGGACGCACCAGGATGCCGTCGAGCCGATCGCGCTCCGCCGCGACACGCTGAAGCTTGGTGTTGAACCGCGACCAGCGCTCCTCACCGACCAGTCCGAGTTCGCGACCGATCGGTGTCAGCCGAGAATCGGCATTGTCCTCGCGCAGGGTCAGGCGGTACTCCGCGCGGCTGGTAAACATGCGGTAGGGCTCGCTGACGCCGCGTGTGATCAGGTCGTCGATCAGCACACCGATGTAGGCCTGCTGGCGGGTCGGGAACCAGCCCTCTTCGCTGCGCGCCAGGCGTGCGGCATTGAGGCCCGCAATCAGGCCCTGCGCAGCGGCCTCTTCGTAGCCGGTCGTGCCGTTGATTTGGCCGGCGAAGAACAGGCCGGACACAAACCGCGTCTCCAGCGTGCCTTTCAGGTCGCGCGGGTCGAAGTAGTCATACTCGATGGCGTAACCGGGCTGGGTGATCTCCGCCTTTTCGAACCCGCGAATGGAGTGCACGAGGGCCTTCTGCACATCGGCCGGCAGGCTGGTGGAAATGCCGTTCGGGTAGACCACATTCGTGCTCAACCCCTCGGGCTCCACGAACACCTGGTGGCTGGTGCGATCGGCGAAGCGCACGACCTTGTCTTCGATCGACGGACAGTAACGCGGACCGACACCTTCTATCAGGCCGGAATACATCGGCGACTGATCCAGCGCCGCACGAATGATGTCGTGCGTTTGCTCGCCGGTGTGCGTGATGTAGCAGGAGATCTGCTTTGGATGCCGGCTGCGACGCCCCATGAACGAGAACACCGGTGTCGGTGTATCGCCCGGCTGCTCGGCCATAACCGACAGGTCCAGTGAGCGCATGTCCAGTCGCGGGGGCGTACCGGTCTTCAGGCGCGCTACGCGAAACGGCAGGTTTCGGAGACGTTCGGCCAGCGCGATTGACGGCGCGTCGCCGACGCGACCGCCGGGCGTTTCGCGATCGCCGACCAGAATGCGTCCACCGAGAAACGTCCCCGTGGTGAGTACGACGGTCGTCGCCTCGAAAGACTCGCCGGCCGCGGTGCGAACGCCGCGAATGCGATCGCCAGAAATAATGAGGTCGTCCACAGACGCCTCGACGATGGTCAGGCTTTCACAGGCCTGCAGTCGCGACCGGATCGCGTCGCGGTACAGCGCTCGGTCGGCCTGCGCGCGCGTGGCACGCACGGCGGGGCCCTTGCTGGCATTCAGCGTACGAAACTGGATGCCGGCTTCGTCGATGGCTTCCGCCATGGCGCCGCCGAGGGCATCGATCTCTTTGGTGAGATGGCCCTTGCCGATACCGCCGATCGCCGGGTTGCAACTCATCTGCCCCAGCGTGTCGACTCGATGGGTCAGCAGTAACGTCCGCGCACCGGTCCGCGCGGCGGCCAGTGAGGCCTCCGTGCCGGCGTGTCCGCCGCCGATGATGATGACGTCATAGCGCATTTCGTTGCGTTCCAGGTGGTTAAAAATTCGCCAGTTTTCGCGGGGCGGCATTGTAATTCGTGGTGGCAGCAACCGCCACAACGCTTTACTTAAATTGTCCACACCGGGAAGATAGCGCCCGCTTGCTGGAAGGGCTGGATACTTATGAAACGCTGGATCGCTTTATTACTTGTGCTACCCGCACTGGCCAACGCGCAGGACGCAACACTGGAGCTCGAGGACTGCCGCATTTCGGCGGGCACGTCGTTCCAGGGCATCAACGCGCGCTGCGCCACGATGACGCGACCGGAAAACCCGGACGACCCCGACGGCGCGACCATCACGCTGAAGGTTGCCGTCATCCCGGCGCTGGACCTCGACCCGATGCCAGACGCGGTCCTGCCCATCGCCGGTGGACCGGGTCAGGGCACAATCCAGATGTACGCGACACAGCGGCGTGCGTTTGAACCGCTTCGCCGGAACCGTGACATCCTGCTGATCGATCAACGCGGCACCGGCGAGTCGTCGCCAATGACCTGCCCGGCCAACGAAGACATCGACGCTACCGCGCTGTCCGACGAAGAAACCCGACAACTGACGCGGGAGTGCCTCGAACAGCTGCCGCACGATGCCCGCTTCTTCACGACCAGCGTGGCGGTGCGGGATATCGAGGCGGTGCGCGAGGCGCTCGGCTACCCGTCGCTGAATATTTATGGCGTCTCCTACGGCAGCCGTGTTGCCCAGCACTACGCCCGCCGTTATCCGGAAACGACCCGCACCGTCATCATCGACGGCGTCGTGCCACCCGACCTGCCGCTCGGCCCGGACATCGCGATCGAATCGCAACGCGCGGTTGACCAGTTATTTGCCCGATGCGCCGAAGACAGCGCCTGCGCCGAGGCGTTCCCGAACCTCGAAGAGGAGTTCAACATCCTCGTCGAAGACCTCAAGCAAAACCCGAGATCGGTCAACATGCTGCACCCGGTGACGGGGCGCCCGGACGAGGTCAGGCTGGGGCACGACGAGCTGGCGGCCGCTGTTCGCCTGATGCTGTACCAGCCGGACTCACTGGCACTGCTGCCGTTGATGATCCACAACGCGGCGAACGGCAACTACACGCCGATGGCCGCGTCAATGCAGATGGTCGTGGGTTCGCTGGCCGAGGCGCTCGCCATCGGCATGCACAACTCCGTGATGTGCACCGAGGACGCACCGTTTTACGCGTCGATGAACTTCGATGCGTCGCGTCTCGAGCAGACGTATATGGGGCCAACCCAATACAGCGCGCTGCAGATCATGTGCAGCGTCTGGCCGGACGGCTTTCTGGATGATGACCTGCGTGAGTTGTTGACCGTTGATGTGCCGGTGCTCGCGCTGTCCGGGGATGTCGATCCGATAACACCGCCCGAATACGCCGACCGCGCGATTGCCGAGCTGCCCAATGCGCGGCACATCGTCGGAATCAACCAGGGACACGGCCAGGTCGCAGTGAGCTGCATGCCGCAGCTGCTCGCCAGCTTCGTCGAAGCCGCCGATGTCAGCGTGGTCGACGACGCCTGCTACCAGGAGCGCACTCACGTTATGCCGTTTTTCATCGACTCCACGGGGCCCGCGCAATGATCACTGTCGACAACATCACCAAGTCGTTTGGCAAGGTCGAGGCCGTTCGCGGCGTCAGCTTCCGTGCGCCCGACGGCAAAATCACCGGCCTGCTCGGTCCAAACGGCGCCGGCAAGTCCACGACCCTGCGTGTGCTGTACACCGTCATCAAGCCGGATTCCGGCAACGCGACGATCGACGGTGTCGATGTCGTCACGGACTCGCTGGAGGCGCGAAAGCGCGTCGGTGCGTTGCCGCACGGTGCCGGCCTGTATCCGCACCTGACCGCGCGCGAGAATATCGAGTACTACGCGCGGCTCTGCGGACTCGACAAAGACACGATTGCCGAGCGCACGGAGGCGACCATCGAGGAGCTCGAGATCTCTGATTTTGCCGATCGGCAGACCAAGGGATTTTCGCAGGGTCAGCGCACCAAGGTCGCGCTGGCAAGAAGCCTGGTGCATGACCCCCACAATGTCATTCTCGATGAGCCGACCAACGGCCTCGACGTGATGGCGACCCGTTCGCTGCGCGACATTATCCTGAAGCTGAAAGACTCCGGGCGCTGCGTGCTGTTTTCCTCGCACATCATGCAGGAGGTCGCTGCACTGTGTGACGACATCGTTATCATCGCCGCCGGCAAGGTCGCGATACAGGGCAGCACGGAGACCATTCGCCATCGCACCGGTTGCGAGGATCTCGAAGATGCGTTTGTGCAGGCCATTTCTACCGTGGAGCCCGCCGAATGAGAACCATACTCGCCGTCTTGAAGAAAGAAGTGCTGGATAACCTGCGTGACCGGCGAACGCTGATGACCGCGATCATCATGGGACCGCTGTTTGGTCCGCTGCTGTTCGGCGTGGTGATCAACATGTCGATCGACCGCGCGCTGTCGTCGTCGGAGTCGGTGCTGGAGGTGCCGGTCATTGGCGCTGAACACGCCCCCAACCTGGTTAACTTCCTGGCGACGCGAAACATCGATGTTATCGACGGCCCCGCTGATGCCGCGGCGGCCATCGACGCCGTGAAAACCGGTGAGCAGGACGTCGTTTTGAGCATCGACCCGGACTTCGGCGAAAAGCTGTCGGAAGGCGAACCGGCCCGTGTGCAGATTTTCTCGGACGAAGCCAACCAGGACGCCAGTCGCGACATGCGTCGCGTGCGCGGTGCGATCCGCGAATACAGCGGTCAGATCGCGTCCATGCGCCTGTTCGCGCGCGGCGTCAGTCCGATGGTGATGCGACCACTGAACGTGGACGAGGTGGATGTTTCAACCCCGTCCGGTCGCTCCGGCATCCTGCTGGGCATGATGTCCTACTTCTTTATCTTTGCGATGCTGATCGGCGGCATGTACCTGGCCATCGACTCGACGGCCGGTGAGCGCGAACGTGGTTCGCTGGAACCGCTGCTGTCGTTGCCGGTCACCCGTGACCAGCTGATGATCGGCAAAATCCTCGCGGCCTGCGTGTATATGTCGCTGTCGCTCGCGCTGAGCATCGCCGCGTTCGTCGTGGCGCTGGGCTTCCTGCCGTTGCAAAAACTCGGCATGACGCCGAATTTCGGGCCGCTTGCCGCGGTCGCGGCCTTCTTCCTGCTGGCACCGTTTATGCTGGTCGGCGCCTCATTGATGACGCTGGTCGCGTCGTTTACGAAGAGCTACAAGGAAGCACAGACCTGGGTCAGCGCGGTGCTGTTTGCGCCAACCCTGCCGATCATGATCGTGAGCATCCTGCAGGTCCGGCCGAAATTCGAATTCATGTTCATTCCGAGCCTGAGTCAGCATCTGTTGCTGGTCGACATGATCAAGAACGAACCGGTTGTGCCGATCAATATCGCCGTTTCGGTGGTGACAACGCTCGGCATTGGCCTTCTGTTGATGGCGATCAGCGCGAGGCTGTACCGCCGCGAAGGCCTGCTCGGCTGACGCTCATTCGTCGCGACCGAAGATCGCGAGCCCCGACAGGCAGCGAAGTATCGCCAGCATCGCGAAAAAGGCCGCAATGGCGATCACGCCCCGAACAGGGTCAGATGCCATAAATTCGCCGATGAGTCCGTGCATGGTGATTCCCCTGTTTGCTGCTAATGGACGGCGCCCAACTGGACGCCGTAGGGACCGGCCTTGGTCAAAATCGCGAGCTCCGAGCCCACGGCGATAACGCGAATGCCAGACCGAACGCGGGCGCAGCGGATAGAGTCGATGTCGTTGTAGCTCACTCGCCGGACGCGACCGTCGTCATAACTCACCTGCATGCCGTCGTGGTCAAATGACAGAATCCTGACCGTTGCCGTCGAGCCGTCGGTCGTCGTGAGATCGACGGGCCTCACCGTACTAACGTCGCTGGCACGACTGTGGTTGACGCTGGAAGCGGATTCTTCGGCGTTTGACTCCGAGGTCAGGACGGACAGAAACAGGAAGGAACGATGCATGGCCGGACTCCGTTGTTTTTTGTCAGAGTGCCGGTTGGCGGGCTGATTGCCCTGTGGAAGGGCGGTTGAGGGGCTGATTTTTTCCTGATTTGCTATTTGCCGATGCAAAAATCGGCAAATATCCGGCCGAGAAGCTCATCCGCGGGCAAATCACCGGTGATCAGGCCCAGATCCTGCTGGGCAAGGCGCAGCTCCTCGGCGAGCAGGTCTCCGGCGTGGGCGGCGTGCAGATGCTCGACGCCGAGCTCAAAATGCGCGCGAGCGGCCTCGATGGCATCGATGTGGCGCTGACGGGCGGTAAAGGTCCCCTCTCCGGTTTGCCCGGCCCCCGCGAGCGTTGCCAGCCGCCGCTTCAGTGCATCGAGCCCTTCGCCGGTTTTTGCCGACAGGCCGAGCGATCCATCGCCTCGCTCACCGGCGTCGCCGCCCGACGCGTCGATTTTGTTGCGGGTTTCGATGATCGGGATAGCAACGTCGGGTGAATCATCAACCGGCGCCTGGTCATCCACGAGCCAGATCACCGCGTCCGCCGAGCCCATCGCACGCCGCGCGCGTCGAATACCCTCTTCCTCGATTTCACCCGCATCGTCCCGCAGGCCGGCGGTGTCGACGAGCTCCACCAGAACGCCGTCCAGATTGATGGTCTCGCGGAGGATATCGCGGGTCGTGCCGGCGATCGCCGTCACAATAGCGGTGTCATCGCCGCTCAGCGCATTCATGAGGCTGGATTTTCCGGCGTTGGGTTTGCCGGCGATGACGACATTGAAGCCTTCTCGCAACCGTCGCCCGCCGCGGGTTGTCGTCAGCAGGGCATCGAATTGATCTCGAGCACCAGCCAGTCGCCGGGTCAGTGCGTCATCCGACAGAAAGTCGATTTCCTCATCCGGAAAATCGATCGCCGCCTCCACGTAAATACGAATCTGCGTCAACGCTTCGACAAGCTCGTGCACACGCGCAGAGAACTCGCCCGACAGTGAGCGAAGCGCAGCCCTCGCCGCCTCTTCTGTGCCGGAGGCGATCAGGTCGGCGACGGCTTCTGCCTGGGCGAGATCGAGTTTGTTGTTTTCGAACGCTCGGCGGGTGAACTCACCCGGCTCCGCGCGGCGAGCGCCGGCGGCGAGCATGACGTTGAGTGCGAGCTGCATAACGACCGGTCCGCCGTGGCCGTGAAACTCAACAACGTCTTCGCCGGTGAAGGATGCCGGGCCGTCGAAATACAGCACCAGGCCGGTGTCGACCGGCGTTCCGTCGCCTGCGCTAAGTGGTTTGAGGACGGCCTTTCGCGGTTCGATGGCGGCACCGAACACCCGCTGTACGAAACCACCGAGGTCGGGCCCGGACACGCGAACAATGCCCACTCCGCCCAGGCCGGGTGGCGTTGCTATCGCTGCGATGGTGTCGTTCATGGCCTGACGATATCAGGCGATTAACTGTCCGTGTCGGTTTCTGCCTCGGTGCTCTTGTCTTTTGCCTTGCTCTTTTTGTTGCCGGAGCGAGCCTTGGCTTCTTTGGCTTCGCGTTCGACCACCTTGTTGATTTTCCACTGCTGGGCAATCGACAGGATCGTATTCGTTGCCCAGTAGAGCACGAGGCCGGCCGGGAACAGGGCGAACATGGCGGTGAACATGATCGGCATGATCTGCATGACGCGTGCCTGTACCGGGTCTGCAGGGGCCGGGTTCAGTTTTTGCTGAATGAACATCGCCGCACCCATGATCAGGGGCAGGATAAAATACGGATCGCGAACCGACAGATCCGTCAGCCACAAGACGAACGGCGCCTGTCGCATTTCGACGCTCTCGACGAGAACCCAGTAGAACGCCAGGAAGAACGGCATCTGCACGAGGATCGGCAAACAGCCGGCGGCCGGGTTGACCTGCTCGCGCTTGTACAGGTCCATCATTGCCTGCGACAACGCCTGGCGGTCGTCCTTGTAGCGGTCCTGCAGGGCTTTCATGCGTGGCTGCAGGTTGCGCATCTTCGCCATCGACCGGCCACTGGATTCGGTGAGCTTGTAGAACACCAGCTTGATCAGAATCGTGACCAGGATAATGGCCAGGCCCCAGTTGGCGACGTAGTCGTGGGCGAACGACAACATCCAGAACATCGGCTGCGACAGCATGTGCAGGATGCCGTAGTCGACCGTCAGGTTCAGGCGCCGTTCGAACTGCTCAAGCTGGCTTTGCAGCTTCGGGCCCGTAAACAATCCGGCGGTAAACGACGCCGTCTCTCCCGGTTCGACGGTCAACTTCGCACCGACCGCACTCGCCGTCATGATGTTGTTGGCCACCTCGACGCGGTAAACGTGTTCGGCGTCTGCTGCCGGGACGATCGCATTCAGGAAGTGGTGCTGGATCGACGCGACCCAGCCGTCGCTCGTGCGGTATTCATGCGCACCTTTTTTCGACAGATCGCCGAAATCGAGCTTTTCCGAACTCTCACCGTCGTAGACGATCGGGCCATCGAACGAGAAAGTATCCGGGTCGAACATCGAACGGTCCGGTTCATCGAAGCGCCGCAGCAACTGCACGTACTGGTCGCCGCGCCAGGTGCTTGTGCCCCGGTTGTCGATGGTTTGGATCACGTCAACCTGGTAGCTGCCGCGCGAGAAGATGTACTCGCGCGTTACCGTTACACCGTCCGGCCCGGTCCAGCGAAACGGTACGCTCAGCCGGTCGCCGTCGAGCGTGTAGCTTAGTGCGTCGGTGGACATGATCGCCGTGTGCGACGGACTGTTGCCCCCGCGCAGGCCAATCCGGATTTCGCCAAAGTTCTCAAGCCCCGGGTCGAGCAGGGTAATGAGGTTGTCCGGGTTTTCCTTGGATATCGGGTAGTCCAGCATGACCGCCCGGGTCATCGTGCCGCCGGCGGTGCTGAACTCGATCTCGAGAACGTCGGTTGTCACTCGCACAACGTCTGCCGCCGTGGCGACTTCAACGGGGGCGGCGACCTCGCTTGTGTCCCCGTCGACCTCTGGCAAGTCACTCGAAACGTCGGGGAGCTCCTGCGACGGCAGCGCATCAGCGAGCCCGTCTGCGGCCTCAACCGCGACCGGTTCCGGCGTGTTGTAGTCGAGCTGCCAGGTCTGGTAGGTAAACCAGGCCATCATGATGAACAGGCCCCAGGTCAGGAGACGTTGGTTATCCATGGTCCTTCTGTTGTTCCCTTGTGCAGTGTGTCCAGTGGCGCTCGAGGCTGCTGCGGAGATCGTGCCGGGATGCCTTGTGCGTGGATGGCTTGTTTAACACGACGATATCCATGCCCGCCAGTTCATGTTGATGTCGGCGGAAGGATTCCCGGATAAGTCGTTTGATGAGATTTCGCTGGGCGGCCTGTTTGCAGTGCTTTTTAGAGACGGCGAGCCCGAGACGTGCCGGCCCTTCCTGGCGGGGCCGGTAGAGCACGGTAAACCACGAGTCCCGGCTTCGTTTGGCCCTATCAAAAACGCGGCCATAGTCGGCCGCGTTCAAAAGCCTGCTGTTACGCCGGAACCGGTAACTCGGTTCAGTAGTAATAGCGCTGTGTATCGCGTTACGGCGTCAGTCGTGCGCGGCCTTTGGCGCGACGACGTTTCAGGACCTGACGTCCTGCCTTCGTGGCCATGCGGGCACGAAAACCGTGGGTGCGAGCACGCTTCAGGTTGCTGGGTTGAAAAGTGCGTTTCATAGCCTTGAATCCTGGGTTCCGGACGGCCCTGTGACGGTCGTCCAAACGAAAGGGCGGCAAGGGTACGCGGAGCCCGAATCACTGTCAATAGAAGGGTTCGCGGGCTTTTTCAGCGGGCTTTCGACAGCCGGCCGGCTTCTTCTGGTTTTGCCATTCCTCAGGGTATAGACTGCCGGGTCTTTCTCGCCACTGGTCCGGTTTCTACGTCGATGTCGCTTTGGAATCACTGCCTGAAGGAACTGCAGGCCGAGCTTCCCGAGCAGCAGTTCAATACCTGGATCCGCCCGCTGCAAGCCATCGAACAGCCCGACGAGCTGAAGCTGTTGGCGCCGAACCGGTTTGTCGTCGACTGGCTAAACGACCATTACGTCGAAAAAATCAGCGCGATTGTTGACGCCTCGGACGCGCCGGTGCGCCTGTCGATCGAGGTCGGCTCCCGGTCGGCGACCGCCGCCACGCCTCGCGTGCAAAGCAACGAGAGCAAGCCCGCTTCGTCGGTCGTGTCCCGCCTGAATCCGGCGTTTACGTTCGAGAGTTTCGTTGAGGGCAAGAGCAACCAGCTCGCACGGGCGGCAGCGTCACAGATCGGCGAGAATCCGGGCACGAGTTACAACCCTTTGTTTATCTACGGTGGTGTCGGCCTGGGTAAGACCCACCTGATGCACGCCGTCGGCAATGCGATTATTGCCGGCAAGCCGGACGCCAAAGTGGCCTACGTACACTCGGAACGCTTTGTCGGCGACATGGTAAAGGGCCTGCAGCACAACCGGATTTCCGAGTTCAAGCGGTCGTACCGGTCGCTGGACGCCCTGTTGATCGACGACATTCAGTTTTTTGCCGGCAAGGATCGCTCGCAGGAAGAGTTTTTCCACACGTTTAATGCCCTCCTCGAAGGTCAGCGGCAGATCGTATTGACCTGCGATCGCTACCCGAAAGAAGTCAGCGGCCTTGAAGAGCGCCTGAAGTCCCGGTTTGGCTGGGGCCTCACGGTGGCGATTGAGCCGCCCGAGCTTGAGACGTCGGTCGCGATCCTGATGAGCAAGGCGGAAGCGGACAGCATTGAATTGCCGGAGGAAGTGGCGTTTTTTATCGCCAAGCGGATTCGATCGAATGTCCGTGAGCTCGAGGGGGCGCTGCGCCGTGTCATGGCGAATTCCCGGTTCACGGGACGGCCAATCAATCTGGACTTCGCGAAAGAGGCGTTGCGTGATCTGCTTGCCATGCAGGAACGCCTGGTCTCTATCGAAAATATCCAGAAGACCGTTGCCGATTACTACAAGATACGGGTCGCCGATTTGCTGTCGAAGAAGCGCAGCCGGTCGATCGCGAGGCCAAGGCAGCTCGCGATGGCCTTGTCCAAGGAGCTGACCAATCACAGTTTGCCGGAAATTGGTGACGCGTTTGGCGGCCGGGATCACACCACGGTGTTGCACGGTTGTCGCCGCGTTGAGGCCCTGCGAGAGACCGAAAAACGCGTTGATGACGATTATTTGAATTTGTTGAGAACTCTGACAGGATGATGTGCAAAGCCTGTGCATAACTTTAGCGGTGATTTTTATCCACAGGCAGTTCACAGGCGATGTATCATTCGCCCACGGCTTTCCAGCACGGTCCTTAACTCTATAAGTTATTGAAAATTATTGGGAAAATAGGGTTATCCACAGCTTTGGGCCCGCCCAATAATAATAATAAATATTAATGTCCAAGTTTTACTAACAGGTGGAATCATGAAGTTCAGCGCGACAAGGGACACGCTTCTTAAACCTTTACAAGCTGTTATTGGTGTTGTTGAGCGGCGCCAGACGATGCCCATTCTTTCTAACGTTTTGCTGGTTGTTCGTGACGGCCGATTGTCCGTTACGGCGACCGATCTGGAAGTGGAGCTTGTGGCCCAGGTCGAGATTGACGCGGAGACGGACGGCGAGATCACGGTATCGGGCCGAAAACTTCTGGATATTTGCCGAGCGTTGCCGGATGGCGCGACGGTCACGCTGAGCGTCAGCGGTGACAAGATGGCGGTTCGCGCAGGCAAGAGCCGTTTCACGCTGGCGACCTTACCGGCCGCCGAGTTCCCGGCGATCGACGATATCAAGGCAGATCAGACGTTGGAGATCCCGCACGACGTATTGTCTCGCCTCATCGAGAAGACGCACTTCTCGATGGCACAGCAAGATGTTCGCTACTACCTGAACGGCATGCTGCTGGAAACCGGCGGCCAGCATGTGCGAGCCGTTGCAACCGACGGTCATCGCCTGGCGCTGTGCCAGGCGGAAGTTGACGGCGGCAAACTGGATCAACAACAGCTGATCGTGCCGCGAAAGGGTGTCATCGAGCTACAGCGCTTGCTGGGAGACGAAGGCTCGGTGAATGTAGAACTGGGTGCTAACCACATTCGAGTGCAACTCGATGGGATTCGATTCACGTCTAAACTGATCGACGGACGTTTTCCGGAGTACGAGCGGGTCATCCCCAAGGACTCCGACAACGAGCTCAGTTCGGACAAGACCCTGTTCAAGTCAGCGCTGCAGCGCACAGCGATCCTGTCGAATGAAAAATATCGCGGCATCCGCCTGGTGATTCGCAACAACTCCGTTATTCTGCAAGCACACAATCCGGAGCAGGAAGAAGCCGAGGAAGATCTCGAGGTTGCCTACAGTGGGGATGAGATCGAAATTGGCTTTAACGTGAACTATTTGCTGGACGCCATTGGTGGCGTGGATGGTGACGAAGTCACCCTGTCCGTTGTGGATAGCAACTCCAGCTGCCTGATCAAGGACCCGGCCAACGCAGACTGTACCTTTGTCGTTATGCCGATGAGGCTGTAAATGGATGCCAGTCCGGTTATTCAGGGCGGAACATTTTCGGTGCTTTGCGAGCATCGAGGTTGAGCTAAGCCCCGACTACAACCTGGTGTACGGCCGCAACGCCTCCGGAAAGACTAGTTTCCTGGAGGCGTTGGCGTATCTGGGAAGAGGCAAGTCGTTTCGGGGGGCGCCGCCGGCGAGCGTCATCCAGCACGGCCAGAAGGCGTTTACCTTGTTTGGCGAAGTGTTCGACGGGGATCGAAAGGTCACGCTGGGCGTTCAGGGCGGCGCGGACGGCTATAAAGCGAGGTCGTCCGATGAAGGCGATATCGGCGTGGCCAGTGCGGCGAGGTTGTTGCCGGTGCAGGTCGTCGATCCGGATGTGCACGAGCTGGTTGCCGGCTCACCGGATGTCCGGCGGCGCTATCTGGATTGGGTGGCGTTTCACGTGGAACACCAGTTTGTCGATGAGTGGCGTCGATTCCGGCGGGCGCTGAAACAGAGAAATGCGGCGCTGAGAACGCCGGGAGCGGCTCGCACGCTCGCCAGTTTCGACCAGGAATTCGTCAAACTGGCCGCGCGGGTCGACGAGTGTCGTAAACAGGCCCTTGAAACACTTCGACCGGCGCTGGCTGAACACAGCGCCGTGCTGCTTGGAGACAGCGTCGGATTTGCGTATCAGCCGGGCTGGCCAGAAGACGAATCGCTGCAGGCGCTGTTAGACAGCAGCCTGGAGCGAGACCTGAACACCGGGACCACGCATTACGGGCCACATCGGGGCGACCTCAAGCTGCGCTTTGATGATCGCCAGGCCAAACGGCTGGTTTCCCGGGGCCAGCAAAAGCTGCTCGCCAGTGCCATGGTACTGGCGGCGACCGAAGCGGTGCAGGACCTGCTCGAGCGGCCGATGCTGTTGTTGTTGGATGACCCTGCCGCGGAGCTGGATCGGGACTCGTTGCGTCGCCTGATGCAACAGGCCTTCTCGCTCGGCGGCCAGCTCGTCGTCAGCAGTCTCGATCCGGGGGTTCTCGATTTCCCGTCTGAGCCGGCGGTGTTCCACGTGGAACACGGTGTGTTAACCGGCTGATATCACCCTGCCGTGTTCCACGTGAAACACCGTGCCCTTCCGCGAATGCCCCGACGGTTTTCAGCGCGTAGAGCCCGCCGTCAAATCGATCACTTTTTGGCCGGTCTGCAGCGATTTCCGGGCGGTCACAAGCCCCTATTTCGGGCGGGTTTTGATACAATGCATCGGTTGTCTGATTGAGGAACGGCATGGCCGACAATAACGACTACACCTCCAGTAATATCAAGGTTTTGAAGGGCCTGGAGGCCGTCCGCAAACGCCCCGGAATGTACATCGGAGACACCGATGACGGCACCGGTTTGCACCACATGGTTTTTGAGGTCGTCGATAATTCCATCGACGAAGCCCTGGCGGGCCATTGCAGCGTCATCACCGTAACGATCCACGCCGATGAATCGGTGACGGTGTCCGACGATGGCCGAGGTATACCCGTCGATATGCACCCGGAAGAGGGGCGGTCCGCCGCCGAAGTGATCATGACCGTGCTGCACGCCGGCGGTAAGTTTGACGACAATTCATACAAGGTGTCGGGTGGCTTGCACGGCGTTGGTGTCTCGGTCGTCAACGCCCTGTCCGAACAGCTGGTGCTCACGATTCACCGGGCCGGCCAGACCCACCAGCAGGAATACCGTCACGGCGAGCCCGTGGCGCCGCTGGCCGCCGTCGGCGACACACAGAAAACCGGCACCACGGTGCGCTTCAAACCCAGCGCAGACACCTTCACCAACATCGAATTCAGCTACGACGTGCTCGCCAAGCGCCTTCGGGAGCTGTCGTTCCTGAACTCAGGCATCCGCATTCGCCTGGTCGATGAGCGGACCGACAAGGAAGACCTTTTCGAGTACGAAGGCGGTATCCGCGCCTTCGTCGAGCACCTGAACCGCAACAAGTCCCACATTCATCCGACGGTGTTTCATTTCACCACCACGCAGGATGACGTTGGTGTGGAGGCCGCGTTCCAGTGGAACGACGGCTACCAGGAAAACATGTTCTGCTACACCAACAACATTCCGCAGCGCGATGGCGGTACGCACCTTGCCGGATTCCGCTCCGCCCTGACGCGGACGCTGAACGCCTACATAGAAAAAGAGATGACCGGCAAGAAAGACAAGTTCTCGCCGTCCGGCGATGACGCACGCGAGGGCCTGACGGCCGTGTTGTCCGTCAAGGTGCCGGATCCGAAGTTCTCGTCACAAACCAAAGACAAATTGGTTTCATCTGAAATTAAAGGCATCGTTGAACAGGCGATGGCCGGGCGTCTCGAAGAGTTCCTTCTGGAGCACCCGGCGGAAGCCAAGGCGATCGTGTCGAAAATCATCGAAGCGGCCCGCGCTCGAGAAGCGGCCCGCAAGGCCCGGGAGATGACCCGCCGCAAAGGGGCCCTGGATATTGCCGGCCTGCCCGGCAAGCTCGCCGACTGCCAGGAGAAAGACCCGGCGCTGTCCGAGCTGTTCCTCGTCGAGGGTGATTCCGCAGGCGGCTCCGCCAAACAGGGACGAGACCGTCGTACCCAGGCCATCCTGCCGCTGAAGGGCAAGATCCTGAATGTCGAGAAAGCACGATTCGACAAGATGTTGTCGTCCGCGGAGGTTGGCACACTGATCACCGCACTCGGCACCGGCATCGGTCGCGACGATTTCGATCCCGACAAGCTTCGTTACCACCGCATCATCATCATGACGGACGCCGACGTCGACGGCTCGCACATCCGCACCCTGCTGCTGACCTTCTTCTATCGGCAGATGCCGGAGCTCATCGAGCGAGGACACGTCTACATCGCACAGCCGCCG
>JBCDJX010000061.1:0-21955 GCA_038747355.1 Pseudomonadota bacterium | reverse complement strand
GAGATGTCTGACAGCAGGGCGGCCGCCATCGCCGGCACGGCGGGGAGGCTCAGGTCGACAGTGAGCGCGGCCACCGCGGTGAGCATGCCGAGCGTCAGGATAAATCGTTTGCTTTGGGGCATGGCGGGTCGGCCGGCGCGGGGGGGGGCTGCAGCATAGAGAGGGCTTCCGGTGGAGTAAAGCTGCAGAGGCGTAGCCAGTCACTCCGTCGGGACGCTATGACATGGAGAACTTCCTGCGCCGCAAGAGTGTCCGATACAATTCACACCCACAGATCGAACAGGGAGGCCAGGCAATGAGGCACCGGCTAATTTCGACAATACTTTTACTCCTGATGTCCGGCAGCGCGTTTGCGACGTCGGCGGACAAAATTGATCGTCGTTCGGATGAAGCGATCGCCGACTTTCAAAAGGAAATCAACGGCGCCGAGGTTTTTCTGGCGCAGGCCGCGGGCTACCTAATCTTCCCGCGCGTGGTGAAGGCCGGCATCGGCGTCGGCGGCGAGTACGGCGAGGGCGCGCTTCGCGTCGACGGTAAGACCGTCGACTACTACAGTACCGCAGCCGGTTCGTTCGGGCTTCAGCTCGGTGCGCAGGCGAAGTCGATCATCGTTATCTTTATGACGCAGGAATCGTTGAAGAAGTTTCGCGACAGTGACGGCTGGAAGGTGGGTATCGATGGCTCCGTTGCCCTGATCGATGTCGGTGCGGGCAAGTCGATCGACTCTAACAACGTTCGCGACCCGGTGGTCGGGTTTGTGTTCGGTTCCAAGGGGTTGATGTACAACCTGACGCTGGAAGGCTCGAAGTTTACCAAGCTCGACAAGCGGTAATGACCGACGAAGCACCGAAACCCAACCCGCTGCGCGAGCGGGTCAATCACCTGGGGCGCCGCAGTCGTGAGGAACTGACCCGCAAGGGCGGTCTTCCCGACACGGCGCACGGTGCGTTTCGCAAATGGTCCCGAAAAATCTGGGAACTGCGCGGTGGTGGTGCTTACGCCATGGGTTTTATAGTCACCTTTCTGTATCTCGAGACGATGGATATCCTGTTCGACGATGTGCCCAAGCTCTACGCCATGCAGAGCTTCGCGTCGGAGATCCCGCCGTTCCTTATCGAGTTTTTGATCGACACCTTGATGAACACGCTGTACGCCTTCATGTGGCCCGTCTGGGTGCTGCAGTGGCAGTCGCCGTGGGGAATCGCCGTGCTCGTCGCGATCTTTATTCTGTTTCCGAAATTCGTGCAGAAGCCGGTGGAGCACTGGTTGTACGAAGGCAAGGAGCCACCGCCGCCGAAGAGCAAGGAAGAGAAGGCCGCGAAGAAAGCGAAGAAGCCGGCGAAGTGACGTCGCGCGCATCGCGGTGCGTGATCGCACGACGGACGTCCGACCACACGGCGGCGTTGTTCAGTGACACGCCGAGTCTTTTCTCTTCAACCCCTAGTCGGCTCAGCAAGTCGTCGTAATCCGGGAACCCCGGTGCATCAGCATAGCGCCGATACAGCCCCATAAAGATCGGTTCCTCCACCAGGGTATCCAGCTTTTGGAACAGCTCCTCGGCCTGCCAAACGCGATCCGACGGCAGGCAGCATTGCTGCAGGCGACCGAGAACGCTGTCCAGCGTCTCACGGCCACCTGAGCGGCGGCGCAGCTCAACATCGGCTTTCAGCGCAATGGCGGCGCCGCTCCAGTACATCTTCATCAAGGCGGCCCTGCGATTGCCGCGCGACGCCTCGTTCGGCGACAGGCCGGGCCCTGATCGGCGGCCGCGTTCCAGGCCCTCGTAGAGTTTTTGCCACGCTGTTTGCTCGTCGTAAATGCCCGCTCTCGCCAGCAGGACATTCTGGTAGTACTGGGCGAAGCCTTCCGAGACCCAGCGCTGGCGAGTGGTCACATACGGCAGCATGAGGTGACTGAATTCATGCGTGGCTATCCAGTCCTCGTAGAAGGCCCGCAGTTCGACCTCCTGGTTGACAAACAACTCGACCGCTTCGCCGCCGTCCCGCAGGACACGGCCATAGGGCACCGGCTTATGACTGCTCCAGCCGGCGCCGCCCACCGGCACGACAACGATCTGCGGTGCCGGGTAAGGGAAGCGGCCGTAGGCAAACAGGATGTTCTGTGCGGTCGCTTCGAGCCAGTCACCGAAGGCGGTGTAGTCGTAGTCGGAGTTCGCCCGTAGCAGCGCGATGCGCAAGTGGGTATCGCCGGCGGGCCTGGTCATGGCGACGAAATCACCGAACGCGGAGATGGCGCTGCCGGACCCGGGCGACGCGGCGAGCCGATACACGTTACTGCCGGTTTCCGGCCACGGCACCGACACCCGAACGGAGTCGGGAAGTTCGAAGCGCATCGAGATTGCGTTGCCGTTGTCCAGCGAGGGACGCCATAGCCAGTTGCGCGGGCTGACGACGACGTTCTCGCGGGAAAGCACGCCGTTACGTCGGTCGTCGGCTGCGGCGGCAGCGAGATCAACGCGGTAGCTCAGACAGCGGATGCCGGCCGCCGGGAGCCGCAATCGATTCCCGCTGGCCCGTAATGAGCGCGACGGATCACACGCGGTCGCGGACTGCAGGTATCGCGATGCGTTGCTGCTGCCGGCCCGAACGGTGGTCACCGGGCCTGCGAAGCGCGCCTCGACGCGCAACGTTGTCAAAGATTTGTCTAGGTATACGGTGTAGTCATGCGCGTCGCTTGCTGAGGCCACGACCGGCAGCGTAAGTGCCCAAATGTAAATGATTCTCAACACTAAATGGTGTTTCAGTCGGTTTCTGTTTGCGTTCAGGTGTATACGATCTGTCTATGTTTTGGTTTAGAATGCCACGGCGCGATCGGGTTCCACCTTTTCACGCGCACGAGCAAACTATCCCCGAGGAGATTACCAGTGAGCACACGTCGCCAGTTTATGAAACTGTCCGCTGTTGCCGCCGCCGGCGCGGTGCTGCAGCCTTCGCGCGAAGCCATGGCCCAGGACCTGCCGCAGGTTGCGGAAGACGATCCGACGGCCGTAGCGATGAAGTACGTCCACGACGCCAGCACGGTTGATGCGTCGACCCGCCCCAACCCCGCCGCTGAGCAGACCTGCGCCAACTGCGCCTTGATCCAGGGTGCCGAGGGTGATGCCTGGCGTCCGTGCCCGATTTTCCCGGGCAAGCTTGTCGCGGCCGCCGGCTGGTGTTCGGTGTGGGCACCGAAAGCCTGATTGCGAAACACCATTCGTTTGCAAAACGCCGGCCTTGTGCCGGCGTTTTTCGTTGGTGATACTGCAGCGCAATCCCTGAGGAGACGGAAGATGTTCGAGCACATGCAGGCGGCACCAGCCGACGCCATCCTGCGCACCATGGTAGAGCACCGCAACGATCCGCGGTCGCACAAGATCGATCTCGGCGTCGGTGTGTACAAAACACCGGGAGGCATGACCCCGGTGCTGGCCACGGTCAAAGTTGCCGAACAGGAACTCATCGATTCACAGACCACCAAGACCTACCTCGGTTCCGCGGGCAGTGCGGAATTCAGCGCGGCGATGCTCAAGCTCACCTTTGGCAACGCTGCACTGGCCGATCGCCTTGTAACGCTGCAGACCCCGGGGGGCTCGGGCTCACTGCGTGTGGCGGCCGGCGTCATTCTGAAGGCGGGTATGAGCAAGACGGTCTGGGTGGGCGACCCGACCTGGGCAAACCACATTCCCTTGCTTGGCAATGCGGGTCTCGAGCTGAAGACGGTTCCCTACTATGACCGGGAAACGCACTCGCTGCGTGAGGCTGATTACCTCGAGGCGCTGCGTCAGGCCCCGGCCGGCGACATCGTGCTGCTGCACGCCTGCTGCCACAATCCGTCCGGTATCGACCCGGACGCGTCGCAGTGGAAGGCGATCGCCGACATCATCGTTGAACGTGAGCTGATTCCGATGATCGACATGGCGTACCAGGGTTTCGGCAGCGGCCTCGATGAGGATGCGCTGATTATTCGAGAGCTTGCCGACCGCGTGCCGGAGATGATCGTCTGTAACTCCTGCTCGAAAAACTTCGGGCTGTACCGCGACCGCGTCGGTGCCTTGTCCATCCTGGTGCGCGATACGGCGACGCGCGATCGTGTGCAGTCGCAGAGCAACACCATCGTCCGCACGCTGTATTCGATGCCGCCCGATCACGGCGCTGCTGTTGTCAACATCATTTTGAGCGACGATGCTTTGCGCGCACAGTGGGAAGGCGAAGTCGCCGACATGCGCACCCGAATCAGCGGCATGCGTCGCCTGCTTCACGATGCGCTTGCGGACAAGGCGCCGGGTCGTGATTTCAGCCACCTGGTGCGTGCACGAGGCATGTTCTGCTTTCTCGGCGTGACCCCTGAGCAGGTCGCCCGACTGAAGCAAGAGCACGCGGTCTACATGGTTGATTCGAGTCGCATCAACGTCGCCGGTATAAACGACGACAACGTCGAGCACCTGGCAACATCAATTGCCGCTGTGCTCGACTAACTCGACCATCAAACGACTCTCCGGGCCGAGTCCGAGCGTGTCGGCGACACCGGCGTTCACTTCGAGCACATAGCGCGCGGGTTCTTCGGCGCGCCTTGAGTCGAGCGTTTGCGGGCGCGCATTGCGGTGAATGTTGACCGGCGTCCCGTCCGATGCCACGAACACGATATCGAGCGGTATATAGGTGTTCTTCATCCAGATCGACAACAGCGCTTCGCGTTCGTAGACGAACAGCATGCCGGTGTCTTCCGGTAACTCGCGGATAAACATTAGTCCTTGGCGCCGCTGGTCCGGCGTAATCGCCAGGTAGATCGACAGTTTCAGGCAGGCATCCTGCTCCGAATCGATCACCAGCACCGTCGAGTCGAAGTCGGCATCAAGGCCGGTGTTGTCACTGCGCTCCTGCGCGCCGGCGATCGGCGTCAGCGCCATCAGCGCCAGGATCAGCGATGCTCTCATGAGGCACTCCAGTCAATCAGGCCGGCGAACTCGAGTTCCGGCAGGGTCAGCGATGACGAGCCGTTGATTTCGGCAAGCGGCCGGATGCAGTACAACCTGCCCAAGGTCAGCTCGCGGTTCTCGTCGAGCGCGGTCACGCCAGTGATGTCAATCCAGCAGCTGCCTACCTCGTTGGCGGCGAAAAAGCGGCCGTTGCCTTCTTCGATAATCGTGATGCGGCTGTCGATGGACTCCGACAGCGTGTCCCGCGTGTGCGCGGGCAGCGCGAGGATAACGGCCAGCGTGCCGTCCCCCCCCGGGTGCGGACCGGCAAACCGCAGTCTGGCGCCTTCGCCGCCGGGGCGCGGCATCCCCTCACAGCTGAGGTTATCGGAGCGCCAGGCGATGGCGCCCTCGATGGCGCCGTACACGCTGCCTGACAGCTGACAGCCGTCGACAACGACGTTCGCCAGCGTCGGCGCGTCGGCAACGACGGGCGTCGGCTCAGCCGGGTCGGCGTTGCAGGCTGACAAGAGCAGCAGCGCCGACGTTGCGAAAATCAGGCGGATTGGATGCAATGTTTTGCGACGATTTCGGTCACACAGACCATCTTTACGTAAACCCGTGCCATTCTAGGGGCTGTTCAAGTCTGCGGCCAGCTGGACAGCAGACGTCCGATCACTAGAATGGCACGCCCCTGCAATACGGAGTACCCGATGAGCGTCGTCGAACAATTCCAACAACTGGAGGCGCACGCGAGCCGGCTGATCGTTGGCCAGTCGCACCTGATCAACCGGATGCTGATCGCACTGCTGTGCGATGGCCACCTGCTCGTGGAAGGGGCGCCCGGCCTGGCCAAGACCCGCGCGATCAAGGTGCTGGCGGAAAGTATCGAGGGCGAGTTTCACCGCCTGCAGTTCACGCCCGACCTGCTGCCTGCCGATCTCACCGGCACCGACATCTACCGTCCGCAGGAAGGTACGTTCGAATTCCGAAAGGGACCGCTGTTCCATAACCTGATCCTGGCTGACGAGATTAACCGCGCGCCGGCGAAGGTCCAGTCAGCCCTGCTCGAGGCCATGGAGGAACGCCAGATCACCGTCGGTGAGAAGTCCTACCCGCTGGATGACCTGTTCCTGGTGATGGCAACGCAAAACCCGATCGAACAGGAAGGCACCTATCCCTTGCCGGAGGCGCAGCTCGACCGCTTCCTGCTGCATGTCCAGGTCAAGTACCCGACGCCGGAAGACGAACGCCGCATCCTCGTACTCAACCGCGACGAGGCCAAAGCGCAGGACCGTGACGCATTCCAGCCGCCAGAGCTGCTGTCGGTCGCCTCGATCATGGATGCCCGGCAGCAGATTTTGCGCCTGCATCTGTCCGAGGAGCTGGAAAACTACATCGTCAATATCGTCACTTCGACACGCGATGCTGCCACTGTCGACAAAAGCCTCGACGGCCAGATCCTGTATGGCGCGAGCCCGCGCGCGAGCATCGGTATCGACCGCGCTGCGCGCGCACATGCCTGGCTGCACGGGCGTGACTATGTCGGCCCGGAAGATATCCAGGCCGTCGCCTTCGACGTGTTGCGCCACCGACTGGTCCTGAGCTTTGAGGCTGAAGCCGACGGCATCGACGCCAATTCGGTGATCGAACGCATTCTTGACGGAGTCGGGGTGCCGTAGTGATCCGGCTGGACCACATGCCGGAGAATGCCTCGCCGGTCAGTGTCAGCCAGAGTGGTTTGATTCGACTGAACGGGCCGGCGCGAGCTATCGCGCTGGATGTTGTGCGCGTGAATTCGCTGCAGACCGGCGCCTACGTGTCGCACTTTCGCGGCCGCGGCATGGAGTTCGACGAATCCCGGCCGTATCAGCCGGGCGACGATCCGCGCAGTATCGACTGGCGGGTGACGGCACGCAGTACCGAGGCCTACACCAAGTTGTTCCGCGAGGAGCGCGAGCGGCCCGTCCTCGTGGTCGTCGATTTGCGCGCCGTCATGCATTTTGCGACGCGCGGCTGCTTCAAGTCCGTGAACGCCTGCCGCGCGGCGGCATTGATCGCCTGGGCCGCACATCACCGGGGCGATCGACTTGGCGGCCTGGTGTTCGGTGATTTTGAACACCACGAGCTCAAGCCGAGGCTCGGCAGACAGGCGGCGCTGCGGTTTGTGCACCAGCTTGCCGAACACAAGGGCTGGACCTCGGGCCCGGCGACCGCGGAGGAGTCCCGGCAGGGGCTGTCTCGCGCGATGGCGGCGCTGCGGCGGATTGCGCGTCCGGGCAGCCTGGTTGTCGTGTTCAGTGATTTTTCAGGGCTCGACCGCCAGTCGCAGTCTTACCTGTCCGGCGTGGCGAGGCACAACGAAGTGTTGGCCGTGAACATCAGTGACCCGATCGAGCGGGAATTGCCGCCGCCCGGTCGCTACCGACTGCTCGGCGACGACCAGGAGCTTGCGATCGACACCAAGGCGGGTGCGGCACGCAGCGACTACGCAAACGCGTACGAATCGCGTTGTCATGAACTGGATGTATTTTGCCAGCGGTACGGTATCCACCTGATGCCGCTGTCGACTGAAGACGATCCGGTCAGTGCGCTACAGACTGCCCTGGGTCGAAGGACGCACGGATGAACCCGACCGAGATCCCGATTCGCGACCTTCATCTGCCGCCGGAGATCAGCTGGTGGCCGCTGGCGCCCGGCTGGTGGGTGATCCTTGCGATCGTCGCCATCGTGCTGGTCCTGAGTGTACGCGCGTTTCTCAAAAACCGGTCTGCCAGCCGCGCCCGCCGTTTTGCGCTGCGCCAGATGGAGCAGGCGAAGGTGGAGTACCAGACGCACGGCAACCTGGTCATGCTGGGAACCTCGCTGTCGGAGTTGCTTCGGCGCACGATGCTGGCGTACGCGCCACGAGACGAGGTCGCCGGCCTGTCCGGCGACGCCTGGGCCGACTGGCTGGATCGCGACCTGCCGCAGCCGCTGTTCGCGAAGGGCGAAGGACGCGCGCTGCTGGAGTTGCCGTATCGCAACCCGAAGGCCGACACTTCCGATGTCAACGTTGATGCCATGCTGGCCGCCGTCTCGCTGCGACTGCGCACCCCGGTGGGGAGCGGGACATGATGTCCTTTGCCTGGCCCTGGGTGCTGCTGGCACTGCCGCTGCCGTTTCTTGTTCGCCTGACGATGTCGGAAGCGGATGTCGCCGACGAGGCCGGGCTCAAGGTACCGAGCCTGTCGCAGTTCGACGTGCTGAAGGATCGAGCCGGGCGGGAACAGCTCCTCAACTGGCGGGCCTGGGCAGCCATGTTCGCCTGGATTCTCCTGGTGGTGGCCGCGGCCCGACCGGAACGCATTGGCGACGAACTCGACGTACCGGTGTCGGGTCGCAACCTGATGCTTGCTGTCGATCTTTCCGGCAGCATGGACCAGAAGGACTTCAAACTGGGCAGCCGCAACGTCGACCGCCTGACCGCGACCAAGGCGGTGGCCAGCGATTTCATTTCACGCCGCGAGGGCGATCGTATCGGCCTGATCCTGTTCGGTGAACGCGCTTACCTGCAGGTACCGCTGACGCTGGACCGGGAAACGGTGAAGATTCTGCTGCTCGAAGCCTTTATCGGCCTGGCGGGCGAGAAGACCGCCATCGGCGACGCCATTACGCTGGCCGTAAAGCGCATTTACGACCAGGAAGCCGACGCCGATGAGCAGGTGCTGGTGCTGCTGACCGACGGTGCCAACACGGCCGGTGAGATCGAACCCCTGAAGGCCGCCGAGCTGGCGGCGCAGATTGGCCTGCGTATCTACACGATCGGCATCGGTGCCGACGCGATGACGATCAACACGCTGACCGGTCGACGCACCAGCGTGAATCCGTCCGCCGACCTTGATGAGGAAACCTTGACGGCGATCGCCGACATGACGGGTGGCCGATATTTCCGTGCAACGGATACGGCGACCCTGCAGGACATCTACCGACTGGTGGACGAACTGGAGCCGGTCGAGGAGCCGGAGTCCGGCTTCCGCCCGGTGAAGTCGATGTATTACTGGCCGCTCGGTGCGTCGTTCGCGCTCGCCGCGTTGCTGGCATGCACGTCGTTGCTGTCGAGTTACCTGGCCGCGCGACGAGGAGTCCGGCATGCCTGATACCTTGCATTTCATCCGCCCGGAATGGCTGTGGGGCGTGCCGCTGGTGATCGCCGCCGCGATCATGCTGGCGCGGCGCAGTCTTCGCGAGGGCAGCTGGCAACACATTATTGATCCTGCGTTGGCTCCGCATGTGTTGTCCGGGTCAGCCCGGCAATCATCGACGCTGGCGTGGTGGCTGACGGCGATTGCCGGTTGCATCGGCTGCGCGGCGCTCGCCGGGCCCGCCTTTGAGCGACTCGAGCAGCCGGTGTTTCGCTCTGACCAGGCCATGGTCGTGGCCATCGATATGTCGTTTTCGATGGACGCTCAGGATGTCGCGCCGAGTCGCTTGTCGCGCGCCCGCCTGAAGATCCTCGACCTGCTGGAGCGTCGCGAGACCGGGCAAACAGCGCTGGTGGTGTACTCCGCAAACGCCTTCACCGTGACGCCACTGACCAATGACGCGGACACCATCACATCGCTGGTAAACAGCCTGTCGACCGACATCATGCCGAGCCGCGGCAGCTACCCGAAAGCGGCGATCGACAAGGGGCAGCAGCTGCTTGAGCAGGCAGGCGTCAGCTACGGCGAAGTCCTGCTCATGACCGACGGTGGTATCTCGCCGCCGGCTGAGCGAGCCGCCCGCGAACTCCAGGAGGCCGGGTTTTCGCTGTCTGTCCTCGGTGTCGGTACGCCGGAAGGTGCGCCGATCCCCAAGGCCGGCGGTGGCTTCGTGACCGATCGTGGCGGCAATATCGTGGTGCCCAAACTCGATGAGGACGGACTGCGCGACCTCGCGGAAATGGGCGGGGGTCGCTACGCACGGCTGACGGCTGACAATCGCGATCTCGACTACATCCTGTCCGGCGAGGTTATGGCGCAGGGTTCCGAGTCGGATGGTTCCATGGCAACCGATCGGTGGCGCGAGGAAGGCCCCTGGCTGGCTTTGCTGTTGTTGCCGCTCGCGGCGCTCGCCTTTCGCCGTGGCTGGGTGATGCTGCTGCTCGTGTTTGTGGTCCCGTTACCGACGCCCGTGCACGCATCGCCGTGGGACGACCTGTGGCTGACCAAGGATCAGCAGGCACGCCGTGCGCTGGAAAGCGGCGATGCGGCGACCGCGGCCGAGTTGTTTACCGACCCGGACTGGCAGGCCGTGGCCAATTATCGTCGAGACGCCTTTGAACAGAGTGCTGCGCAATTCTCCGGACGCGAGGACGCACGCAATCTGTATAACTTCGGCAACGCGCTGACCAAGCTCGGCCAGCTGGAACCCGCTATCGAGGCCTATGAACGTGCTCTGGAGCTCGATCCCGACGACGAAGACGCCGCCTACAACCGTGACCTGGTCAAGGAGCTGCTGGAACAACAGCAGCAACAGGAGCAGGAGCAACAGTCCGAACAGGGCGAGGGTGACGGCGAGCAGTCCGAGGACCAGCAGGGCGAGCAAAGCGAACAGGAAGGCGAACAGAACGCGTCAGACCAGGGGGACTCCAGTGAGTCTCAGGGCAACGACGAGCCCGAGTCGGACGACGACATGCAAGCCATGCAGGAAGAACTGCAGCGCGCTGCCGAGGAACAACAGGAACAGCAGATGTCGCCCGCCGAACTCGCCGAGATGCGTCGGGCGCAGGAACAGGAACAGGCCATGGAGCAGTGGCTGCGCCGGATCCCGAACGACCCGGGCGGTTTGCTCAGACGCAAGTTCCGCTATCAGTATCAAAGGATGGGCGAGGACCAGGATGGCAACAGCCTGTGGCCCGACGACGAGGTGCAACCGTGGTAACGGCAGGAATACGATTCCTTATTCTGGCGGCGGGGAGTTTGGTCGCCGCCAGCGCGCTGGCTGATGTAGACGCCAGAGTTGATCGCAATCGCGTGGAGTTGAACGAATCCTTCACGCTGACCGTGTCGATTGACACCAATACGGATGCGCAACCCGACACCCGCGCGCTGGAGGAAAACTTCTTCCTCGTCAGTCCGCGGCGCGACATGTCAAATACGAGTATCGTCAACGGCCAGATCCGCCGGAGTAATTCCTGGTCGTGGCAGCTGATGGCGAAGCGCGCCGGCGAATTGGAGATACCGGCGATCACCGTGGGCGGCGAGTCTTCGCAGCCAATGATGATCAACGTCATCGAACCGACCTACCAGCCACCGGGTGAAGCCGACGTGTTTATCACCTCGGAGGTAGACACTGGCGAAACCTATGTGCAGGCGCAGGTCCTCTACCGCATCAAGACCTACCGCGCCGTGGCAACCCGTCAGCCGACATTGCGTGACCCGACCTTCGACGGCGCTGAGGTGCTGATCGAGGGCGTTGGTGAGAGCAATTACGATGCCGTGCTCGGTGGCAAGGCCTACAGTGTCAACGAACGCGTGTTCGCCTTGTTCCCGCAGGAGAGCGGCGACATCAACATATCGCCGGCGCGCTTTGAGGCGCGGGTATTGCGCGACGGACGGATCACCGGCCGCAAGGTGTTTACCAGCCAGCCGCAGTCGATCAGCGTCAAGCCGATCCCGACGCCGCCCGCGGAATTCGCCAACGCCGTATGGTTGCCGGCACAGGATGTCACGCTCTCGGAAAACTGGTCCGAGCCGCCGCAAGACCTGGTCGCCGGCGAGCCGGTAACCCGTAGCATCACGATCACTGCACTCGGTCAGCTCGAAACACAGATCCCGGTGATCGAGCCGCCTGAATCACAAAGCGTCAACGTCTACGCGGACAAGCCTGAGCTGAGTCGCGAGATTGAGTCCGCCGGAATACGCGGCGTGCGGGAAGACCAGTACGCGCTGATCGGCGTCGATCCGGGCCGTGTGACGCTGCCGGATCTGGAGCTGCCGTGGTTTAACCTCGAGACCGGTGAATGGCAGGTTGCTCGCCTGCCGGGCCGTGAGTTCGACGTACTGCCGGCCGACGATGTGTTTGCCGCCGTGCCCGAAGCGGTCACTGAAGTCGCAGCGCCGGCGACCGTCAACGTGGTCGAGTCACCGTTCTGGCGCATGATTGCGCAGTTCCTCGGTGCTGCCTGGGCGCTGACGATGCTCGCCTGGTGGTGGTCGTCACGACCGACGCGCGACGAGAAAGCGCCGGAGCCGCCGCCGATTTACAAGCAGCAGTCCGCGCTTCTCAAGGATGCCCGCAGCGCCGCGAAATCCGGTGATGCGGCACGCGTAAAATCCGCCATGCTGGAGTGGGCGCGCCTGGAATGGCCGAATAATGCGCCACGCAGCATCGGTGACATTGCCACACGCGTCCACGATCCGCTGGCTGCGGAACTGAACGCCTTGTCGCGCAGCCGATACGCCCCGGGCGACAACGCCTGGGACGGTCTCGCGCTCGCGAAGGCGCTGCGTGCGCTTCGGGTGATCAAGGCCGACAGCCGCGGCGACGGCGGTGAGCTGCTGCCGCCGCTAATGCCCAGCCAATAGACGGCGCATGTCTTACCAGTGGCCGGTGTTTTCCATACTGGCCCACGGCTCCTCAGGCGGCAGTGCGTCGCCGGCCTGCAGCAGCTCCACCGAGATGTTGTCCGGAGAGCGAACGAACGCCATATGACCATCCCGCGGCGGCCGGTTGATGGTGACCCCGGCATCCGCAAGCCGCTGGCAGGTGGCGTAGATGTTGTCGACGCGGTACGCGAGATGGCCGAAGTTGCGGCCCTCGCCGTAGTCCTCGGCATCCCAGTTGTACGTCAGCTCAACCTGGGCCTGCTCATCACCGGGGGCGGCGAGAAAGACCAGCGTGAAGCGTCCCTGTTCGCTCTCGTAGCGTTTGAGTTCCTGCAGCCCCAGCGCGTCGCAGTAAAATCGCAGCGAGGCATCGATGTCCGTTACCCTGACCATCGTGTGCAAATACTTCATGAATTCTTCCCGGTCGATTTGCGTTGAAAAAGCGTCGACAATAGTCGGACCTTTGACGATGCCGGGCAAGTCATGCGGCACATTCGCGCTATAACGCTGGATCTCGACGACACGCTGTGGGCGATAGGCCCGGTGATACGGCGTGCGGAGCTCGTGCTGCGCGGGTGGCTGGAAACGCACGTGCCGGCCGTGACCGACAAGCATCCGCCCGAGTCCACCGCCCGGATCCGCAAACGCGTTCTTCGCGAGCACCCCGATATGGCGCACGACCTGACCTTCATTCGTCGGCAGGTGCTCGCGCGCATGGGTCACGGAGCCGGCGTCGGGGATGATTTCGTTGACGACGCGTTCGCCGCCTTCGATACGGCAAGGAACACCGTGGAACTTTACCCGGAAGCGGCAGAGGCGCTCGAAGTGCTGGCCGGCCGCTATCCGCTGATTGCGGTGACGAACGGCAATGCGCGACTTGAGCGCATCGGTATCGATCATCTGTTTGTCGACGCCGTGTCTGCCCGCGACGTGGGCGAGGCAAAGCCGCATCCGTCCATGTTCGACGCGGCCCTGCGTGCGGCAGGTGAGCCCGCGGAAGCCACACTGCACGTGGGCGATCACCCGGAGCACGATGTGCACGGGGCGAAACAGGCGGGCCTCGACGCGGCGTGGCTGAATCGCGGCGGGCTCGACTTTCCGCAGCAGTGGCACGCGCCGGACCACACCATCCGTGACCTCAACGAACTCGTCCGGCTGCTGGCCGTCGAGCGATGACGCGACCCCTGATCGTCTACATTCCCGGCTTGTTGCCGAAGCCGGACGCCGCGACGCATCACGCCGCGCTGTTTCGCTGCTTGAAGCATGGATTGCAGACCGCAGATGCAGAACGTGCGGCGCAGCTGGGTGACGGTACAGACAGTTTCGCGCTGGTTCCCTGGACCTGGGGTTTCTACCGCGAGCATCGCGATTTCGCGCTCGACGCGCCGTCGGTCGATGCCATGCTGCAATTCACCAGTGCCCCCGCGTCGGACGTTCGCGAGGCCCGCTCGCTCGCCAACCGCGTCGACCGGATGCTGCGGCGAGTGCTGAATCCCTTTCCCTCGGTCGGTCGCTTTCTTGCCGATGAACGCGCGCGGATCCACATTGCCGATCTCGGTCGCTACCGCTCCAACGTCGACGGTGCCGCCAGTATCGTTCGTTCACTGCTGCGGGATGTACTCGTCTCTGCGTTCGATGCCGGGCGGCCGACACTGTTGCTGGCGCACAGCCTGGGGTCGGTCATTGCCTGGGACACGCTATGGGACCTCAGCCGGATCGAACACCACCCCTATCGCCTGGACACGCTGTTTACGCTGGGCAGCCCGCTGGGCCAGCGGATGGTGTTGCAGGCCACACACGGCTACGGCCTTCCTGCGCCCGAGTGTTATCCGGACAATATTGATCGGTGGTGGAACGCCTCAGCGGAAGGCGACAAGACCGCCGCGATAGAGAAACTCGCACCGGTCTTTTCGGGCATGCATGCCATGCTCGAGGAGCAGCAGGACATGATTATCCAGAACTGGTTTCGACTTGACGGCGAACTCAACACGCACGCCGAGTACGGCTATCTCGCCAACCCGGAGGTCGCCCGCAAGGTGGCCGACTGGCTGCGGCGCGTCAGCTAGTTCGTCTCGAGGTCCGGTTTGATCACGACGTCGATGCGACGATTTTTCGTGCGGCCGGCTTCCGTTTCGTTGCTGGCGACCGGGCGAGTTTCGCCGTAGCCGGTAGCGATCAGGCGGAAGTCCTGGATACGCATCGCGTTGATCATGTACTGCTTGACCGACTCGGCACGCTCCTGGGACAACTTCTGGTTAAAGTCGTCACCGCCGTAGGCGTCCGTGTGGCCTTCGATAATCAGCTCACTGTTCGGAAACACGTCGATCGCTTTCTCAACTTTGGCAAGCAGGTCGAAGTTGGCCGGTTGTATCTGTGACGCGCCGCTGGCGAAGCTTAAGCCCACCAGGCGAAGAATCACGGTATTGCCCTGGCGGAAAACGCGCGCTTCGTCCTGGCTGAACATTTTCTCAACACGCTCGAATTGTTCCTTGACGCGAGCCTGCGCCTCGAGACGCTGGATCAGCGCTGCGCGTTCGGCGGTAGCGCCGCCGAGGCGCTCGTCGAGCGCGGCGAGTTCGTCTTCCATGTCGGCGATTCGCGTTTCGTTTTCCTGCTTCTCCTGCTCGAGTCGCTGCAGGTTGTTGCGCAGCGTGTCGATATAGCTGACCAGTTCACCCGACAGGCGCTCGGGGCCGTCCTGCATGTCCGGCACAAGATCCGCCGCGTCTGAAATGGCCCGCATCGGGGCTTCCCAGCTCAGCACCAGCTCTTCGACCGACAGATCGCGATCGCGCACCTTGCGCGCCAGTTCAGAAACGTAGAAAGCATGCTTGGCTTCGTAGTTGGCCTGCTTTGCAAGGCTGCGCGGCAGGTCGGTGTCGTAGCGATTCTCACTCAGCTCCCGCTCGGCGTCGGCAAGCAGTTGTCGCGCGCGCTCGAGCGTCATCGGTGCGTAGCGGCCGACGCGTGCACGGTCTGCATCGGCAATCAGTTTGCGGGTCTCGTTCAGGTATTGCGCCTTGATCGCAACCAGCTCAGCGTCGCGATACAGCGTGGTTGCCTCGATGTCTTTGCGCTGTGCGTTTTTCAGGTCGCCGCGCTCGAGGTAGCGAATGGCGCTGGCAAAATCACGCTGTGCGTCTTCCCAGAGTTCCGGCGCGAGTTCCGGTGCGCGCGCGTTGGCGGCATCCTGGCGGCTCTTGAGGACCTGGGCGAGTGCGGTCCGGGCAAGCGTTGCTGCCTCGGTGGCTGCGCGGAAATACCGCGTCGCATCGCCGGCGTTGGAGCGCACGGTCTCAATGTTGCGTCCGCGTCGCAGGGCTTCCTCAGCGTCCTCGAATTCCGACATCGCGCGCGTAAAATTGCGCGGGCTGAGCAGTGATGCTTCCGCTTCCTCGGCGGCCGCCTTCGCGGCGTCAGCATCCTTGAAGAAGGTATCGCGCAGCTCATCCTGGGCGAAAACCGGGGCAGAAAGGGCTGCGAGCAGCAGCGCGAGGACTAATTTCTGGCTCATCGTCGAGGCTTTCCTGAAAACGTGATCGGCGCAGTTTACTGAGCAGATGCCCGAAAAACCGGGCTTTTCGCACAGATTTGTCGGGGAATTTAACAGTTTCTCGCGGTTCGGCGAAAAAAAAGCGGTTTTTCCCGCCGCATTCAAGAAACCCTAATGGGCGCCGATAGTTACGGGCTTGTGCCGAGCGAAATGTCACGCTCCGGACGAATTTTTGTTTTGTGCGATGCCTCACAGTCACACCCTCTGCCAGCCGGTAATGTTTGATCCATGTCCGCGAAGTACTACACACAGTTCATCCTGACCGACGCGCAATACCGCGGCGGTAATGAGTTCAGTGGCGTTGTTGAGCTGAACCACCCGATGGACGGCGACTCGGACAACCGCGACATCGAGGCGGTACTTGCGCGAAATTTCGACCTTCACCAGAGCGCGGTGAAACTGGTGAGCTGGTCACGACTGCATTAGTTCTTCTGGCGTAAGACAGATCTGGTCTTTTTGATTTCCCCCTGACTCTCCCGGCCACGGCCGGGATTTTTTTTGCCCGCACGAAACGCTGGCTGCTGCCTTCTCGCGGCCGGCGGATTGTGGGAAACTACGCGCCCTCTCAACGTTCTCATACACAGCCATGAGTTCATCAGACAGCCGATTTCGCGGGATTCCGATCGTACAGAGCGGTACCAAGTACCAGACCGATGAAGGGTTCTCGGCGATCAAGAACGGCGTCAAGCAAAAACGCGAGGCGACGCCGGTGCCGCGTGGCGACAAGCCGAAGTGGCTGCGCGCGAAAATGCCCAGCGGAAAGGGCTTTGGCAAGACGCGCAGTATTGTGCACGAGCATCGTCTCAGCACCGTTTGCGAGGAATCCATGTGCCCGAATATCGGCGAGTGCTGGAATGCCGGCACGGCGACCATCATGGTACTCGGTTCGGTCTGTACTCGAGCCTGCCGATTCTGCGCGGTGGATACCGGCAACCCGCGCGGCTGGCTCGACACCGAAGAACCCTACAACACCGGCCGCGCTGTACAGCTCATGGGTCTGAAGTACGTCGTTATCACCTCCGTTGACCGCGACGATCTCGACGACGGCGGTGCCGGTCACTACGCCGAGTGCGTACGCGAGATCAAGCGGCAGAATCCGCTGACTGCGGTCGAGGCCCTGACACCGGACTTCGGTGGTGTCGAGGCGCATGTGGAGACCGTGGTGGATTCCGGTCTCGAGGTGTTCGCGCAAAACGTCGAAACGGTCGAGCGTCTGACGCACCCGGTTCGCGATCCGCGTGCCGGTTATCAACGCACCCTCGATGTCCTTGCGCACGCGAAGACGCACCGGCCCGACGTATTGACCAAGACCAGCCTGATGCTGGGACTGGGCGAAAAGGACCACGAAGTCATTGCCGCGATGGACGATATGCGGTCCGCCGGGGTTGATATCCTCACTCTGGGACAATACCTCCGTCCTACACCCAATCACCTGCCCGTCGAGCGCTACGTCACGCCCGAGGAATTTTCGGTACTGCGAGCCGAGGGCATCGACAAGGGCTTCCTCGAAGTTGTTGCCGGTCCCATGGTGCGATCCAGCTACCGAGCCGAGCAGGTGCTTGCGAAAAACAACGTGGGGCTGGACGCCGTCAGCGCGTAAGCCTCCTCGCGAGGTCCGACATGATTGAATTCCTGGCCGACTACGGCCTGTTCCTGCTGAAAACCGCAACCCTGGTTGCTGCTGTCGTTGTCGTCATCGGCGCGGCAGCTGCGGCATCACGAAAAGGTGGCGGCGACGAGCTGGTGGTTGAACACCTGAACAAGAAATACCGCAAGATTGCCGACGCGCTGCGCAAGATCATCCTGCCGAAGGACGCGCTGAAGAAGCACCTGAAAGACGAGAAGCAGCGGGACAAGCAGGCCGCCAAGGACGACTCGCGCCCGCGGACGTTCGTGATTGAGTTCAAGGGCGACCTGAAAGCGAGTGCGGTGCCGTCACTGCGCGAAGAAGTTTCCGCCGTTCTCGAAGTGGCCCGCAAGGACGACGAGGTTGTGGTAACGCTGGACAACCATGGCGGCGTGGTGCACGAACACGGCCTTGCGGCTTCCCAACTCGTGCGACTGCGTGACCGTGGCATTCCGCTGACGGTCTGTGTCGACAAGGTGGCCGCCAGCGGTGGCTACCTGATGGCCTGCGTAGCAGACCGGATCGTCGCGGCCCCGTTTGCCATTCTCGGTTCGATCGGCGTGCTCGCCCAGATCCCGAATTTCAATCGACTGCTCGATGACAAAGGCGTTGATTTCGAGCAGATCACGGCCGGCGAGTACAAGCGCACGGTGACCATGTTCGGCAAGAACACCGACGAGGATCGTGCCAAGCTGCAAGAAGAGCTGGAGGACGTCCATCGTCTGTTCAAGGACGCGGTCGCGAAGTACCGACCCGCCCTGGACATCGAGACGGTGGCGACCGGCGAACACTGGTATGGCACCCGGGCCCTGGAGCTCGGGCTCGCCGATGAGCTGAAGACTAGCGATGAGCTGCTCGCATCCCGTGTCAGCGAACGCGAGCTGTATCGTGTCAGCTGGAAAATCCGCCAGCCCCTGCAGAAGCGCCTGGCCCACGGTGTGGACAGTGCGCTCGAACGGCTCGCTGCCGGTCGGTGGCGCGACAATTTCGAGTCACGCCTGCCGCGCTGATTACCGGGAACACCAGCGCTGCCGCGCAGTCCAAACGGGGTATACTCGTCCCACCGAGCTGCGAGGAATGGGCATGATTGTTCGACACCTTAAACTACTGGCGACCGCGCTGATCAGCGTCCTGGTGCTTACTGCGTGCTCGACATCGCCCACCGGTCGTTCGCAGCTGATTCTTCGTTCCGATGAGGAAATGGCCGCGCAGGCGGCGCAACAGTTTGCCGCCATGAAGTCGTCCACTGCGTTGATGACCGATCGCGCGACGATCGACTACATTGCCTGTGTAGCCAACGCCGTCGTCAACGAGCTCGAGCCGCCGATGTCGGATATGAACTGGGAGATGGCGATTTTCGACGTCGACTCGGTTAACGCTTTTGCGATGCCGGGCGGCAAAATCGGCGTGTTCAAAGGCATCCTCAGGGCGGCACAAAACCAGCACCAGCTGGCGGCGGTTATCGGCCATGAAATCGCGCACGTCACGGCGCGTCATTCGAATGAGCGCGCATCGCGCGTTCCGCTGACCGGTGTCGGCGTACAGATCGCGGCGGTTCTGCTCGGCGGAGGCAACCAGGGCGCGACCTACACCGCCTACGAAACCCTCAAAGCCGGTGAAGCACTCGGCCTGACACTGCCGTTTAACCGTGGCCAGGAAAGTGAGGCAGACGTTATCGGCCTCGACTACATGGCCAACGCCGGCTTTGATCCGCGTGAGTCCGTGCCGTTGTGGCAAAACATGGCCAAGGAAGCCGGTGGCGCACCGGCGGAGTTCCTGTCGACTCACCCGTCAAGTGACCGCCGCATTTCCCAGTTGGTCGGTCGTTTCGGCGCGACGCTTCCGTTGTACAACGACGCGCAGGCCCGAGGCCTTCGGCCCAACTGCCAGCCCCCTGCCGTTATCCCCGGCCTCGAAGACGACGATGAAGACGAGAAGTAATGTCTGAATGGTTGGACCTCATGCTCGATGAGATACAGCGCAAACGTCGGGAACAGCAGGCCGCGGATGAAGAGCAGTCTAAGCGCGAACTTGGTACAGCGCCCGAGGATGAATCGTCCGGCGACGATCAGTCAAAGTAGGATAGGAATTCCTCGGGGCACGCACTGACGTCATCCGGTCTTCGCGTATCTGCCGCCAGCGGCTTCGAGTTGTAGGTGTTCCAGAACAGTACGCGTCTGTCAGCTTGCTGGCGGCGGTCTGCCAATAAACCCCGAAACGCTTTCCCCGTGTAGGTCGGCTCCAGTGTCAGGCCGAGTTCGTCGGCCGCGATCCTCACCGCTTCATCGGTCTCCGGGTTGGTTTTTGCGTAGCCCGAACCAAAGAACTCCGAGCGGAAATTAATCCTGCAGCGCGAAGCCAAGTCGACCGGTAAGTCCAAATGGTGCTCCCTGAGCAAAGCGACCGTGCCGTCGATCAGTCGTTTCAGGGCCTCCGGGTTCGCCGTTAGCTCATCGGTTACACGCACGGCCTCGACGCAGGTTTTCATACCGGTCATCGCAAGTCCGATGGCGAGACCGGCGACGGTACCCATCGTCCCCATCGCGACATAGATCGCATCAGGTTCGTCCAGTTCCGCACGCTGTACCTGCTGGTGGAGCTCGAGCGCCGCATCGACAAAGCCCAGCGTCCCAAGTGGCGACGTGCCGCCCAGCGGGATCATGTAGGTCTCAGGGCCGTGCTCCAGGTGCCGGCGGACCGTGTCCTTGCGAGCCTTGGCATCGCCGCCCCAGCGGACCAGCACGGTGCCGATATCGAGGTGACGATTCAGCGCGCGCGCTGCAGCCGGCGTCCGTGTCTGGTGGGCAAGGAAGGCCACGCAGTCGAAACCCGCTTGCTGCGCAAACAGCGAAGTCGCCATCGCGTGATTAGACGCAATAGAGCCGAACGTAGCGACTCGCTTCGCACCTGTCTTGCGAGCCTGGTAAAGCAGATACTCGAGCTTTCGAACTTTGTTGCCGCCGTAGTATGACGAGGTCTGGTTGTCGCACTTGACGCTGATATGGCTGCTGACACCGTGAGCGTTGAGCGTACCCGTCTGTACCGGCGTTGGCAGTTCAGCGATCTCAAGCCGTGGCAGCGATTCCGCCATGGCCGGATGCATCTGTTCAAGAACGTTGCGCATATTGACAGAGTACATGAGGCATCTCTGTTCGCGGTACTATAGAGCCCATGACGGACGCGCTTGACCACGGGATCACGGTCACCGAAATACCGTCGATGGAGCAACCCATCGACGTCAATGTCGAAACCTCGGCAGCCTTTGTCGGCCGCACGCTGCGCGGCCCTCTTGATACCCCAGTCCCGATCAGCAACTACGGTGACTATCGGCGTCGCTTCGGCGGCGACTGGGTGCGCAGCGGTATGTCCTCCGCGGTGCGACAGTTCTTCGACCACGGAGGCCGTGAGTTGACCGTGGTGCGCGTCGCCAACGCCGCGCGGGGCGCCATGCTGGTTGTGCCGGCATCGGGTTCCGCGCTGGTCCTGCGGGCTGACGAACCGGGGTCAACGGAGAAGCTTCGCGCCGCCATAGACTACGACGGGCTCGACGACGACGAGCGTTTCAACCTGGTGTTGCAACGCATCGATCCGGAGTCCGGTGTCCTGCAGGACCAGGAGCTGCATCGCGATTTGAGTTTTGCTGAGGGCGGTCGACGTTTCGTGGCTGACGTGCTCAGCACGTCCCTGCTGGCGCGCGTCGAACACCCGTTTCCGACCCATCGGCCGGAATCGACCGGCGCCAACTACGTGGATGCAGTACAGGACGGCAACGATGGCAACGAGCTGTCCGACTACGATGTTGTCGGCTCACGCCGGGACAGCACCGGCCTGTTTTCGCTCAACGGCATCGACCGTTTTGATCTCCTTTACTTGCCCGCAATCGGACGTCACCGGCAGGTGGGACCGACCGGCCTTCTTGCCGCGGAACTCTACTGCCGAGAGCGCGGTGCCGCGTTGGTCGTCGATCCCTCGCGCGACTGGGAAACGGTCGATGATGCGGTCCTCGGCATGCGCAAGCTCGGTTTCGCCAGCTCCAACATGCTCGGTTATTTCCCGCGCATGCTCGTACGCGGCGAAGACGCGCCGCTGGACGCCGGCGGTGCTGTCGCCGGGCTCCTGAGTCGCCTGGATCGGGAGCACGGAACCTGGCACGACGTGTCGCAGGTCGCAATGCAACGCCGTCTGCAGCCGAGCATTGCGTTGTCCGGCGAAGACGAGCAGGCGCTGTCGAGAGCCGGCCTCAATGCGATCGTCGCGAAAAAGGCAGCGCAATCCGTGATCCGGGG
>JBCDJX010000060.1:0-22322 GCA_038747355.1 Pseudomonadota bacterium | reverse complement strand
TCCAGCGCGACTACGACGCCTACGTGATGGAAAACATCCTGTTCAAGATTTCCTTCCCGGCGGAATTCCACGCGCAGACCGCGGTCGAATGCGCCATGGCATTGCATGCGCAGGTGAAAGACCGGATCGACGATATCGAGCGGATCGTCATTGAGACGCAGGAGGCGGGTGTGCGCATCATCGACAAAACCGGACCGCTGGATAATCCGGCCGATCGTGACCACTGCATCCAGTACATGGCGGCGATCCCGCTGATCCACGGCCGATTGACGGCCGCCGACTACGAGGACGGTATCGCCTCCGACCCCCGCGTCGACGCCCTGCGCGACTGCATGGAAGTCCGCGAAAACGAGCAGTTCACGAAGGATTACTTCGATCCGGACAAGCGCTATATTGGCAACGCCATCCAGGTCTTCTTTAACGACGGAACCCATACCGACCGGGTCGAAATCCACTTCCCGATCGGCCACCGCGAGCGTCGCGAAGAAGGAATCCCGGTCCTGAAGAAAAAATTCGTCGATTCTGTATCGCCGAAGCTGGCTGCAGGACAATGGGAGACACTGAACGCCCTGTGCGCCGATCGCGATACGCTTGCCGCCACAGCCGTCGACGATTTCATGGCTCTGCTCGTCGCCTGAGCCGCGCCCACCAACTCAAGGAAACGCCTAAATGAAACCGCTTTCTTTCGCGCTCGTGCTGATGATGGCTGCCTCCGCGCAGGCCGACGTCGTCACCCGCACGGCCAACAATGGCAACCTGGTCATGGAAGATGTGCCGGAGATTCCGCAACAGATCGTCAATGATCTGAACCGCTACCAGAACGTTCGCTCTGCCGGTTTTCGCGGATTTTCGGCGGACGATGACAGCGTCTTCATCTCGACGCGTTTCGGCGACGTCTCGCAGATCCACCGCGTCGACAGGCCGATGGGCGCGCGCCACCAGCTGACCTTCGACGTTGAACCGATCGGCGGCCTGACCCGTCGCCCCGGTCGTTCGGACATGCTGTTCACCCGCGATGCGGGCGGTTCCGAATTCGCACAGATCTTCGCCTTCGACCCGAACACGGGTGCGCAGACCATGCTCACCGATGGCGAGTCCCGCAACGGCAGCCTGAGCTGGGACCGCGAGGGGCGCCGCGTTGCGTACACGAGCACGGCGCGCAATGGTGCGTCCAACGACGTCTGGATGATGGATCCGGCGGAGCCGGGTGAGGCGAAAGTCATTCTCGAATCGCCGGACGGCACGTCGTGGTCTGCGTCCGAGTTTTCGGCCGGTGGTACCCAGGTGCTGATCACCAACTACGTCAGCTCACTGGACGCGCGCGTCAACCTGCTCGACCTCGATACCGGCGACGTCACCCTGCTTGCCGGCGGCGCGGACGGCGAACAAACGTTCAACGTGCCGTTCGCCTTTGACGATGAGGGCGACGGTTTCTGGCTGATCACCAACCAGGGCGGCGAATTCCGCCAGCTGGCCTGGCAGTCCTTCGACGACGGCGCGGAGCCGGTTATCGTGACCGCCGACATCCCGTGGGACGTCAACGGCGGCGCGATCTCCGACGATCGCACGCGCGCCGCGTTCACCATCAACGAAAACGGCCGCTCCGCCGTCTACCTGCTCAACCCGAAGACGCGCGAGTACGCAAAAGTCGACAGCATCCCGGTCGGACTTGCCGGCGGGCTGGAATTTTCGCCGGACGGTACCCGGCTTGGTATGACGATCAACACCTCGCAGTCGCCGAGCGACACCTTTGTGCTGGAACTGAAGAGCGACCCTCTGGCCTACGGCGCGCTGACGCGCTGGACGTCGAGCGAGGTGGGCGGCCTCGACACGTCGAGCTTCGCATCGGCTGAGTTGATCGAGTACCCGACGTTCGACACCGTCGACGGCGAGCCGCGGATGATCCCGGCGTGGTTGTACAAACCGCAAGGCGCGACCGGACCGTTACCCGTGGTTGTCTCGATCCACGGTGGCCCGGAGGGCCAGGCACGTCCCGGCTTCAGCTCGACCTACCAGATGTGGATGGACACCCTCGGTGTCGCGGTGCTGGTGCCAAACGTGCGCGGTTCGGCCGGCTACGGCAAGACCTACCTGGGCCTCGATAACGGCTTCAAGCGCGAGGATTCCGTCAAGGACATCGGCGCTTTGCTCGACTGGATCGAAACCCGCGACGACCTCGATACAGATCGCGTTGCGGTTTTCGGCGGCAGCTACGGCGGATACATGGTGCTCGCCTCGTCCGTCTACTACAGTGATCGCCTTCGCGCGGCCGTCAATATTGTCGGCATCTCGAACTTTGTGACCTTCCTCGAAAACACGCAGGACTACCGTCGCGACCTGCGCCGCGTGGAGTATGGCGATGAGCGCGACCCCGCGATGCGTGCACACCTCGAGAAGATTAGCCCGCTCAACAACGTCAGCGAGATCGCTGTGCCAATGTTCGTTGTGCAGGGTGAAAACGACCCGCGCGTGCCGGTGACCGAGGCGATCCAGATCGTTGCGGCGCTGCGCGAAAGCGGCAACCCCGTCTGGTACATGAACGCGCTGAATGAAGGTCACGGCTATCGCAAGAAAGAGAACCGCGATATCTACCAGCAGGCCACCGTGCTGTTCTTCCAGGAAAACCTGATCAACTAGTTGGCCAGCTCCACTCAGCAACTGTGCGACGCGCTGGACCTGGACGCAGGGTCCGGCGCGAAGCTCGACCAGCTCCTGGATGAGCTCGAGCGCTGGAATCGCAAGATCAACCTGACGGCGATCCGCGATCGTCGCGAGATGGTGACCGCCCACCTGGCCGACAGCCTCGTGGCCGTTCCCCTGCTACACGGCTCGCGCATTCTCGATGTCGGCACCGGTCCGGGCTTCCCCGGCCTGCCGCTGGCCATCGCGCGCCCGGATTTGTCATTTACCCTGCTCGACAGCAACAACAAGAAGATTCAGTTCGTGCAGCACGCCGCGGGTGTACTGGGTCTCGACAACGTCGAGGCGGTGTGGGCAAGGACCGAGGACTATGCACCCGGCGAGCGTTTTGATAGCGTGACTGCCCGGGCGCTGGCAACGGTGCCCCGCCTGCTCGAGCTTGCGGGCAAGCACGTCGGAGAGGACGGCGTGTTTGTGGCCTTAAAGGGCCGTGAGTTCGCAGAAGAACTAGAAGCGATAACGGAAGAATGGGATTACACGGTGGAGCCCCTGTCGGTGCCAGGCCTTGAGGCCGGCTCGCGACACGCTGTTCTGCTTCGCCGTAAGACATAAATGACTCGCATCATTGCCATTGCCAACCAGAAGGGCGGTGTCGGCAAGACGACGACGGCTGTCAACCTGGCCGCGTCGCTTGCAGCGACACAGCGCCGCGTGTTGCTGATCGATCTCGATCCGCAGGGCAACGCGACCATGGGCTGCGGCATCAACAAGCAGGAGCTGGAGAATTCGGCCTGTGACGTGCTGCTGAACGATGCCTCGGCCGCCGACACGATCCTGTCAGCCCCCGAAGGTGACTTCGCCGTGCTGCCCGGCAATGACGACCTGACGGTCGCCGAGGTGCAGCTGTTAAACGAGATCGGTCGCGAAATGCGGCTGCGCAACGCGCTGAAGCCGGTCACCGGCCTGTACGACTTCATCATTATCGACTGTCCGCCGTCGATCAACATGCTGACGGTCAACGCGCTGACGGCGGCCGACGGCGTCCTGATTCCGATGCAGTGCGAGTATTACGCGCTGGAGGGCTTAAGCGCCTTGCTGGACACCATCGAACAGGTGCGCGACAGCGTCAATCCCTCGCTCGAGGTCTACGGCATCCTGCGAACCATGTTCGATCCGAGGATGAACCTGTCGAACGAGGTGTCACTGCAATTGATCGAGCATTTCGACAAGGCGGTGTTTCGCACCTGCATCCCGAGAAACATTCGACTTGCCGAGGCGCCGAGCTTCGGTCGTCCGGTGCTGCTGCACGATCGGTCGTCGCGCGGCGCGATTGCCTACCTGGCGCTGGCCGGCGAGGTGCTCCGCCGTGAGGATGCCCGCCAGCAGGCCCAGGCGGTATAAGGTTTGAGAGTATGAACGCAAAAAGAAAACGACTCGGGCGCGGTCTCGACGCACTGTTGTCCAAGCCGGTCTCCGAGACCGCGGCGGTCACTGGCGCGCCGGCGGAGGCAGCGGCGGGCGACGCCCTGCGCAAGATTCCCGTCGATCTGCTGCAGCGTGGCCAATACCAGCCGCGCGTCGATATGCGGCAGGACTCGCTGCAGGATCTCGCCGACTCGATCAAAACCCAGGGTGTGGTGCAGCCGATCGTTGTTCGCCCGATCGGCGGTGACGGCGAGCAGCGCTACGAGATCATTGCCGGCGAACGTCGCTGGCGAGCGTCGCAGCTGGCCGGCCTCGACGACGTCCCGGCGGTGGTGCGCGACGTACCCGATGAGGCCGCGATTGCGATGGCGCTCATCGAGAACATCCAGCGCGAGGACCTGAACCCGCTGGAGGAGTCACGGGCGCTGGATCGCCTGATCCGGGAATTTGACCTGACGCATGCCGAGGCTGCCGAGGCCGTAGGCCGGTCGCGCGCCGCCGTCAGTAACCTGCTGCGCCTGACGGAGCTCACCGACAAGGTCAAGCCGCTGCTGGAAAGCCGGGAGCTGGATATGGGCCACGCCCGCGCGCTGCTGGCGATATCCGACCCGATCCAGCAATTCGACGCTGCCCGCCAGATCGTTCGTCGCGGCCTGTCGGTGCGAGCCACGGAAAAGCTTGTGCGCGGCATGCTGGAGCCGAAAAAACCGGCTAAAAGCCCGAAAACCGAAGCCAGTGCGGACATACGCCGTCTCGAGGTCGAGGTTTCTGAAAAGCTGGGCGCAAAAGTGCAGCTGGACCACCGGGCCAAGGGCTTCGGAAAGTTGGTCATCAGCTACAATTCGCTCGACGAACTTGACGGAATCCTGAAGCACATCAAGTAATTGCCGCCGCCCGTTGGCGGTGAAGATGAATTTCGCTTCGCGGCGCCATGAAAAACAAGGCGGTACCTATTTATAGGTACTTGGGCCTTGTTGCTAAGGCCATACCCCCTCTCTATAATGCTCGCGCATTTTCAAGGCCCGCCTTGATTTTCCTGCTGCGCCGCTGTTTCTCAGCCGCGCGATTGTGCCGGAGGCAACGAGAGGAAGATGCTGAAGGTACTGGCTTTGCAGACCATAGCCGGCCTGGTTGTTGCCGCATCGTTTTGGGGATTCAGCGGAACGGTGTCGGGCTACTCGGCCCTGTTGGGCAGTCTGGCCTGCGTCCTACCCAACGCGTTTTTGGCATCGCGCCTGGCGCTGTCGCGGCGGGACGGAACGGCCGGCGCCATTTTGCGGGCCGCGTGGCTGGGCGAAGCGGGAAAGCTCGCGCTGACCGCGCTGTTTTTTACAGCCGTATTTATCGGTGTACGGCCATTGGCCGCCGCACCGCTGCTGATCGGATTCATAGTCTCTCAGCTGATGGTCCTTGCCGGACTGTTGCTGCGCGACGAGCAAGAACCTAAGGACTTGGAACACTAGGCATGGCAGGCGAAAGCGGAGAAAACCCGACCGCGGGCGAATACATCTCGCACCACCTTACCCACCTGCAGGTTTGCCAGAACGATTCGGGCGACTGGGTTTGGAACAAGTGCGCCGGCAATTTCGGTGCGGTGAACGTCGATTCGATGTTCTTTTCCGTATTTCTGGGCCTGTTTTTCCTGATCCTGTTCTGGATGGTCGGTCGGAAACCGTCCATGGCGACCCCGGGCAAGTGGCAGGTGTTTGTCGAGATGGTGGTCGAGTTCATCGATTCGACCGTGCGAGACAGCTTTAACGGCAAATCCAAACTCATAGCACCGTTGGCGCTGACGATTTTCGTCTGGGTCTTTCTGATGAACCTGATGGACCTGATTCCCGTCGATTTCGTGCCGGAGGGCGCCAAGGCCCTTGGCATTGATTACATGAAGATTGTGCCGACTGCCGACGTTAACGTGACCATCGGCATGGCGCTGGCCGTCTTCGTGCTGATTATCGGCTTCACGATCAAGGCCAAGGGCGTGCTCGGCTTCATCGCCACGTTAACCCTGCACCCGATTGAGCCGCCGCTGAAAGGCCCCGGCATCATTGCGGCGCCGTTCATCATCTCGTTCAACCTGCTGCTGGAGCTGGTGGCGCTGCTCGCCAAGCCGCTGTCTCTGAGCATGCGACTGTTCGGCAACATGTTTGCCGGCGAGCTCGTGTTCATCCTGATTGCCCTGATGGGGCTGTGGCAGCTGCCGGCGCACTTCCTGTGGGCGGTGTTCCATATCCTGGTGATTACGCTGCAGGCCTTTATTTTCATGATCCTGACAATCGGCTACCTGAGCCTGGCTGTTGAAGATCACTAACGAACAAACACTTCTTTATTAACGCTTGAACCAACCCTCCTTAGGAGAAACTGATGGAAACTGTAATTGCCTTCACCGCGATCGCTGTCGCACTCATGATCGGCTTTGGTGCGCTCGGCGTCGGTATCGGCATGGGCCTGCTTGGTGGCAAGTTCCTCGAAGGTGCTGCTCGCCAGCCTGAACTCGCTCCGATGCTGCAGACGAAGATGTTCATCGTTGTCGCACTGCTCGACGCCGTTGCGATGATCGGTGTTGCTATCGCACTGCTGTTCTCGTTCGCCAACCCGTTCATCGGTCAGCTGCAGAACGCCGTCGGCGGCTAACGCCGCTCGGAGTTACTGACGTTGCAAGCCGCTCGTTGAATCAGCGGGCGGACGCAAAAACGGATTAACGGGAGCAGAAAGTGGATATTAATCTCACTCTCATCGGCCAGATGATCGCGATGACCGTCTTCGTGGTCTTCTGCATGAAGTTCGTCTGGCCGCCGCTGCTGCAGGCTATCGAAGAGCGCCAGGCGGCGATCGAGTCGGGGCTCAAGGCCGCCGACGCCAGCAAGGAGGCGCTCGTCGAGGCGCAGGCCGAGGCTGACAAGATCATCGCAGACGCTCGCCAGCAGGCGACCGGCATTCTCGATCAGGCCCATGCCCGCGCCAACGAAATCGTGGCGGAAGGCAAGAGCGCCGGGAGCAAAGAGCGCGAGCGTCAGCTCGCCGCTGCCGAGGCCGAGATCGAGCAGGAAACCAACCGTGCACGCGAAGAGCTGCGCGGCCAGGTCTCCGCGATCGCCGTTGCTAGTGCGCAAAAGATTCTTGAGCGCGAGATCGACGAAGCGGCCCACCAGGACATCCTGGGCAAGCTCGCCAAGCAGATCTAGGCCGGGACAGCGGACATGGATAACAACACTGTCGCAAGACCTTACGCCCAGGCGATTTTCGAAATCGCTCGGGACCAGGGGTCGCTGGATGCGTTTTCAGCGTCGCTGTCGACAGCGCGCGACATGCTGTCTGACAGCCAGCTTAATGACTTCCTTGCGACGCCGTCGCTGACGGATGCAAAGCGCCTGGAATTTCTCCACGGGTTGTTTGCAAAGGCCGTCGGCGCCGACACCGTGTTCGCCGGTGGCAGCAAACAGGGCACGAACTTCCTGAAGCTGTTGCTCGAAAACGGCCGCGTCTCGGTACTGCCCGCCATTGCGGATCAGTTCGACACGCTCAAGGCGAATATCGAAAACAAGGTCGACGTGTTGGTGACCGCCGCAACGGCGCTGTCGGACCAGCAGGTCGGTGACATTTCGAGCGCCCTGAAAGCGCGTCTTGGCCGCGATGTCAGTATTGAAACGAAAGTAGACGAAAGCCTCATCGGCGGTGCAGTCATTACCGCTGGCGATGTCGTTATTGATGGTTCAACGCGTTCCCGCCTGGAAGGGCTGGCGAGCGCGCTGACCAAGTAAAGAGGAAACCAAAATGGCACTCAAAGCTTCTGAAATCAACCAGCTGATTAAAGAACGCATCGAGAACTTCGAGGCACCCGCTGAAGCGCGTGACGTCGGTACCGTTATCGCGGTCACGGACGGCATCGTTCGCATCTACGGCCTGGCGGATGTCCGCTACGGCGAGATGCTCGAATTTCCGGGCGACACCTTCGGAATGGCGCTGAACCTCGAGCAGGACTCGGTCGGTGCGGTTGTCCTCGGTGACTACAAGCACATCACGGAAGGCGACACCGTCAAAACAACGGGCCGCATCCTCGAAGTGCCGGTCGGTGAAGGCCTGCTGGGCCGCGTTGTCGACGCACTTGGCAACCCGATCGACGGCAAGGGCCCGATCAACGCCCAGGGCATGTCTCCGCTGGAGAAGGTTGCGCCGGGCGTCATCGAGCGCCAGTCGGTCGACCAGCCGGTACAGACCGGCCTGAAATCCATCGATTCCATGGTGCCCGTCGGCCGCGGCCAGCGTGAGCTGATCATCGGTGACCGCCAGACCGGTAAGACGGCTGTTGCTGTTGATGCCATCATCAACCAGCGCGACACCGGCGTTAAGTGCATCTACGTGGCGGTCGGCCAGAAGGCATCGTCAATCGCAGGTGTTGTCCGCAAGCTGGAAGAAGAAAACGCACTGGATCACACGATAATCGTTGCGGCGGCGGCGGCTGAAAGCCCGGCCATGCAGTACATCGCACCGTACGCCGGCACCTCCATGGGTGAATACTTCATGGACAACGGCGAAGACGCGCTGATCGTTTTCGACGATCTGTCCAAGCAGGCTGTGGCCTACCGCCAGGTATCGCTGCTGCTGCGTCGCCCGCCGGGCCGCGAAGCCTACCCGGGTGACGTCTTCTACCTGCACTCCCGCCTGCTCGAGCGCGCTGCGCGTGTCAGCGCCGAACACGTTGAAAACGTGTCGGGTGGCAAGGTCAAAGGCAAGACCGGTTCGCTGACGGCGCTGCCGATCATTGAAACGCAGGCCGGCGACGTATCCGCGTTCGTACCGACCAACGTGATCTCGATCACCGACGGCCAGATCTTCCTCGAGTCTGACCTGTTTGCCGCCGGTATTCGCCCGGCCATCAACGCCGGCCTGTCGGTCTCGCGTGTGGGTGGTGCGGCACAAACCAAGATCATCAAGAAGCTCGGCGGCGGTGTTCGCCTTGCGCTCGCGCAGTACCGTGAGCTAGCGGCGTTCGCACAGTTTGCCTCCGATCTGGATGCCGCAACGCGCGCACAGCTCGACCGCGGTGTCCGCGTGACCGAACTGATGAAGCAGAAGCAGTACTCGCCGCTGTCGGTTGCCGAAATGGCCCTGTCGCTGTTTGCGGCAAACGAAGGCTATCTCGACAAGGTCGACGTGGAGAAAGTGCTGGATTACGAAGCGGCACTGCACGACTTCGCAAAGTCGAATCACGCGGGTGCTGTTGACGCGATTAACGCATCGGGCGACTACAACGACGAGATTGCCGGTCAGCTGACGGCGATCTGCGACGAGTTTGGTGAGAAGGGCGCTTACTAAAGCGCGCGTATCGACACAGGACCCTTCGTCCAGCGACATCACCGTCGCTTGATCGAAGGCCGGACGAAAACGGAAACGAAAGAGCAGAACTATGCCGGGTGAAAAGGAAATCCGCTCCAAGATCTCTTCTGTTAAGAATATGCAGAAGATCACGAGCGCGATGGAAAAGGTTGCCGCGAGCAAGATTCGCAAGGCGCAGGCGCAGATGGACGCATCGCGGCCGTACGCCGAGCGCATTCGTCGTGTGATCGGCCACCTGGCCCACGCGAACCCGGACTACAAGCATCCGTATCTCGTGGAGCGCGAGATCAAGCGCATCGGCCTAATCATCGTGTCGACAGATCGCGGTCTGTGCGGCGGTCTCAACTCCAACCTGTTCCGCAAGGTCATCAACGACATGGCCGAGTGGAAATCACAGGGCATCGAGGTGGACCTGATCCTGATCGGCGCTAAATCGATCCAGTTCTTCCGCCGCCTCGGCGGCAACGTGGTTGGCAGCGCTTCCAATCTCGGCGACCGTCCGTCGGTCAACGACCTGATCGGTACGATCAAGATCATGCTGGACTCGTACAGCGACGGAAACATCGACCAGTTGCTGATCGCTCACAACGAGTTCGTCAGCGCGATGAGTCAGAAGCCGATCACGCAGCAGCTGTTGCCGGCCAAAGGTATTGGTACCGACGATGAAGACCTGCAGGAGCTGTGGGACTACATCTACGAGCCCAGCGCCGAAGAACTGCTGGATGACATCTTGATGCGCTACATCGAGTCGCAGGTGTACCGCGGTGTGGTTGAGAACATCGCCTGCGAGATGTCGGCGAAGATGGTGGCGATGAAGTCCGCGACCGACAACGCGGGCGAGATCATCGACAGCCTGCAGCTGGAATACAACAAGGCACGCCAGGCGGCGATCACGCAGGAAATCTCCGAGATCGTGGGCGGCGCGGCGGCCGTACAGGGCTAGTTTTTTTGCGGTCGCGCCGGTCGCGACCGATTGAAATTGATTGAGAAAGAGCCAGCAGAGGCTGGCCTGTTTGAGGACAAAACATGAGCACCGGAACTACTGTGCAGGTTATTGGCGCTGTCGTGGACGTCGAGTTCCCGGCAAGCGAGATCCCGAAGGTTTACGACGCACTCGTCATCGACGATGCGGAGATTACGCTTGAGGTCCAGCAGCAGCTGGGCGACGGCGTTGTGCGTACCATCGCCATGGGATCATCGGAAGGCCTGAAGCGCGGTATGGCCGTGACCAACACCGGTCAGCCGATTTCCGTTCCGGTCGGTGAGAAGACCCTGGGCCGCATCATGAACGTGCTCGGTGAGCCGATCGACAATGCCGGCGACATCGGCGCGGAAACGTCGCTGCCGATTCACCGTTCTCCGCCGTCCTACGAAGAACAGGCCGCGACGACCGAGCTGCTCGAGACGGGCGTCAAGGTCATCGACCTGATCATGCCGATCTCCAAGGGCGGTAAGGTCGGTCTGTTCGGTGGCGCCGGTGTCGGCAAGACCGTGACGCTGATGGAGCTCATCAACAACATCGCTAAAGAGCACGGTGGTTACTCGGTGTTTGCCGGTGTCGGTGAGCGTACCCGTGAAGGTAACGACTTCTACCACGAGATGACCGAGTCGGAAGTTATCGACAAGGTATCCCTGGTGTACGGCCAGATGAACGAGCCGCCGGGCAACCGCCTGCGCGTCGCCCTGACCGGCCTGACCATGGCCGAAGCCTTCCGCGACGAAGGCCGCGACGTCCTGATGTTCATCGACAACATCTACCGTTACACGCTGGCCGGTACCGAGGTATCCGCTCTGCTGGGTCGTATGCCGTCAGCGGTAGGCTACCAGCCGACGCTGGCCGAAGAGATGGGTGTTCTGCAGGAGCGCATCGCTTCGACGAAGACCGGTTCGATCACGTCGTTCCAGGCCGTTTACGTACCGGCGGATGACTTGACTGACCCGTCGCCGGCCACGACCTTTGCTCATCTTGATGCAACGCTCGTACTGTCGCGTGCGATCTCCGAGCTGGGTATCTACCCGGCTGTTGATCCGCTCGATTCGACCTCGCGAATTCTTGATCCGCTGGTCATTGGCCAGGAACACTACGACTGCGCTCGTCGCGTGCAGGCGATTCTGCAGCGCCAGAAGGAACTGCAGGACATCATCGCGATTCTCGGTATGGACGAGCTGTCCGAAGAAGACAAGCTCACCGTCTCGCGCGCTCGCAAGATCCAGCGCTTCCTGTCACAGCCGTTCTTCGTGGCGGAAGTCTTCACCAACGCACCGGGCAAGTATGTGTCGCTGGCGGAAACGATCCGTGGCTTCAACGGCATCGCGAACGGCGACTACGACCACATTCCGGAGCAGGCCTTCTACATGGTTGGCACGATCGACGAAGCCGTCGAGAACGCGAAGAAGTTCCAGTAACCGTTTTAAGAGACCACTATGGCGACACTGCACGTAGACATCGTATCCGCAGAAGGCGAGATTCATTCCGGCAATGCCCGGATGGTCTACGCGCCTGCCGAGATGGGTGAAGTGGGCATCGCCCCCCGTCACGCACCGATGCTGTCGCCGCTGGCTCCCGGGCAGGTGCGCGTCGAAGACGAGAGCGGTGAAGAGCACTTCTATTACATCACCGGCGGCCTGCTCGAAGTGCAGCCGCATGCCGTGACCGTACTGGCCGACACGGCCCTGCGCGGCGACGAGCTGGATGAAGCGGCCGCGCTGGCAGCGCAGCAGGCGGCGGAGAAAGCACTGGCGGGCGCCTCGACGGAAACCGATGTGGCCCAGGCGCAGCTGGAGCTTGTCGAGGCCCGAGCCCGCTATATCGCGTCGCAGAAGCTGAAGGGCAAACGCTGACAGGCGGCCCTGTGCACAATTAGAGAAGGCGGCCATTCGGCCGCTTTTTTTTGCGCTGCAGACAAGCCTCCGCCAAACTTCTGTGTAGACTGACCGCAGTCAGTGCGAGATACCCTATGGCGGACGCCGTCTTTTCCTTCGAGTCCACGGTCAGGCCCGACTGGATCGATCACAACGGTCACATGAACGTGGCGTACTTTGTGCTGGCCTTTGACGAAGCGACCGATGCCGTCTATGAGACCTGGGGAATCGGCGAGCTGTACCCGGACAGCTCCGGTTGTTCGGTGTTTACCCTCGGCATGAACGTCGACTATCACCGTGAGCTGTTCGAGGGTGACGGGCTGCGCATCGAAACAACACTGATTGACTGCGACACGAAACGTATCCACTACGTGCACCGCATGTTCAACGCAGCGAGCGATGCGTTGTGCGCCACCAACGAGTGCCTGGGCATGAACGTTGAGCTGCAAACACGACGTTCGCAGGCGTTCCCGGCGGACGTGCTGCGGGCCCTGGAGAAGGCGGTTAATCGCAATGCCGGTCATGCCTTTGTGGGCCGTACGCTCGGTATTCGTCGTAGCGAAGACTAGTCGGCGAGCAAAAACTCGGCAGCCGCTGCACCGATCATCATCGACGCGGCATTGGTGTTGCCGGCAATAATCTCCGGCATCACAGAGGCGTCTGCGACGCGGATGTTTTCCGTGCCGATCAAGGCGAGCTTCGGATCAACGACACTTCGAGGGTCGCCGACCGCACCCATGCGCAGCGTGCCCACCGGGTGGTAGGCCGTGCCCAGTCGGGCGTGAATCATCGCCATTAACTCATCATCCGTTTGCACATCCGGGCCGGGGACCAGCTCGGTGGCCCTGCCGTCACTGAGATGAGGGTTAGCCAGTATCCGCCGGAGCAATCGTGCGCCGCGCAGCAGCGTCGCCTGGTCGTCTGCGTCGGCGAGCAGGTTAAGGTCGATGCTCGGCGCCGCGAACGGATCGGGTGCCTTGAGCCGCAGGCGACCCCGCGATTTCGGCTTTAATACACACACGTCCGAGTAGTAACCGCGGCCCCAGACCAGGGGCCTGCCTTCATGACCAAGACGAGCCGGAATGAAGTGAAACTGCACATCCGGTTCGTGCAGGTCATCCAATGTTCTGGCGAAACCGCCCGCTTCCACCGTGTTGCTGGAAAACAGCCCGCGCCGACCGAACAGGTACCGAAACGGCGCAAGTGCGTTGGCGGGCAACGTTGCAAGGCTCAGTGCGTATCCGTGTGAGCCGCCGCCGTAGTGCATGCCAATCGCCGGATGGTCGTGCAGGTTCTCGCCGACTCCGGGCAGGTCAAAAACGGTATCGATATTCAGCTCGGACAGATGGGCTGACGGTCCAATGCCGGAACGAAGCAGTATGGCCGGTGACGACACGGCGCCGGCCGCGAGAACAACCTCCCGCCGCGCCCGAATGGTCACCCACTCGCCGTCTCGCTGTGCCCGCACAGCAACGGCGCGGCGATGCTGCATGACCAGGCGATCAACATGGACGTTATTCAGGACAGTAACGCCGTGCTTTGAAACGGCCGGGTGCAGGTAGGCATCGGCCGGACTCCAGCGACGACCGTTGCGCATCGTCGTCTGGTAATTCCCTATGCCTTCCTGGCATTCGCCGTTGAAATCATCGTTGGCTCGCAGGCCGTTGTCTTCAGCGGCTCGCACCAGTTTATCGACCATCGGGTGCGGCGACGGCAGGTCCTGCACGTGCAGCGGACCCTGGTCTCCGTGGTATCGACTGGCGCCGCGGGCGTTGTTTTCTGCTCGCTTGAATCGACCAATGACCGTAGACCAGTTCCAGCCGTCGCAACCGTCTGCCGCCCAGGCATCGTAATCACTGGCGCGTCCGCGGATGTACACCATGCTGTTGATCGCGCCGGAACCACCGAGTGTTCGTCCGCGCGGTACAGAAACCCGGCGACCGCCGAGGTGATCGTGTGGTTCCGAGCGGTATCGCCAGTCATACCGGGCGTGGCCCATGAGCGCCATGACGCCGAGCGGCACCCGAATGCGGACGTCCGAGTCGGCTGGCCCGGCTTCGAGGACACACACCGACACCTTGCCGCTCGACGCCAGGCTGCCGGCCACGGCTGAACCGCCGGAGCCACCGCCAATGACAATCACGTCAAATGCCAGTTCAGTCATCGTGTCTCACAGCGTGAATCGCCTCGGTCTCCAATGGTGGGCACTTATTCCTACTTCGAATGCAGCCCATATACAGATTTAAGTGATTGTTTTTAATAGATTAGCCTGATTCTAACCCGGTTTATTCTGAATCGGATTTGCATCCGAATTCAAACCCACGCACACTAGACCCTTATTCGTCCCGATTGCAAGGGACGAAGACGACAAAAAGCTCAGTTAAGGGGGAGCTAATCATGATGACTAACTGGCTCAAACGGGCACGTTTTGTGTCCCTGGCAGCCTTCGCTGCGTCCGCCTTCATGGTTCCGGCGGCCAACGCGCAGATCGAGGAAATCACCGTCACCGCTGAAAAGCGCGAAGAAAGCCTGCAGGACGTCAGTATTTCTGTCAGTGCCTTTAATGAGGAGTCTCTCGCGCTTGGCGGCATCACCGATGTATCGCGACTGGAGCTGCTGGTCCCGGGCATGAATTACGCGTTTGCCGGTAACGACGCCAAATTCAACGTCCGCGGTGCCAACTCAACCAACACGTTCGGCGACAACAGTTCGATCGTTGGCGCGTTCGTCGACGGCGTCTACAAGGTCCGTGCCTCCCAGCAGGCCAGGGCATTCTTCGACGTGCGTGGCGTGGAATTTCTGCGCGGGCCGCAGGGCACACTGTATGGCCGCAACACGTTTGCCGGTGCGATGAACGTCTACACGAACACGCCCGATCTCGACGATGTCAGCGGCAAGGTTCAACTCAGCCGACAGGCCTTCGATCGCTTCCGTGGCGAGGGCGCATTCAACCTGCCGGTATCGGACAGCTTCGGGCTGCGGTTTGCGGGCTTCTTCGACAAGAGCGATGGCTATATCGAAAACCTGGCGGGACCTGATGTCGGCGCCCAGGACGACAAGGGCTACAGGCTCACCGCACTGTGGCTGCCGAATGATCGTACCGAAATTCTGGTCCGCTACTCGGACGTCAGCGAAGACGGTAACGAAGCCGGCCTGTTCGGCTACACCTTCCTCTGCCGCAATGAGACACCGGAAGGCCTGACCGATCCGTTTGGCTCCGTACGCGATTGCGACAACCCGGTACGCGGTTCCGGTTCGCGCGGCCCGGCGTCCAACGGTCCCGGTGGCGATCCCTGGGTGATCAGTCAGGACTATGTCCAGCCCGTCGATCTCTCCGATGAAGAGTTCTCGGTGACCATCAACTACGACCTCGACACCTTCTCGGTGAAGTCGATCACCGCTGTGTATGACTACATCAACGATATCGGCTTCGACTTCGACTTCAGCCCGACACCGAACTCAAACGGTGGATATCTTGAGGAGTCTGAAGGCTGGTCACAGGAGATCGTTCTGACATCCACCGACGACGGCGCTCTGCAGTGGACGGCGGGTCTGTTCTACCAGGAGGTAGAAGACTACAGCAGCTTCTACATCTACCAGCAGACCGAACGCGACGACAGCACACGTGGATCCGTGACCAACTCGGAAGGCACCTTTACGTTGCTCGACGGCACCGACATCCTCTCCGACGCTACGGTTCTTGGTGGGTTCTTTGCCGACTCCGTGGCGATCGACACCGAGTACCTGGGTGTCTTCGGCCAGGTTGAGTACTCGGTTAACGAGCGCACGCGCCTGATCGCAGGTCTGCGCTTCAACGACGAGACAAAGACGGCCTCCTGCGGTGGTTCGAACTTCACTGGCGACACCAACGGCGATACCGTCGTGGATCGGGTGGTCAACGTTGCTGACGGCGTCGCCGGAAGCTCGCCGCTGGTCCTGCCGAGCAGTGCGCGTGATGTGTTCACCTTTAATTGCGGTGCCTCTGACGCCCTGGGCAGCGGCAACACGCTGATCGCGTCCGACTTTGACGGTGAATACGACAACGTCACGTGGCGCGCCGGCGTCGAATACGACTGGACCGACGACACGATGGTTTACCTGTCGGCGTCCACCGGTTACCTGTCCGGCTCTGCCAGCACGACAACGACCACCGATGAGCAGGAATCCCAGGTTATCGAGATCGGTTTCCGCAGCATCCTGCTGGATCAGACGCTGCAGCTGAACGGTGCGCTGCACTTTACCGAGTACAGCAACCTGCTGACCCAGCGTCAGCGTATCGAAAATGGCATCGCCATTACCTTCTCGGACAACGGTGGCGATATCGAGGCGACCGGTCTTGAGCTCGATGCTGTCTGGCTGCCAACGGACGAGTGGACGTTCACCGGCACCTTTGCGTGGCTGGACTCGGAATACGGCACCTTCGGTCAGGGCAACCCTTACCAGCTCTACCGCGGCGTTGTTCAGAGCTTCATCGACCAGTCCGGCGAACAGACCCCATGGTCACCGGAGCTGACCATCGGTGCGAGTGCTTCGTACATGTTTGACCTGGGTGACAAAGGCACGCTGCGTCCGTACCTGCAGACCTACTATTCCGACGGCTACAACACATCAAACCTGTTGGCGACTGACCCGTCGCATGACCAGGACAGCTACTCCAAGACGGATTTCCGTCTGGTGTGGGACTCTCCTGACGCTGTCTACCAGATCGAAGCCTTCGTTGAGAACATCGAGGAAGCTGACGTTCTGGCTCGCGGCAACAACAACAGTGACGATGTTGTCCAGACCTCGTATCTGTACCCGCGAAACTATGGTGTTCGCTTCAAGATGAACTTCTGAAAGACACCATAGGTAAAAAGAGAAGGGGGCCGTCGGCCCCCTTTTTTTGACAGCAAAAACCTTCGACTTACAGCTTGGTGCGCGGCCTGCCAGCCAGGTGCCGAACACGGGCAAACACATCGACACCGAGCTGCATGAGCACATCCGCAATGTCGATTGGCACCCAGTTCTCGGCGATCAGGTCACCGTTGACGCGGTAGAAATCCATGACGCGGAAGTTGACCCGCACACCGGTTGGGCCGATACCCAGCCACTCTCCGGTGTGAGTACCGATAACCGACGGCCAGCCACCGGTGACGACGTAGTCACCGTCGTAGACGTTGGCAATGTGTCGATTAACGCCGCGGTCCGGAAAGCCGATCAGAAACGGGATCTGGTGGTGAACTTCGAAGCCTGACAGGCCCTTGCTCGTGCCGATGCCCGATGGCCCGTACCACATAAAGCCGGGCTCCCAGAAGCGAGCGTGGTCCATGCTCGCGAGGTCTTTACCGTCGAACTGTCCGAGTCCGGCATGCATCGCCTTGACGAGCTTCAGCGACGCCCGGCCACGCTCAAAATCGCAGCTCGGTGATACGCCGTCACCGGTCAACGGGCCCGGCCACGGCGCCTCGGTACCCAGGCTTGGCGCGATCGGCCAGAAGCCCGCCTGGCGCAGGAAATCGAGGGTGTCGATCAGTACATGAGACTCGACAATCTTGCCGTCGGTGACTTCGTGAATCTCGCAGCAACGCAGCGTGATGACTTCGTGGTTGGCAGGCACCTCCAGCCACGGCGCCTGCATCACGCCCTGCAGAAACGCCATCGAACACACGAAGTCCTTACCTTCGTAGGTGCCCGCTACGACAATCTGGTCTCGCCGCTCCATGTCCGGGAACGCGGTACGGATGGGCCGCCACAACGACTCCGTGATGGCGTCGGGACCGTCCAGTCGATTGACCGGGTGAAACGCGTTGACGACCGCATCGTCCGCGTATGCGGCCGACACGCTGTCGCCGAGTGCTTCGATGTCGACCCGGAATACGGCCTGCAGGCCGGACGCTACAGCCTGTTTGTTGGCTGCATGCGTCTCGATTCTGTCATCGCTCACGTCAGGCGGCTCGGGACTTGTAGCGTGTCACTCGCAGATCAGCCTGAGCCTTGTGGCCCTCCATTCCCTCAAGCGCACACAGCCTCGAACAGTACTCGCCGATGCGCGCTGTTGCGTCCTCGGAAACCCGCTGGTAGGTGCAGGTCTTGATGAATTTGCCGACCCAGAGACCACCGGTGTAACGAGCTGCCAGCTTGGTCGGTAAGGTGTGGTTGGTACCGATCACCTTATCACCGTAGGCGACATTGGTTTCCGGACCGAGGAACAAGGCACCGTAGTTGGTCATGTTGTCGAGAAAATACTGCGGGTCCCGGGTCATGACCTGGACGTGTTCACTGGCAATACGATCCGCTTCAGCGACCATCTCGTCCACGGTGTCGCAGAGAATGATCTGTCCGTAGTCGGCCCAGGCCTTGCCGGCGACGTCTGCCGTCGGCAGCACCTTGAGCTGCCGTTCGATTTCCTTCTGCGTGTCTTCGACCAGTTGTTCGGAGGTGGTCAAAAGAATGGCCGGCGAGTTCGGGCCGTGCTCGGCCTGACCGAGCAAGTCGGTCGCCGCCATTTCACCATCGCAGGTCTCATCGGCAATGATCAGCGTTTCGGTCGGCCCGGCGAACAGGTCGATACCGACACGGCCGAACAACTGACGCTTTGCTTCGGCGACGAAGGCATTGCCCGGACCGACGAGCATGTCGACCGGCGCGATGGTCTCGGTACCGAGGGCCATGGCGCCAACTGCCTGCACACCGCCGAGGCAGTAAATCTCGTCAGCACCTGCAAAGTGCATGGCTGCGACAATGGCATCATTCGGTTTGCCGTCGTGCGGCGGCGCACAGGCGATGACGCGTTTTACGCCTGCGACCTTGGCGGTCAACACGCTCATGTGTGCGCTGGCCACCATCGGGTACTTGCCGCCGGGGATGTAGCATCCGGCGTTGTTCACCGGCACGTTCTTGTGGCCCAGGAATACGCCCGGTGACACTTCCTCTTCCACATCCTTGAGAGACGCTCGCTGGATCTCGGCGAACTTGCGGATCTGCGTCTGCGCAAACTTGATGTCATCGATGGTCTGCTGGGGCAGGCGGGCAATCGCCGCCTCGATGTCCTCGTCCGACAGGCGGAAGCTCTCGGGTGACCAGTTATCGAATTTCTCCGACAATTCACGCACAGCGGCGTCTCCGCGCTCGCCGATGTCGGCAAGAATGCCTTCTACAATGCCCTTTACCTTGGCATCCATGTCAGCCGCCTGTTCGGCGCTGAATCCTGATTTAATCACCTTGATCACGGTGGTCCTCTCTCAAAAAATTGTGTTTCAGTTCTGCAGCGACGGTGGTTTCGGATGATCGCCACCGCGCACAACGTATGCTTCTACGGCGGAATCGCCGAAATTCCGGAAGGTCCTCGGTGCCCCGATGGGGATAGTGAACACGTCACCCGGCCCGAGGTTGATGTCGCCCTCGTCTACCGTGACGCGCAGAGCGCCGCTTTGCAGCATCAGGACTTCTTCTTCATGTCGCGTATGTCGCGGCGTCTCACCGCCGACATCGAGCGTGGCGTAGCGGACGTGAAAACCATGCGGCCAATCCATCTTGCCGGCATCGACGCCTTCCGCCGAACAGGCGCTGCCGATGATCGGAAACTCACTGAGGCCCGTTACCAGGGCAGACGGTGCTGCATCCAGCTCGCCGCTGGTCACGACACAACCGCCCATATCTTCGGCGCGCAGCGTGTCGAGGTTTTCCACATCGACGTCCGTGGTGGGTTTCATGGCGCGTTTGCCGTCCGGGACTGTCTCGCCACGCGTAGTGTCGACCAGGCTACCGTCCTCAAGCAGGACAAGCCCGTATTCACGGGCGTTGTCGAAGACATACGGCGCCCAGGTTACGTGCCCCGGATCGTCACCGCCCAGCACAGCAAACAGGAAACCGGTGTCGTCGCCGACGTTGGTGAAACCACGGAAGGTGTGCACCGGGATAGAAATCGTATCGCCAGGCGACAGGATAACGTCACCGTCTTCCTTGTTCGGCCCCATGTGAAAAGCCCAGGTCCCCGAGTGCACAACAAACACCTCGGCGGTCTCATGGCTGTGCTGGGAGTTGATGCAGCCCGGTGGCTGGCGTGCACCGCCAATGTTGAAGCCGTGCGGGATGTTGATGTGCACGTGCTGATCAGGGCTCTCGGCAACGCCCGGGCCGATAATGGTGAAGTTTTCCTTTTGCTTGCTGCCGGGCGTTCGGGTGTCGATAAAGGCGGTCGTGCAGGGTTTCAGGTCCGCATAGTGCACAACACGCTCCGCAAGCACCCCGTTGAGCCGCGCTGACGATGAGGCCGTTTCAGCCATGTTTGTAGTGTCCTCGAGCGACCCCCGCCGCTCACGTACTGATTCGATGAATGTACTTCGAATGCAAGCCGCGTTCAACCTGTAAATTCCTGTATTTCCGCGTTGTCTCGGGACAACACGGCGCGACCGCATGGGAATCCGGCTGCATTCGCAGTACAATCGCCGCGGCCGCGCCTGCAGACGGCTGCAAAATCGGGAGAAACGCATGACAGACGGCCGAACAGGGGCCTACGGACCGGATGACGATATCGTCGACTTTATCCTCGGCATCACCTATGAGATCTGGGAAGAGCGCGGTGTCGAGCTGATTCACCAGTACTACGCCGCCGATTGTATCGTCTGGGGCCTGGACGGTATTACGCATGGCGCCCAGGCCGTGGTCGACGCCACATGGTCAACACTGGACGCGTTTCCCGACCGCAAGCTGATCGCGGAGGACGTGATCTGGGCGGGTAACCGCGCGGATGGCTATTACACCTCGCATCGCCTGTTGAGCATGGCGACCAACGAAGGTCCCACGGTGTATGGGCCAGCCACCGGCAACCGGATTCGCATGACCAACATTGCGGACTGTTTTATCGAGGACGGGCTGATCACTAAAGAGTGGTTGATTCGAGACAACATGATGTTCGCAAACCAGCTCAGCGCAGATCCGGTCCAGGCGGCCTGCGACATGCGCGCGCGACGGACTGACGAACACAACGACTGGCTGCACGCCGAGCACGCGCGCGTCAGTGACGTTGCACCGCCGGCGTCTGTCGAATCGTCGCTTTTGCCCAACGACGACCCGGAGGCATTCGCTTGGCGGGCGCTTAGCAGCATCTGGACCGGCGACAAGCCGGTTTTCGACGCGCTGTATGCGCCCTACTGCGTACTGCACCGCTCGCCGTTTCGGCATTACTCCGGCCGAGACGCGGTCTTTGACTACTACGCATCCCTGCGGGACATTCTCGGCGACGCCAGCTTCAGTGTCGACCACGTGGCCATCCAGCCTTACGAAACCAACGGTATCGATATCGCGGTACGCTGGACCGCGGCCGGCTCGCACGAAGGCGAGGTCATGGAGGTCAAGCCAACCGGTAAGCCGATGTTCATCATGGGCGTAACGCACTGGCGCTGCATTGCCGGGCGTATCGCCATCGAGATGACGGTGTTTGATGACCTTGCCGTGTTGAGCCAGTTGATGGAGCCCTGATGCGCCCTATCGTCGATGCCCACCATCATCTTTGGGACCTCGACGCCTGCCATTACCCGTGGTTAATGGCGAAAGGCGTGCGTCGCTTTTTCGGCGACCCGACACCGATCCAGAAGAATTACCTGGTTGACGACCTGCGGCGCGACGCCAGCGATGTCGTGCTTAAGGCGTCGGTGCATATCCAGGTCGGCGTTGCCGAAGGCGACGAGCTTCGCGAAACGGAGTGGCTTGAGGAGACGGCCAACGAGCACGAGCTACCAAGCGCCATCGTTGCTTTCTGTGCACTCGAACAGCCGGACGCACTGACGCTGGCCGAGGCCCAGGCCGCACATCCACGGGTACGCGGGCTACGACAGATCATTGGTCGCTCCGACGAGGAAGACGCCAGTACCGGTTCGGGCGGCCTGGTGGCCGATGCTCGCTGGCAAGAGCAGTTTCGGGTAATCGGCGACATGGGTCTGTCCTTCGACCTGCAGCTGACGCCACCGCAGGTCGCGTCCGTCGTCGATGTGCTGGCGGATACACCCGAGACCTCCGTGGCTTTGTGCCACTGCGGCTCACCGTGGGACCAGACACCCTCGGGACTCAAATCCTGGCGC
>JBCDJX010000059.1:0-22397 GCA_038747355.1 Pseudomonadota bacterium | reverse complement strand
GGCGCCGATATTTATTGCGACACATCGCTCATCGCCCGTGAACTCGAGCGGCGCCACCCGACGCCGACGTTGTTCCCGGCGGGTCATCATGGCCTGTCGTACGCACTGGCTCGGTGGAGTGACAAGGCGTTCTTCGAACCCGGCGCCGGCCTGTCGATGGGCGAAAACAAGGACCTGCCGGAACCGATCCTTGTCGATCGAAAGAACTTCTTCGAATTTATGGATTTCGACCGGATGGCCGACGAGATGCCGAATTGCTACGCGCAATTCCAGGCGCAGTGCCAGCTGCTGGAGGATGAGCTCACGGCAACGCGGCAGGCATTCCTGGGCGGCAGTGATCCCTCGTGGATCGACATCCAGGCTTACTTTTCCGTGTGGATGGCAAACGCCAATATCCCGCGGGCCCCCGAACTGCTGGCGCCCTTCGCCGAAATTAACGCCTGGTCAGCGCGCATGGAGACCATCGGACGCGGCCGGCGCAAAGACATCGAGGCGGGCGACGCGCTCGCGATGGCCAGCGAGGCAGCACCGGCGGGCGACGGCGAGGTCGTCGACAACCCGTTCAGCGAGTTTGCGGCCGGTGACGATGTTGTCGTGCTGCCGGATGATTACGGTTTTGACCCGGTCAGCGGCACGCTGACGGCACTCGACAATTACCGCATCACCGTGCGCCGCCGCAGCGACGAACTGGGTGAGCTGGCCGTGCACTTCCCGCGAATCGGTTATCGGCTCAGCCACGCATGACCGAGCCGCACCGATACTACGAAGACCTGGTCGTCGGCGAAAAGCACGAGTCGCCGTCGCGGCACGTGGGTGAAGCGGAAATCACCGACTTTGCCACCCGTTACGATCCGCAGTATTTCCACACCAATCCGGAAGCGGCGAAAGACCATCCGCAGTTTGGTGAAGTCGTCGCCTCCGGTATTCATATCCTCGCCGTCTGGCGACAACTCGACCACCTGATTACCGGCGATATCCGCTGGATCTGCGGCATCAAGTGGGACGACCTGCGGTGGAATCATCCGATGAAGGCCAACGACCACGTGCACGCCGTCGCCGAGCTGATCAGCAAGCGCGTTTCGGCCAGCAAGCCCGGGCGCGGGGTCGTCGTTTGCCGTTACTCACTGGTCAACCAGGACGGCATCGAGTTGTTTTACTGCACAAGCACCAATCTTGTTGAGCGCGATCCCGCTCAGGCGGCGAATACGCAGTAGTCTTCGCGCTCGACGAGCTGCATGACGAACGACAACTTCGCCATACCGCTGATCACGGCCATCACCGTGCCCAGCTCACAGATTTCAGCTTCGCTGAAATGCGCGGACAGGCGTCCGTAGAGCGCGTCGTCCATCTTGCCGTCGTGATTGGTGAGGGCAACCTGCTCGGCAAACTCGAGCACGGCGAGTTCCGCGGGCGTGAATTGCTCCGGGGTCGGTGACTCCATCGCCGCCACCTGTGCTTCGGTGAAGCCGGCCGCGATTGCACCGGGCACGTTTTGCTTGTTGCAGGTCCGGCAACCGTGCAGCTGGCTCAGGCGCAGACGAGCAAGTTGCTTGTAGCGCTCGTCAACGCGACCCGAGAAAAAGATATCGCCGTAAAACTGGCGCATCACGAAGTCGATCAACTCGGGCGCTTGCGCGAAGACCTCGACAAAGGTGGCGTCGCCGGTCAGGTCCTTGAGTGTCGACCAGACCTGTTGCAGTTCATCCGGCATCTCGTCCGGATTCAGTCGTTTCATCGGTGTTGCTGTCATGACAATCCCCCGTTGCTCGGAACCTATCGCTCAACCTTGAAGTAATCCGGGATGCCTGCCGGCCAGACATCCCCCCACTGGTTGTTGCCACCATCGACGGCCAGCACCTCGCCAGTGACGAAACTGCCGGACGGACCGAGCAGGTAGATGGCCGCCTGCGCGATGTCGACAACATCGCCAAGACGACGCATCGGGTTACTGTCCGCAAACGCCGCCGCATGGCCTTCCTCGTAGACGTTGAAGCCCTCGGTCTCGATGCTGCCGGGCGATACGCAGTTGACGCGGATATTGAGCGGCGCCCACTCGGTGGCCAGGGTTTTGGTCAGGTAAATCACACCGGCCCGGGCGGCACAGGTGTGCGCCACCTGGGGCATGCCGCGTGTCACGTTGGCCACGATGTTGACGATGCTGCCCGGTCGCTTGTGTTTTTGCCAAAGTCGCGCCGCGCGCTGCGTCATGTACCAGGTGCCGTTCAAGTTGGTGTCGATGACCGCCCGCCAGCCCTTGTCGCTAAAGTCGATCGCGGCCTGCGGGAACTGGCCGCCACCGTTGTTGACCAGCATGTCCATGCCGCCGTAGTGGTCCCAAGTTTCCTCCATCAGTGCTTCAACCTGGTCCGGCTCGCGGATGGTCATTGCACGGTACGCAACATCGCCCTCGACCAGGTCGCGAATGACGGCGGCGGTTTGTTCGAGTTTTTCCTCGCGACGACCGCAGATCATGATCTTTGCACCGAGTCGCGACATCAGGATGGCCATGGCCCGCCCCATCCCGGAGCCACCACCGGAGATCAGGATCACTTTGTCCTTGAGCAGGTCGTTACGATAAACCAGCGGCACCTCGACCAGCTCTTTGTCGGTCATGCCGTATTCGCGATTGCCGCGTAGTGTCCGGGTGTTTACTGCCATGGGATTCCCCTAAAGGCTCGTCAGGCCGTAGATGGCGATACTCGCCACGTTACGGTTGGGCACGCCGCCCAGGTTGTGTGCAAGACCGATGGACGGTGAGGTCAGCTGCCGTTCGCCGGCGCGGCCGGAGAGCTGCAGGTAGATCTCGTAGGCCATGCGCAGCCCGCTGGCACCGATCGGATGACCGAAACACTTCAGGCCACCGTCGATCTGGCAGGGCATGTCGCCGTCCGCGTCGTATCGACCATCCAGTACGTCGTTGATCGCCCGTCCTTCGGCCGAGACGCCGAGATCTTCCATCAGGACGAGTTCCGTGACCGAAAAACAGTCGTGCACTTCCAGCAGGTCGATATCCGTCGCGGGATCGCCGAGTCCTGCCTCGTCATACGCTCGCTGAGCCGCGATGCGTGTTGTCATTGTGTGTGCGCCGTCCCAACCGTCGTTGGTCAGCTCGTAGCCATTGCTGGCCGAGAGCTGCAGCGACTTGATGCTGACAGCGTCGCTGCGCCCGAGCCTTTTGGCGACGTCGGGTGAGCAAACGATGGCGCAGGCGGCACCGTCGCTGACGCCGCAACAGTCGAGCACGCCAAGCGGGTAGGACACCATCGGTGCGTTCAACACATCGTCCTCGCTGATGGCCCGGCGGAGATGCGCCTTGGGGTTTTTGACCGCGTTGTCGTGACTCTTCACCGAGATGTGCGCCATCGCCCGCTTGAGATCGGACATAGCGCGGTCGTGTTTTGCCGCGTAAGCGCTCGCAAGCTGCGCAAACGACCCCGGCGCCGTGCTGTTTGGCAACCAAAGATCCTCAACGCTGCCCTTGGTGCGCTCCGGCAGGCCGCCGAAACCGGTGTCCTTGAGTTTCTCAACGCCCATCGCCAGCGCGATGTCCACCGCACCGGACGCCACTGCGTACGCCGCCGCGCGCAGCGATTCGGTGCCGGTCGCGCAAAGGTTTTCGACGCGGGTCACCGGGATGTTTTTTAATCGCAGCGCCTGACTGAGCGGAATACCGGACTTGCCCGTGCTTTGCTCCTGAAAGAACACGCCAAGCCAGGCAGCTTGAATGTCGTCTTTCTCGATCCCGGCGTCGCTGACGGCCTCGCTGAAGGCTTCCACCATCAGGTCTTCCGGGCCGCAGTCCCAGCGTTCACCAAAACGGCTGCAGCCCATGCCGAGAATCACGACCTTGTCGGAGATGCCCTTAGCCACGGGACTCACTCGCAGGCGTCGGCTTCCAGAAATAGCGACGGAAGCCGCGCCGCTCGTCGAGGTCCTTGATCCGGAAGCGCAGCTCCACCGGCGTGTCGACCTCGAGCTGTCCCGGCAGCACGTCCGTGAATTCCATCATGACGTTGGCACCGTCACCGAAGCCGACATTGCCGAAAACCAGCGGCGGTCGCTGCGTGAACGCCAGCCAGTCCTCGGTGAAAGAGCGGACCTTCCCGTGCCGGGACGACAGCGGCACGAGGGCTTGCGAATCGGACGCGCCGCAGTCGACGCAAATGCGACTCATCGGATACTGCACGGTGCCGCACTGGCTGCATTTTCCGCCCTTGAATGCGGTGACGGCTTCGTGTTTTCGCCACGCAGCCGATTGCGACGTCCGGTTGTCGCGTTCCGCGCGAATGCCCTCATCGATCGCCAGCAGGCGACGGGTGGCGAGGTAGCGCGTGTAGTTGTCCTCGATCAGGGGCTCGCCGGACGGCGTCAGGGGTGCGCTTCGCTTCACATCGAAGATCATCAGGTCGATGCCCTGGCCCACGGCCAGCAGGGCAACGGTCTCGCCGGCGTTCGCGTGACCCAGGGCATCGGCAAGCACCAGCAGCGCCTGCGCACTCCCGGCATAGCCGATCGACCGGCTGAGTGCTGCGCCGGCATTCTCCTGGCTGAGACTTTTCGCGAGCGCGGACGCCAGCCCGCCCGGCGCTGCGACCAGCAGCCGGTCGACACGGTCAAGATCCGCGTCGACGAGGCACTGCGACCACGCGGCCACCACCTGGTTTTTGTAACCGGCGTCGCGCGTCCAGCGCGGTTCCAGTGAATAGTTGAATGCGTCTCCGGCGGAGCGGTAATGATCGACGAAATCCTGGTTGAGCGTCACCGATGCCTTGAGCGTTGCGATGGGCTCACCGGGACCCAGCACCACCCCGGCCGCCGCGTGGCCGGTGCTGGCTTCGTCGGCCGCAGCTGGCTGGCTGTCGTAACAGTCACTCGCCAGCAGCAGTGTGCGAGTGTCACCGGCAGTACGAAGTGCCATCGACAGGGTCGAGCTCGCAGCACGCTGACTGCCGCCGTTTTCCGACAGGTCAATGTGACTGCCGAGATCCAGCGCCTCCCGAATGATGCCGGCGTTGCTGCGGTCCGCGAACGGCAGCGTCGTCGATGCGATGGCCAGATGATCGACACTATCGCCCGACTCGGACAGGCAGCGGCGACCAGCCTCGACGGCCATGGTCAACGCATCTTCATCCCAGTTGGCGAAACTGCGCGACAACCCGCTGACTGACTTCAGCGACGGCTGGAACCAGGCATGGGCATCGGCAACAAGTTGTCCCGGCAGTCGATGGCGCGGGACGTAGGTGCCGCAAGCGAGAATGCCGAATTCGGCATCATTCATGCGGACTCCACAAAGCCATCGAGACACTGCTGAACACGCAGCTCGTCGGGGATATGCTCTTCGCCGATCCGGCGATCGAGTTCCTCATGCCAGTGGTAAATCCGGCGCTCCTGGTAATTCAGCGAGATCCCGCGAAAGCCCGGCGACTCGACAGACTCCTGGATCTGCGGTGCGAACTGCGTGTCTTCGAACAGGATGCGTTCGAAGTTATCGATGCGCGTCTGCCAGAGCTGGTCGTCGTCGATATCGTCCCTGTCGGGCGAAAACCAGTGACACTCGATGCGCATCGTCTCGGCCGTCACCGGCCAGAACACGAGAAACGGCATGCCCGTTGGCGCCACTGGCGTAACCAGGTTCGGGTACAGGTTGTACGACAGGTTGTACGTTTTCGGCAGCTCGGTGACATCCGGAAACTCCGGCATCCCGCGGGTGCCCGGGTCAACCCAGTCATCGCGACGGTTCGGCGTGATCATCAACGAATGCCCTTTCGGCCACAGGATGATGTCCGTGCCGCGATGATCCAGAAATCGATCGACCGTTTCCTTGTGAATCGATTTCAGGTGATAGACCTCGAGAAACGCATCGAGCAGCACCTTGACGTTGCAGTCGACGTCATAGCTCTTGGAGTGCACATGCCGGGTGTTATCCAGATCGAACTGGGCGAGGTGCTCGGGAATCACACCAAGGTGATCCAGCAGCGGCTCGGCGTCCGGGTTCTCGTTGATGAAAACCCAGTTGCCTAGTCGTTCACACCGAACATCGACCAGGCTGTGTTCGTCCTTGTCCAGGTCGACGAAGTCGCGGGGGTCGCGCAGTGCGACGAGGCGTCCTGCCAGGTCGTAGGTCCAGCCGTGGTAGCCGCAGACAAATCCACGGGCCTGTCCGCAGTCTTCCTTGACCAGCGGTCCGCCGCGATGGCGGCAGGTGTTGTAGAACGCTCTGACTTCATTGTCTTTCCCTCTGACGATGAGGATCGGGGATCCGCTTTTCTTCCATAGAATCCAGCTGCCGGCTTCCGGAATTTCGTCCGTATGGCAGGCGTAGAGCCACGACCGCTTCCACATACGGGCATCTTCAAGCGCGAGGAAATCCGGATCCGTGTAACGATCGCCCGCGATCGGAGCGAACGCCGGAAAGCCGTCCGGCGGTGCTTTGCGCTCACGCTGGTAGTCGACGTTGCGCTTCACGCGCTCGATGAATGCAGCATCCATAAATGTCTTTGGCAGGCTTTTTTTGACGTTGACAGCATAACGCCAGGCCCCTAGAAAAGAAACAGTCGTGACTGTTTTTTTTATTCGGTGGCGCCGTCCGCTGCGAAACGCCGGATCTCCTCGGCGCTGTAACCGAGCTCGGCCAGGACGGCCGCGCTGTGCTCGGCGCTCTGCGGTGGCGCGGACTGGATGCCCGGTGCGCCGCTGCCCATTCGCACGGGCAGATCGGGCACGGGCGATGCACGGTCCCGCCCCGGGTAGGTCACGTTTTTCAACAGGCCAAGCGCTTTCGCCTGCGGGTGGTCGATCGCCTCTGCCAGGCTCAGCACAGGACCCGCCGGGACGCCGGCGGAGGCGAGTGCATCCAGCACCGCATCGCTGGATTGCGCGCGAGTCCACGCTTCGACGCGCTCACAAAGCGCATCACGATGCGCACCGCGGCTGATGTCGCTGTCGAAGCGGGGATCGTCAAGCCAGTCTTCGGCGCCGATCAGCGTCGCGATGCGTCGAAACAGCCCGCCGCCGACGACGTGAATGAGCACGTGGCCGTCGCGGGTTTCGAACACGTCCGACGGACCCGAGGTTTGAACACGATTGCCGGTCGGCGGCCGGCCGATGCCGGTGGTGCCCTCCTCGATCAGGTGCGAGGCAAACACGCTCATCGCCGTGCCGAGTAACGATGCCTGCACCTCCTGCCCCTTGCCGGTTCGCTCGCGATCAAACAACGCAGCCAGCGTGCCGAACGCGGCGAGCACCGCCGTCGAGTAATCCACATAGGGAGCCGCGGCCTTGGCCGGCTGTCCCGGTTGCCCGGTCATGAAGGCCGCACCGGACATTGCCTGGCCGACACCGTCGAAGCCGCCGCGGTTCGCCCAGGGACCCTGCGTGCCGAACGCCGTCTGCGTGGTCAGCACGATACGCGGGTTCATTGCACTGATTCGCTGCCAGGACAGGCCGAGTTTTTCGAGCGCGGCGGGCGGTAGGTTCGCGACGACGACATCGCTGGACTCGATCAGCCGATCGAGAATCTCCCGGCTTTTTTCATGCCGAAAGTTCAACGTCAGGCTGCGCTTGTTGCAGCCGGTCTGCATGAACACGCTGCCGCCGTCATCGTCGCCGAGCGGCGCGATAAAACGATCCTCGCCACCACCGGGCCGCTCGACGCGAATCACGTCGGCACCAAGGTAGCCAAGCAGCGTGGCGCAGTAAGGACCGGCCACGTAGCGGCCGAGGTCGAGCACGCGGATACCGTCGAGAATTGCGCTCATAAAAAAACAGTCAGGCTTGATTTTTTTATTGGAACAACGAGTATAGGCAATCCGAACAGCGACACAAAGCCTGAAGCCATGGACTTTCGCCTGAGCCCCGAGCAGGAAGAACTGAAGGAAAGCGTGCGCCGCTATGCGGTGGAGCGGCTTCCCGATATCGCCGAGCACATCGAAAAAACCGGTGAGCCACCCAGCCGCGAGCTGCTGCACGAGTATGCGGAGATGGGCTTCCTCGGCGTCAATATTCCAGCGGAATACGGCGGCCTCGGGTTGGGCAATCTCGAGGCGCTGATCGTGATCGAGGAGGTCGCGAAGATCTCCGCCGCTGTCGCCTTCCCGATTTTTGAGTCCTGCGTCGGGCCGGTTCGCGCGATCGAGCGGTTTGGCAGCGACGACCTGAAACACGAGGTGATCCCGGCGGTGTGCAAAGGCGACATGGTGGTCGCCATCGCCATGTCGGAACCGAACGCCGGATCTGCGCTGACGGATCTGACCACGCGAGCGAGCGAAGACGGCGACGACATCGTCATCAGCGGTAACAAACGCTGGTGTTCCGGCGGCGGCCATGCCGACGGCTATGTCGTGTATTGCCGCATGTCGGACGACGGTGGCGCACGCGGAATCGGCGCCGTGTTCGTACCCAAGGGCGCCGACGGCATGAGCTTCGGTGAACAGGAAGACCTGATGGGTTTTCGCGGCGTGCCCTCATCCGATATCTACTTTGACAATGTCCGCGTACCCGGGAAAAACGTTGTCGTGCCGGCCGGCGGCTTCAAGAAGCTGATGACGGCTTTTGATCTTGAGCGCTGCGGCAACGCCACCATGGGTCTTGCCCAGGCCAGCGGCGCGCTGGCGGATGCCATTGACTACGTGCAGGAACGCAAGCAGTTCGGCAAACCCATCGTCGACTTCCAGGCCGTGCAGCTGAAACTCGCTGAAATGCAGATGCAGGTGGAAGCCGCACGTCTGTTGATCTACCGCGCCGCCGTGAATGCCGAAGCCGGCATGCCCTCGATGCTTGACTCGTCGGTGGCCAAGTGTTTTGCGAATGAAATTGCCCGCACGGTAACCGGGACAGCCGTGCAGCTGCTCGGCGGTTACGGTTACTCCAGGGAATACCCCATGGAACGACGCATGCGCGACGGCTGGGGCTGGGGCATCGCCGGCGGCTCAATCGATATCCAGAAGATCAACATCGCCTCCGCACTGGTCGGTCGGCGCTTCGACCAGCGAGCCGGGTAGTTCGACGTGCACAGGACGGCCAGCGTTTTGCGTGTCGCGGAAGCGCATTGATGGCGCTCGGTCGGATCATGCAGAACGGCTACGTCGTCGAAGACTGGCGCGCAGCTGCCGAGCACTGGGCGAAAAACCTCGGCGTCGGGCCGTTCTTTCCGATGGAACACGTCCCGTTTGCAGAATGCCGATACCAGGGCGAGCCCACGGACATCGACGTGACGGTGGCGATCGCCTACAGCGGCGACTACCAGATTGAGCTGGTGCAACAGCTGAACGACGCGCCGTCCATTTACACCGAATTCCGTCGTCACAACCCGCCCGGCTTACAGCACGTCGGCACCCTGGTGGACGATCTTGACCGCGCGCTGGATAACAACGGCCTGCGCGATCGAATCGTGCAGGACGGGATAACCAAAGCCGGGCAGCGATTTGCCTATGTCGACACCGTTTTGCACAACGGCACGATGCTCGAGCTCATCGAGGCAGACGACGCCATGCACAAGGCATTCGACTTTATGCAGCGCGCCGCGGCCGAATGGGACGGTGTGACCGCGATCCGCGGCTGATCAGTCCTCGCCCAGATCAACAAGCACGCGGTCGCCGTCGACCTGAACCGCGAAGCTGCGGATCGGCTGCGACGCGGGCGGGCCGAAGGACTCGCCGTTGGTGATGTTGAAGCAGGCACCGTGCAAGGGACACATCAGCCGGTTGGCGCGCAGCCGTCCCTCATCGAATCTCGCGAACGCGTGCGAGCAGAGATTCTCGACGGCGTAAACGTCTTGCTTGAATTTCGCGATGACGACCTGTGTTTCGCCGCAGGTTTTCACGATGAAGCCTTTGTCGGGCAGCTCGTCCACGGCTGCCAAATCCACGAAATTGCTCAAGCTCGATTCCTCTTCTGTTAAAAAAACAAGCATGCTTGTTTATTTTTCCAGCGCGATGCTACCATGCGGAACGCCTTGGAGGGAGGGACAGGCCATGATGACATTTCTCGCGAAGATGACCGTTAAGGAAGGCAAGGAAGACGACTTCGTTCGCCTCGCAAAAGAGCTGACCGAGAAGGTTCGCGCCAACGAACCGGAAACCACGGCCTACCAGTTCTTCAAGCTTCGCGACGAAGAACGCGGCTACGCGGTTTATGAGCAGTTCACCTCCGAGGACGCGGAGGAGGCCCACCAGAACACCGAGTATTTCAAGGCGCTGGCCCCGCCGCTGATCGAGTGCCTCGACGGCACCTACGTGCGGACTTACCTCGACGATCTCGACTAGGGGCACGCACGTGGCGGTCGATCTTTCGAAAGTCCGGGTACAGGCAACCACGCTCGGCGATCTGCTGCTGACAGCGGCAGACCATTACCCGCAGACCGACGTCGTGGTCCTGCCGGACAAGCGCATCAACTACGCCGAACTGGTCGATCGCGCGATGCACCGAGCCCGCTGCCTGCGCGCGCTGGGCGTCGGCCCGGGCGACCACGTCGGCCTGTTGTTACCGACCAGCATGGACTTTGTTGAATCCATGTTTGCGATCGCTTTGCTTGGCGCCGTGACCGTGCCGATCAATGCTCGCTACCAGCCGCCGGAGCTCGCGTACGTCACCGAGAACGCGGACCTGGTCGCGATCCTCACCACCGACGAGTTCGACGCGGCTGTCAATTTCGTGGAGCGTTTGCACGCTGCCCTCCCTTCCCTCAACGACGGTGATCCGAACGCGCTGTCACTGGCAGAGGCGCCAAAACTCAGGAACGTTGTCATTTTCGGCAACACGGAATCACCCGGCACACTGACGCAGGCGCAATTCGAGTCGCTCGGCGACGGCGTCGACGAGGCCGAGGTGCACCTGCGGCGCATCCAGACCCGGCTGGGCAGCACGGCAATCATCCTCTACACCTCGGGCACCACCGCCAACCCGAAAGGCTGCATGATCAGTCACGAAGCGATGGTTCGAAACAGCATGGCGCTCGCGGACCGCTACGAGCTGACCGCCGAAGACAGCTTCTGGTCACCGCTGCCAATGTTCCATATCGCCGCGATCCTGCCGTTGTGCTCGATTATGGCCAAGGGTGGTACTTACATCACGACGCCGCATTTCGATGCCGGCGAGGCGCTGGAGACGCTGGAAGCCGAAAAGGTCACCTGCACTTACCCGTGCTTCTGGACCATCATGGGCGACCTAATCAACCACGAGAAATTCCCCGAGTCCGACCTCAGCCGCATCCGATTGATGAATGCGAATTTCGCTGTTCAACCGGAAGTCGTCGGGCAGAAGATGGAAGCGGCGATGCCGGACACGGTGTACGTCGGTACCTTCGGCATGACCGAAACCGCCGGCACCGTGACGACCGGCCGACTCAACGACTCGCGCGAGCAACGCTTCACGCGCCTCGGCGAACCGCTGGCGGGTCTCGAGATCCGGGTTGTTGACGAGGGCGGCAATGACCTGCCCGCGGGCACTCGTGGCGAGGCCCTGATTCGCGGCTACAGCCTGTTTACGGAGTACTACAAGGCACCGGACAAGACCGCCGAGGCGCTGGACGCCGATGGCTGGTTCCATTCCGGCGACATGTGCTCAATCGACGACGACGGACAGGTCATGTTCCACGGTCGCATCAAGGACATGCTGAAAGTCGGTGGTGAAAACGTCGCGGCAATCGAAATCGAAACCCAGCTGCAGAAACACGAGGCCGTGAAACTCGCGCAGGTTGTTGGCATCCCGGATCCACGTATGCAGGAAATCCCGGCCGCCTTTGTCGAATTCAATGAAGGACAGAGCGCCAGCGAAGACGAACTGATCGCCTTCTGCAAAGGTGAGATCGCCAACTTCAAGGTGCCGCGCCACGTGCGCGTCGTCAGCGAATGGCCGATGTCGTCCACCAAGATCCAGAAATTTCGCCTGCGCGATCAGATCGTCGCAGAACTCGGACTCGACTAGCAGCGTGCCGACGTAGTCGATTCAACACACTGCAGGAGAAACCAATGACCACCTTTATCGCAACGCTCGTCGTCAAACCGGAAAAGGCCGAAGAGTTCGAGTCACTGCAGGCCGAGCTCTCGCAGCTCGCCCACGAGCAGGAACCGGATATGCACGTCTACGACGTGATCAAGCATCGCGAGAAGCCGAACACTTACGTCGTGTACGCGCGCTTCAAGGACGAAGACGCGTTCAATCACCACATGTCGATCGACTTCCACGACCGGCTGGTTCCGCCGATCATCGAGTGCCTCGCAGAAGAGATGCAACTCGAGTTTTACGACCACAAGGCCTGAGCGTCAGGCGAAGCCCTCGCCCTTTTCGGCCTCGCCGGTACGGATGAGACGACTGTCGAGCACGCCCGCATCACGGTGCTTGACGGCTTCGCGGTACGCCGGATCCGTGACCATTTCGAGAAACGCACCCGCTGTCGGGTAGCGAGCGATAAACGCGAGATCCCAGGCCTTTTCGAACGGGCCAATCAGCATCACCTCGGGGACGCCACGCCAGATGATCTCGCCGCCAACGCGCTGGAAGATCGGCGCGCTGTCGCGGCCGTAGGCGGCGTAGGCTTCGGCACCGCTGCACTCACGGCCATCCTCATACTGCGCACGCTGCCGAAACTGCACGAAGTTGATCATCATGACCGGTTTGTCACGCGGCAAGGCCTTGAAGGCCTCGAACTGGTCACGCTCAGGATTGACGTATTGAGCCATGCTGCCCCCCTCGAAAATCAGGTGAGCCGCAAGCGTATCAAGTCACGCTGCCGGGGTCTTGGAACCCGCCTTCAACGGAGCTGTGTTACCAGCACTCGTCCCAGGTCACGCCGGAGGCCGCGCTGCTGACACTTTTCACGCCGGTGTTCGTCAGCGTGAGGTTTCCGCATTCGTCACCAGCCTGGCCACCGGTCGGCGCTGCCTGCAGCGTGTAGGTGGAGGCGGTAGCCGCCGAGATCGTCAGGTTGTAGGCCGGCGTGTTGCCGTCGACCGGACAGGCAGTCGGGAAGATCGCCGGCGCGCCCGTGTTGCTGCCGCCGGCGGCCGCACCCAGGTAGGTGTTGTTGACCGAGTAGAAACGCTCCATCGCCTGCGACATCGACACCAACGCACCACCGCAGTCGGAGCGCTTCGTCTGGCGAACCTGGTTCTGGTAGCCAGAGAATGCGAAGGATCCGAGTATGCCGAGGATCACGACCGTGATCATCAGCTCAATCAACGAAAAACCGTGCTGTCGTGACTTCATTTCGGTTCTCCTAGCGACCGCGGTTGTTGCGGTAGTTCGCAGGCAGCAGGAAGACTTCGCTGATCTGGTTCAGCGAATTGACGCGAAACCCGACGCGCGTGCCGGGTCGCAACCTGGCGATCGAGTCGGACTGCGACGACATGCTGCGGACCAGGACGGTGTCGGCAAGCTGGAAGCTGGAGTCGCCGATAACGATGGTTCGCTGGTCGAGATCGACGAGATCGATCACCGCTGTCCGGCGAAAGCCTTCACTCGGGTAGTAACTCGGCAGGCTCTGCGCAATTGCGCTACCCGCCACCAGCATCAGCAGTACAAACGTGAATTTTTTCATAGCGCGTCGTTCCTCAGGGCGTCAGCTCTTCCCAGGACAAGCGACCGGTTCGGCCGGTCTCAATTTCGATAATCTCGGTCACCTCGATGGTGTCACCGCCCGTGGTCTCCGTGGTTGCCGTGTAGCGCTTATTAGCGAGGTTCACGGGGAAGGTCGGCAGACCGACAATCTCGATACCGATGGCCGCATCGCCGAGCACGGTGTCGTTGGTGTCCAGGTCACCGTCGTTATTGGTGTCGAAAGACACCTCGTCCGGGCGACCGCCGTTATTCCACTTGGCGACCATCTGCCAGCCGACACCACCGTAGTTGCACGGGTTGGTATCCGGGATCATCGAGTTGAAGAACACAAGGTCCCCACGGATCACAGGTTGGGTAATCATGCGCTCACCGCTGGTCGGGAACTCGATGTACCAGCCGTCGTCGGTGCCGTAGCTGATCGAGTTATTGGTCAGCGTGCGTACCGCGACGCCGTCACCGTTGGTGGCAGTGCCGATGGTCTGCTGAACCAGGTCTGTCGTGGTTTCGAGGGTGCCGTCGTCCCAGATGCCGTACAAGGCCTGCGTGCTGGTGGTCGTCAGGTCACCGTTGGTCAGGTACTGGCCGGTTCCGAAGATCACCATCGTGTTCGGGAAATTGCTGCCCGACGTGTCCACTTCGCTGTTACGAACGATAACCGGGTTAGTCGTGATCGGCTGGTTCGAGGAGCCGGAGTAGATCGGCTGCGGATTCGAGCTGGATCCGTACGCCACTTCCCAGTCACCCGGATTGGAGTCCGAAATATCGAACACCCACATGTCTCCCTCGAGGTCGCCGGCATACACACGGTCCGCGAGGCCGTCGCCGTCTGCATCAATAACGGCCGGTGTGGCAAGACCGTTGCGATCGGAGGTAGAACCCGAGCCGGTCGAGATCGTCCAGTAGTCGCCGCTGGACCAGGTGCCATCGAGACCAGCCTCGATATCGAGGATAAACAGCGTTGCTTCGCCGCTGCCCTGGTCGTTGTAACCATTACCGAAGATCGCCACCCAGCGAATCGTGCCGCTGCCGCCGTCTAGCGGCACGATTGACACCTGGCTGAACGTGTAGCCCAGGTCAGGATCGTCTGCGTCGGTGAATTCCCACAGCACGGTATTCGCCGCATTGGTCGTCGCTTCGCTGTAGGCGGTCGGGTCGGTGACATCGAGACCAAACACACCTCGACCACCACCGCGCAGGCCGCCAACCAGAATCGTGCGCCAGGCTTCTGAGCCGTTCGCATCCGTTTTGATGTAGGCGTCAGCGATGGACGGTGTCAGATCCGCGTAGTAACGATGCACGTAGCCCGGGTCCGTCAGGTAGTGCAGACCGTCCGACGCGGCGTCGGAGAAGAGACGGGCCGGGACATACGCAAGAATTTCGTCGCCATTGCTCTGTGCGAAGCCGTGCAGCATGCCGTCATTAGCCCCGACGTAAACCACGCCCGGGCGGTTTTTCTGTGCTGACTGGTAGTCCACGAAACGCTGGCCGACGGTGCTCGGGAACGGGGCGACATTGGGCCAATTGGATTCCGGTTCCCCAACGAAAACCGGACCAGAGTGAACGACGTCGCCCAGGCGGCCACCTCGCACGCGGAATTCCTTCGATGCGAAGGTTTCCGTTCCGTCGTCGTAGAAACAGGTCTCGCTGGACGAGAGCTCGCAGGCGCGACTGCCACGAATGTAGTCGTGGCGGGCCATACCGGCCGCCTCGGTCTCCAGTGTGCCGGACGCGTCCGTGCGGAAGTCGTTTTGTTGGGCCGTGGACAGCGCCGCCCAAGTGAACGGGATTCCGTCGGTGCCGTCGTAGGTCAGGATGGTTCGCGGGTTACTGCTCAGGTTGCGGTTGTCCAGGCGAGACGCAGCACTCCAGCTTGAGGTGCCGCTGATATCACCGGTAATCGCATCGAGGCGGTAGGCCAGCAAGTCGCCGTCCCAGCGCTCACTGTTGAACAGCGCCAGATAGACTTCGGAGTTGGTGCTCAGCGAGCCCGAGTTAAACGCAACCGATGCAGCGGATCCGACGCGACCCTGGATCGAGCTGATCGCGCCCTGCAGGCTCTTGATCAGCTGCTGCGGGTTTTGCGCGCTGAAGAACTCTCCACGACCGTTCCATGCTGCGTGACGAAGATCATCGATCTTGCGCTGATCGCTGTTCGGCTCCGGCCAGGCGAAGGCGTCGGTCGTGTTGGCCGGCATCGACGTAATCGTGCCGTCTACGCCGAACGCAACCGAGTAGGTTACGACGTGCTGCGCTTCGTTTTTGTCGATGCTGCTCGGCGGCGGGTTGAGCTTGTTCGCGGTGCCGGTGCGAAGATCGTCCTCGTAGAACTTCATCGCGATGTCGGCCAGCGTATCGGAGAAGCCGTCACCGTAGGGGCCGCCGGTGCCGCTGTCCCATTCGGTGTCGTTGTCGCCGTCTTCATTGTCGAGCGCGGTAAACGTGCCGTTGTAAAAACCGTCGGTCATGACGACGTTGAAGTTCTGCTGGCACTCGCCGCCCTGCGATGCATTGAGCGCCGGACAGGACGTGAAGTGTCCATTGGTCACGCAGCCCAGGTAGTTGTTGGCGTCGTAGTTGGTGCTGCGCAGCGGGGTACCGAAATCCGAATTGATGTCGTACAGGTTGTCGAGCAGCGCACCCTTGTTACCGGCGCGCGGATTCACGTTCATCGACTCAATTTCTGTGTTCACCGTGTTGTTGTTGTGCAGCGTCACCATGCCCATGCGCGAGTTGCGCGCACTGGCAATAATCTGCCCGTAGGCGCCTTTCGCGACGAACTCGCGCTTGCGGTAGTACTGGAACCAATTGGCGAAGTTCTGGATTTCCTCGGCGTAGGTGCAGATCGGCGCAAGCAGGCAGTCACGCCGTTCGATCCCGCCGACGTAAACCAGTGTCGTTGGCTCAATGCGGACCTCGGCGAATCCGTCATCGGCATCGACAACACCGTCGGTGTCGGTATCCGTCCAGTTGTAGTAGGTCGCCGGGAATTGCGTGTTGGTCGTCAACGTCGTGACGACGTTGCACCAGTCCGTGTCGTAGGTGTAATCCACCGTTAGATCAAGCGAACCGGTTGCCGGTGTCCACGGGTTCAGCAACGCCGCCTTCGGATTGGCGTCGGTGAACAGATTGCCGTTGGAGTCCTCACCCGGCCACGGTGCGTAGGTCAGAGTCGGGTCGTAGAACACCGCATTGTAGTTGCTGTTGCGTGCACGCCAGACGCCATCGTAGGGCGAGGCCATCCCGTTTGCAGCGAGAGTCTCAACACTCGGCACCGTGTAGAAGTCGCGGTTGTCGGACAGCGAAAACGTATTGAAGTAGTCCAGGCCGGTGGCACAGAACATTTTGCCGTCCTGCTCCGGCGTCATGAGACTCCAGTCCATGGAACCGGAATCGTCGATCGTAAACAGGATGTTCGGCTCCACCGAGTTCTGCAGGAACAGCGGTGAATCCGCCAGCGCGCCCGGACCGGCCTGGCTGCTGATCGGAAAAAGCAAAACGCCGCAGGCGACTGCGGACGTGAGTAACGTGACTGATTTGGTCAGATGATCCTTCACCTTGAACTCCTGTCGATCAGAACACCCTGCCGTAGTAACTACGCAGGATGACTTCGGCGGAATCGGCACCACCGCCGGTTCCCCTTGCCGTGATATTGAAGATGGTGACGTCACCGCCACCCTTGTTGTCCCCGTAACCGGACAGGTTCAGCGATCCCTCGACGCCGCTGACGGTCTGGAACTGCTTAATGAAGTAGCGCGGCGAGGCATAAGCACCGTAGTCCGACGTGGACTGCACGTTGCTGCCGGAACTCGCCCAGGTCGTGCTCGACAGGAAGTCGGGTTCCGCATCCCCTTCACCGTACAGGCCGCTCGATCCGTCGAACACGGCCAGTGTGATCACGTTATCGATAAACGTCTCTGCCTCGCGCACCGCGGATTCGGCGTTCTGAAACGCCAGGTTTCGGTCCTTGACGTTACCCGCCATCTTTTCTTCCAAGGACGTGTTCTGCATGGCTGCAACGCCGATCACCGTCAGCACCAGCAGGAAAATCAGGCTGATAACCAGTACGGCTCCGGATTGGCGATGTCGTTGAATATTCACAGTCTGGGTTGTCCCTAACCGATGCGGTTTCTGAGGGTTACAGTGGAGGTGTACACCTGGCGCAGGCGCGTATCGCCGGCCGTGCGCGTGGCACCGAGCACGCGATAGGTCTGGTTAATGCCGTCGGTCAGTTCGTCGTCGGATGACACGGTGACGACCGCAAAGCGGACACTGATGACGCGCGTCATATCGACAACGTCGCCAGCGGTGACGTAGTAGTCGGCCACACCGTTGCCGTCGGTGTCTTCGCCGTACAGAACCTGCATCTCCTCGATGCCGTCGAGAAACTCCTGACCGTTACGGAACAAGGCCGGCAGACCTTCGGAACCGGTGCCGATCGCGTACGTGATCTCGGTGGTCGTAAACACGCGGGCGGTGTCGTCATACACCTTTGACAGGCAGTGTGCGTTGGCACCGGCACAACCCGGATCGGATACGTTGTCGTTGCCGGGTGTGACTGAACCGGCCGTCGTGTGTGCGACGGATCCGGTGGTGTCAGCATCGTCATTGGTGACCTGGAAAATGTCAGCGGACTCGCAGTCGCTGATCATCACGATGGCACCCTCTTCCAGGCCGTTACCGGCCGCAATATTCAGTGCAGACGACGTTGCGGGGCCGAACGGTGACTGCACAGCAAGGCCGTTTCCGGCACCGCCGCGCAACACCAGTACGTCAGACGTCGTGGTGCCGTCCGTGCCATCGACACCGCCGACCATGAAGTTGATGAACCCGGACTCGCCGCTGTCCAGGTGATTGGTGACGTTGGCAATGTCGCCGGAACAACCCCAGAAATCCGCCATACGCGCATCACGGGAGATCACTTCCAGCGCCATGCGGCCATTTTCCTGCATGCGGGAAATCGCTTCGTGCACGCGGTTGGACTGACGCGTCGCCGTGAACACCTGGATGATGCCGCCCGTCAGGATCAGGCCGATGACGATGGCGATCATGATTTCGATCAGCGTGAAGCCACGCTGACGACATTGAATGTTGTGTGAGCTGCGATTCATGTGCATTAGGGCTGAAAGCTGATTTCCAGGCGTTCCATGTTGGTTGCGGTGGTGGTGATGGCACCGTCCTTGTTTTCATCCCACCAGATCTTGATGGCCCACTGCGTGCCGACACCGTCGCAGGCAGGGGCTGCGGCATTGGCGCCGTCACCGGGCGTGCTGTCGATGCAGACGAAGCCTTCGCCGAGTGGCAGGTAAGTCGCAATGCTGGTGTTCCAGTCCTGTAGATCGTTCTGCGCCATCGCCTGCGGCGAGCAACCGGTTGTCGATGCGCAGTTGGCGTCCGTGCCCGCGTTGGCCGGATCGTAGTTACCCGATATCGTACCGAGAACATTGGCGCGCATGCGGTCGGACAGGTCGTAGGCCAGCGCCGTCGCCTGGGATCGCATGAACGAACTCTGGTTGTTCTGCAACGCGGTCACCTGCAGGCCGGCGAGGCCCAGCAGTCCGATGGACAGAACGAGCAGGGCGATCATGACTTCGATCAGTGTGAAACCCTGTTCGCCGTTGCGATTAAAGGCCGGCCGTATCATCGCTCGTGTTCCTGTTAACTGCAGGCCTGGGTGACAACGCGTGTGCGGCCTGCGCCGTTAATGCGAATCTGGCGACCGGTCTCACCGGTGCGGTTGTCGCACAGCGTCAGGTTGTCGCCGCCGTCGATGAAGCCGCGGGAGTTGTAGGTGAAGCTCGACTGGGCGCCGCTGCTGAAGGAGGCGCGGTCGTTCAACGGTTCGTTGACGGCAATCACTTCGTCGGCGTCGACGGTGTTGTCGCGATCCTTGTCGACGAAGACGATCCAGCCCTCGGTCCAGTCGGTGCCGCCGGTGCACGTCGGCACGGCGTTGTTCCAGTCGGTGCTCGCGCAGATTGTCGCGTTGCGCTGGAATTTCACCGCCGAGCTGCGCGCCAGGTTGACGGACGTAACGAAGCGATTTGCGTCTGCAATCATCGCGTTGTTGGCAACTGTTCCCCGGAATGTCGGAACGCCGACTGACAGCACGATTGCTGCAATCGCCAGCGTGACAATAAGTTCAATCAGCGTGAAGCCGTTTTGTGTGTTTTTAGTTTTCATGCGCTCTTGATAACAGGCAGAGCGATTTCGACCGTGGCAACGGACAGTTTTGTGTGAAGCGGATCACAGTTCGATCGCCCGAAAATCGACCTGATTCACACATGAGTCGCCGATTACCGACACCTGCAATGCGGCTTGCCACCGACGATTATTGTCAACTTAAGCAGATGAATACGATTTCATCTGTAGGCACGGACCAGCCAACTGTAGATACTGGGGTGGCATAAACGAGAACAACAAGCACGTACCGGGGGGGTCTCATGCTTGCTTTCCAGAAACACAAGACACCGTTGTTTTACGGGGTCTTGAGCCTGCCTTCGACCGCTATGGGCTTTGCCCTGTCCGTGCAAATCGCCGCACTGAGCTGGCTGCTGACGACCCAGTACCAACTCGACATCTACGACGTAGGCCTGGTGTGGGCCGCCGGGCCGCTCACCGGAATTTTCGGCCAGGTCATTATCGGCGGCCTGTCCGACAAAGCCTGGTTTTGGGGTGGGCGCCGGCGCCCCTTCATTCTGATTGGCGGCGCACTCGCCGCCCTGTCGTTGCTTGCCCTGCCACAGATCGGCGTTATTTCATCAGCGATGGGTTTCGAATCGGTGGTTGGTATCGCACTGATCGTCGTCCTGACGCTGGATTTCTCCATCAACGTCGGCTTCAACCCGACTCGCTCAGTGATTGCCGACGTCACCGACGAGGGCACCGAACGAATCAAGGGCTACACCTGGATGCAGACGGTCTCCGGCTCGCTGGGGGTGGGTGCGTACGCAATCGGTGCGATCTTCGGCAACATGACGCTGATCTATGTCGGGGTAATTGGCGTCTTCCTGATGGCATGCTTGCCGCCGCTGTTTATCGAGGAACCCCGCGACATCGCAACCTCAGACGAAGAAGAAAGCAGCAAGAGTCCCCTGGAGCTGCTGCTCAGCATCAAGCCGCTTTGGGGTTTTCTCGCCTACAGCCTGTATTCGATCAGCCTGAAGATCGCCGGCATCACGGTCGACAATTTCTACGCCGAAATCGTGTTTGGCGCGCTGACGATCTTCCTCGTTGCGCAGACGCTGATGAAGAATATCGACGACGATGACACCTCGGGTATGGGTCAGTTTCAAAAGGTGCTCGCGGCACATTCTTTCAGCTGGATCGGCATTCACACGACCTTCGTGTACATGACGATCTTTGTGCAGCAGTATTTTCCTGCCCTGTCCGCCGACGACAGCGGTCGCGTCACCTCATTGAGCTTCCTGATACTGAATGCCGTAGGCGCGCTGTTGCCATTGTTCGTGCTGGGGCCGCTCAGTCATCGCTTCGGCAAGGTGAAAGCCCACTCGGGCGCGCTGTTCGTTATGGCTGCCGGCTATGTCGTGACCTACTTCTACGGCAATACCCTGGTCAGCGTGTACTTCCTGATGGCCGTCATTGGCGTGGGCTGGGCATCGATCGTCAGTCTGCCCTTCGCGATCATGTCGCAGAAGGTGGACAGCAAACAGATGGGCATGTTCATGGGCTTGTTCAACCTGTCGGTGGTTCTTCCGCAGTTGACGGTCAGCCTTGGCGTCGCAGCATTGATCAGTCGAATCGACGACAAGGGCTCGATCTGGATGATCTCGGCAATCGCCATCCTGCTGTCGGCTATCGCCTGGTTGCGTGTCGAGGATGAGGTGCAGACCGTCGGCGATGAGCAACCCCTGCCCGCGGGCGGCGGCGGTCACTAGTCGCTAAGCCGGTTGCATGATGGCGGGCAGTCGTCGATGATCGCGGCGTGCCTGCCCCATCGCTGAAAACGCGGCTGTCAGAATTTACGCTCGTCGGCGCTGTCGGTTTTGTGACCGACGGCGGCCTTCTTGTGCTGCTGCACGATGTGTACGGCATCAACCCCTACGCGTCCCGCTGTGTGTCTTTTCCGGTCGCCATGACCGTGACCTGGCTGCTCAACCGCTGGTTGACGTTCGCGGACCGAAAAGACAGTCGAGCCGCCTCCGAGCTGGGCCGATACGCTGTCGTCGCGGTCTGCGGGGCTCTTTTGAACATGCTGATTTTCTTCGCGCTGGTGCGCTACTTCAGCTTCATGAGCGAGATCGTCCTCCTGCCCTTCGCGATCGCGTCCGGCATCGCGCTGGTGTTTAACTTTCTCGGCTCACAGCACTTCGTGTTCACGCACCAAAACGAGTTGGACGAAACGTAAATCACGTCACTCGCGATCGGGCGACGCGCACTCAACATCCAGGCGTTTCATCAGGCGCGCAAAATCCAGCCCCATCGCAAGGTAGGCGGCGCTCTCGTAGTGCCAGGCGTCGTCAGGCGGATAAGCCTGTTGGTCGGTAATCGTCGAATAGGCCGCACAACGGTCGCTCGCGACAAAGCGCCGCTGCGCTTCCTGCACGATTTTGATGTGGTCCATCACGTTGCCGTCGTCGGCGCGACCGGAGTCGGTAATTCGGCCGATCACCACGGGCAGGTCGTTGTCCCGCCAGGCCGCGCGTAACAGACCCATAAGACGCTTCAGATTAGACTCATACGCCAGCGCCGCGTCGTAGCTCTGGTAGGCGTCGGCTTCGCCCTGCATCCAGACAATGCCGGCAGGAATCAGCGTGTCGGCTTCGCCGTCACCGTCGATGTCGCGCCGGGCGCTTGCCTTGGCGATCGTGGCCAGCGCGTGATCG
>JBCDJX010000058.1:0-22488 GCA_038747355.1 Pseudomonadota bacterium | reverse complement strand
GCCGGCCGTCGACCGACAGGTAACGCGCGGACGCGACCCACTCGTCGAGATTCAGGCGATGTTGCGTGGCGCCGGACGTCAGATCCATGCAGACATTGTAGCGACAATCGAACCGCGAGCTTCGCCTGCGAGCAGCCTCCAGGGTCGCGCATTCCGCGGTACACTTATTAGCACGGTGGATGACATTGGGTGGACCGTTGTTTGGATACCGCTGCGCACCCGATCGGCGACGGCCGACACACCCGTTCCAGACGGCCTTCAGGAGACAAAGATGAAAAAGCGTGTGTTTGCGTTGGCAACGCTTGCGACAATTTTGACAGGATGCACGGGCGAGACGGAAACCGCGCCAGAGCCTGTTGCGGACGAATCGACGGCCGTTGCCGCCGCCGAACCGGCGCTCTGCGTCGACATGGGGCCACAGACGCCGCGTGATATCACCAGCGCATTGGGACTGAACGCCGACAACTTCGCGCTTGCGCCGGCGCCCGGCGAGATGAACCTCTGCAATATCCACACGCACACCAACGCGGAGCACAAAGGTCCTGACTTCAGCGTCTTCGTCAGCGACGCAGACGACGGTGGTTATGCCTGCAACGCGACAGCGGCGCTAACCGAAGCCGAGCTTGCACCGGCTGAGGGCGCCTACAAGGGCGTGAAGCCGGGCGACACCATCGAGGTTCATTGGGTGCACACCTCCTGCCCCGCGACGCCCGGACCCGGCCTCGGCGCCTGTGTCCCCGAAGGCTGCGAAAACCCGCTGCTGCGCGTCGAGGCGCAGGTGTTCCTGGTCGTCAATGACGACAATGCCGCGGATTTCACGACAATGGTTTACGACGGCAATACGATCGACGGCTTCCACCAGGCAAAGATGATTCCGGGCAACACCGGCGAGCCGGTTCTCTTCCGCGGCTCGACCACCGGCCCGTCGTACGACCAGAGCACCTGCTCACCGGCGAAAGTCACCTGGAGTGTCCGCCCGATGTGCGCCAAGGTCGATATCCAGTCGCTGCATCGCTGGGCCGAGGACGGCAACGTGTTCGAAGAGAACCAATCGCACGGCGTTCGCCAGCTGGTGACGGCACCGGAATTGTTGTCACCGATTGAGTAGCCGCAACCGTTTCGAGTGAAAACGCCTTCGCGCTTGCTGAATGCGTCCTTTTGGGCACGAAAATGCCGGCAGCCGGGTAATTCTGACCAATAACAGGCACGGGCTGGTGTATATTTCCACGCAGCCCTGAACGTTGCCGCGCAAGCACGCCGAACACCTCGACGATGCACAGCGCGACACGATTCGGACAACAACGCAGCTCGACGAGGCTTAAGAGGCTGAGTCGTAAGAACAACGGCAGGCGGAATCACTGCACGAGCGACAATCAGACAGCATCGCGAAGCCGCGCTTGAAGCCAATAAACCGGTGTTGCGAGACCGGCGTGTTTTTGTCGACACCGATGCTTGAATCGCTGGCATGTGGGTGCGAACAGCCCCGGCACTTTGGAGAGACAACATGGCGGAGACCGGCATGAACACGATGCGGTTTGCAGGGAGAACAAGTCGATGAGCACGGCCGTCGGCGGCAAAATCACTCTGCGTGTCGTCCTGCTGGGCGTGATGCTGAGCGTCACCTGGCTGGTCTGGTCGGGTTTTTTCAAGACCTTGTTGCTCAGCCTGGGGGCCTTCTCGGTCTTGCTGACGCTGTGGCTGACCAAACGCACCGGCTACTTCAGCCACGAGACCTTTGGCTTTCGCTACGACTACAAGATCCTCGGTTATTGGGTCTGGCTGGCCAAGGAAGTTGTGTTGTCGAGCCTCGACGTGACCAAAGAGGTGTTGAGGCCGACGATCCGCATTCAGCCGAGAACCGTTGAGCTGGACGTCTCGGATCTCGAACCGCTGGACCAGGCGACCTACGGCAACTGCATCACGCTGACACCGGGCACCTTGACCCTGGACATCTACCAGAACCGCCTGTTGGTCCACGCACTGACCGAGAACGGTGAGAAAGGCCTGCTGGACGGCGCCATGCATCGTCGCGTCAAGGCGCTGAGAGGCTAGACCTATGTATTACGTCGTCTTTATCGCAACCATCGTCACGATGGCGCTGGCGCTGACGCGGGCACTGCTCGGCCCCAGCGTCTACGACCGCGTCCTGGCCGTGAACATGTTCGGCACCAAGACTGTGCTTTTGCTGGCCGTAGCGTCGTTCATGGGCGGCCGCGAGGATTTCATCGATCTGGCGCTGGTATACGCATTGATCAATTTCATCGGCGTCCTTGCCGTGCTGGAGTTTTTCCGCAAACGCGTTGAGCGCGACAAGGCCGAGAAATCGGGAGCGGGCGCATGACGGCCGCTGTCAATATCGCCTCTTGGGTCCTGCTCACGACCGGCGGGCTGGCCGTGCTGGTCGGCGGCATCGGTGCGCTGCGCATGCCGGACCTCTACACCCGCATGCACGCGGCCAGTGTTACTGACAGCCTGGGCGCGATTCTCGTGCTGGTCGGCTTGATGCTGCAGGGAGGCTGGTCCCTGGTGACCGCGAAACTCGCCGCCATCCTGCTGTTCCTGGTTCTGACCAGTCCAACGTCGTCGAATGCGCTGGCCAGCGCCGCGCTGCTGGCCGGCACACGACCGCTCGGCGATCGGCACGGCCCCGATGGGGAGGAGAACAAGTGACCGAACTGTTTGGCATTTTTCTGCTCACGCTGCTGGTGATTACCGCGATTGCCGTTGTGCGCGCACAAAACCTGTTTGTGGCCGTCATGCTGATGGGCATCGCCAGCCTGCTGATCGCGGTGAACTTCTTCCTGCTGGACGCAGCTGACGTTGCGCTAACCGAAGCCGCGGTCGGGGCGGGTATTTCCACGGTGCTGTTCCTCAGTGCCCTGGCACTCACCGTGGACCGTGAAAAAGCACCCAAAACGAAATTCGGGCTGGCGCTGGCGGTCACCATCGTCGCCGGCCTGGTCATTTTCTACGCCACACTCGGCGAACCGCGTTTCGGCGACCCGAACTCGCCGGTGCAGCTGCACGTGGGGCCCTGGTATCTCGAAAAGACGCCGGAGTACGTCGACATCCCGAACGTCGTCACCGCGGTGCTGGGCAGCTACCGTGGCTACGATACGCTCGGCGAAGTGTTCGTCGTGTTCACCGCGGGTATCGGTGTGCTGTTCCTGCTCGGACACGGCCGCGTCCGCGGCACGCTCGAAGAGGAGACACGAACCAACGAGGGCCTGCGTCACTACCTGATTCCGCGAGTGGTCGGTCAGCTGTTGATTCCGTTCATCATCCTGTTTGGTTTGTATGTGCAGTTCCACGGCGAGTACGGCCCGGGCGGCGGCTTCCAGGCCGGCGCGATCATCGCTGCAGGTCTGATCCTGTACGCCCTGCTGGAAGGCGAGAAGCACGCGTTGAACGTTGTGCCGCAGAAAGTTCTTCTCGGCATGATGGCCGGCGGCGCAATTCTTTACACGACGGTGGGCATTTTCGGCATGCTGCTGGGCGGTAACTTCCTGGACTACTCGGTGCTTTCTGACAACACCGTAAAAGGCCAGCAGATGGGCATCATCCTGATCGAGGCGGGCGTCGGCATCACGGTCACGGGCACCCTGCTCGCGATCTTCCACGCGTTCGCGGCCCGGGATAACTAGCATGGATATTCTTGGACTCTTTAATTACTGGGTGTTCGCTATCCTGCTGATGATCGGTTTCTACGCCGTGCTTGCGAAAAAGAACCTGATCAAAAAGCTCATTGGTCTCGCGCTGTTCCAGTCGGCCGTCTTCCTGCTGTACATCACCGTCGGCAAAGTGAAAGGCGGCACGGCGCCGATCTTCTCTGCCACCGCCGAAGGCGATGTCTTTTCCAATCCGCTGCCGCAGGTCCTGATCCTGACGGCAATTGTCGTCGGCATCTCGGTCACGGCACTGGGGCTTGGCATCGTTGTGCGCATACGCGAGGAGTACGGCTCCATCGAAGAAGACGAAATCCTGGAGATGGACCGGCAATGAGCGGAATTGACGCACATCTTCCGGCACTGCAGGTTGTAGTGCCGATGCTCACCGCAGGCTTTGTCGTGTTGTTGAAGCAACGCGGGCTGGCCTGGGCAGCGGCGACAGCGGCCAGCGCCATGTCGTTCGCCATCGCGGTGCAATTGACACTTGCCGCCATCGGCGCTGACCCCATCGTGTACGAGATGGGCAACTGGCCGGCACCGTACGGCATCGTGCTGCACATCGACAGCTTCAGCGCCGTGTTGCTGCTGATTATTACCGGCGCATCCACGCTGTCGCTGGTGGGCGGACATGCGAGCCTGGAGTCGCAGATCGCGCTCGACCGACAACCGTATTACTTCGCGGCCTGGCTGCTGGCGGTCGCGGGTCTCTGCGGCATTGTCATCACGGGCGACGCGTTCAACATCTTCGTCTTCATGGAGATCTCATCGCTGGCGAGTTACGTCCTGATCGCCGGCGGTCCGGACCGTCGCGCCCTGCCCGCCGTGTTCAAGTACCTGATCATGGGTTCGATCGGCGCGACCTTCTACCTGATCGGTGTCGGCCTGATTTACCTGATGACCGGTACGCTGAACCTCGCTGACATGGAAATGCGCATTGCCAACGTCGATGACCTGCGGCCGATCTACCTCGCGGCAGGCTTCATCACGGTCGGACTCGCGCTTAAAGCTGCCGTCTTTCCGCTGCACGTGTGGCTGCCGAACGCCTACACCTGGGCGCCGCATGTGACGACAGCCTTCATGGCCGCTTGTGCGACCAAGGTCATGCTGTACGTTTTGTTCCGATTCGATTACCTGGTCTTTCAGGGCAATCTCGAAGGCCACGCCGTCCAGTTTACCGGCTACCTGATGCCGCTCTCGCTGATCGCAATCCTCGTAGGGTCGGTCATCGCGATGCTGCAGAACAATGTGAAGAGCGTGTTCGCCTACTCGTCCGTCGCACAGATCGGTTACATCGTGCTCGGTGCCAGCTTCATCACCGCCGCGGGCATGACCGCCGGCGTGCTGCATATCTTTAACCACGCGCTGGCAAAAGGTGCGCTGTTCCTCGCCATTGCTGTCTTCGCGATGGCTTGCAGCTCGCTGAAGCTGGAGGACATCGGCGGCATTGCGAAGAAGATGCCGGTGACCTTCATCGGCTTTGTCATCGCGGGGCTGAGCCTGATCGGTGTGCCGGGTACCGCCGGCTTCATCAGCAAGTGGTACCTGATCACCGCGGCACTTGAGTTCGGCACAACCGGTGCGTTTATCGTAGCGATCGTCCTGATCACTTCGCTGATGGCCGTTTACTACGTCTGGCGCATCGTTGAAGTCGCCGCCTTCGGAGAACGCCTTGAGTCGGCACCGGAGGTAAGCATTTCCAAACCGCTCATCGTCGTGCTCTGGGTGGCTGTGTTTGCCAACCTGTACTTCGGCTTCGTGCCGGAACTGCCGGTTGCGCTGGCTACCGAGACCAGCGCCATCCTCCTGGAGGCCAAGCCGTGAGCGCCGAAACACTGATCCAACTGGCGATCGTCATTCCGCTGGTCGGGGCGATTGCGATTGCGCTGGCCGGTCGCATCAGCGACAACCTGCGCGAGACAGCCACGCTGGTCACGGCGGGCTCTTTGGCGTACACGGTCTGGCAACTGGTTCCGATGATCTTTGCCGGCGAACGACCGGGCTTTGTCGCCACAGAGATGGCGCCGGGACTGAGCATCGCCTTCGAGATTGAGCCGCTCGGCATGCTGTTCGCCGCGCTGGCTTCCAGTCTCTGGATCGTCAACTCGATCTATTCGATCGGCTACATGCGCGGCAACAAAGAGAAGAACCAGACTCGGTTTTACGTCATGTTCGCCGTATCGCTGGCCGCCGCGATGGGTATCGCATTTGCCGGCAACCTGCTGACGCTGTTTTTGTGCTACGAGATCCTGACGCTGTCGACCTACCCGCTGGTCTCGCACAAGGGCGACCAGGCCACGGTCCGCTCGGCGCGCGTGTACGTCGGCATCCTGCTCAGCACCTCCATTGGCCTGTTACTGCCGGCCATCATCTGGACCTACAGCCTGGCCGGTACCGGCGACTTCACGGTCGGCGGCATCCTCGAAGGCAAGATCGACGGTCCGGCGGTGGGACTGCTGCTCGCGCTGTTCGTGTTTGGTATCGGTAAAGCGGCCGTGATGCCGGTGCATCGCTGGCTGCCGGCAGCCATGGTCGCCCCCACGCCGGTCAGTGCGTTACTGCACGCGGTAGCCGTTGTGAAGGCCGGTGTGTTCACGGTGACCAAGGTGATCATTTACACCTTTGGTGTCGACTTCCTGTTTGCCGAGCCGTCGAGTGGCTGGTTGCTGTATGCCGCGGCGTTCACGATCATCGCGGCCAGCGTGGTCGCGTTGAAGCAGACGAACATCAAACGCCTGCTGGCCTATTCCACGGTCGCGCAGCTGTCCTACGTCGTTCTTGCTGCCGCGATCCTGAAGCCGCTGGCCGAGATCGGCGCCGCCATCCACATGCTGGCGCACGCCTTCGGCAAGATCACGCTGTTCTTCGCCGCCGGTGCGATCTACGTGGCGGCAAAGAAAACCGAAGTGCACCAGCTCGCCGGCATCGGCCGTCGCATGCCGATCACGATGACCGCGTTCACCATCGGCGCGCTCAGTATGATCGGTGTGCCGCCGACGGCGGGCTTTGTGTCCAAGTGGTACATCCTCGCCGGTGCATTCCAGTCCGATAACTACGTTGCTCTGTTGACCATCGTTGGCAGTACCGTATTGAACGCGGCGTACTTCCTGCCACTGATCTACCTCGCCTGGTTCAAGGAAGAAAAACCGGGTGGCCTTGAGCACGGTGAAGCACCGTGGCCGGCAACGCTGGCGATTGCCATCACGGCGACGCTGACGATCCTGTTCTTCCTGTTCAACGGACCGGCGATTGAGCTTGAGCGCCAGCTGGTCGAGGGAATGTCATGAGCCCACAAGACGATCACTGGTTGGTCCGGCCTTCGTCCATCAAGCTGCTGTGGCGCGTGTTCGCCGCGGTGCTCACAGGCCTCGTGCTGTTGCAGCTGGTCATCAAGGTAAAGGGCTATTTTGTGGTTGATGGCTGGTTCGGCTTCGGCGCGGCCTACGGATTTCTCGCCTGCCTCGCCATGGTGCTGGTTGCCAAGGGACTGGGCTACGTACTGAAACGACCGGAAGACTACTACGCGGAGGACGACAACGATGCTTGAGATGTTGCCCCCGGCGCTGGTGCTGGTCTTTGCAGCCGCGCTCATCGGTATCGTTCGCGGGCACCTGCGCACCGCTGTGGTTCTGCTCGCGCCGCTGCTCACGTTGTGGCTGGTCTGGCAGGTAGATGATGGCGTCGCGTACACCGTACCGTTTCTTGATTACCAGATCGAACCCCTGGAAGGGTCTGCGGTACGTCGATTGTTCGGCACGATTTTCGCGCTGATGGCCTTTGTAGGTGGCTTGTTCGCGTACCGAACCGCCAAGTGGTACGAGCTCGCGGCGGGTTATGCGTACGCCGCAGGCGCGGTTGGCGTCAGCTTCGCCGGCGACCTGATCACGCTGTTCGTTTTCTGGGAGTTCATGGCGCTGTTCTCGACCATCGTGGTCTGGTGTGGCGGCACGCCGGAGGCTCGGGCAGCCGGTATTCGCTACGTCATCATGCACCTGGCAGGTGGCATCCTGCTGAAAGTCGGCATTGAAGGTGTGGCGGTGCACACGGGTTCGATCGACATCCAGCCGTTGCTCGCGACCAACTTCGACACCTGGTTGATGCTGATCGGCATCCTGATCAACGCGGCGGCACCACCGGTGTCTGCCTGGTTGTCCGACGCCTACCCCAATGCGAGTGCATCCGGCTCGGTGTTCCTGTCTGCGTTCACCACCAAGACCGCTGTTCTCGCATTGATTCTCCTGTTCCCGGGCGAGCCCGTGCTGATCTACATCGGCCTGTACATGGTGATGTACGGCATCATTTACGCGCTGCTTGAAAACGACATTCGTCGAATACTGGCGTATTCGATCGTCAACCAGGTTGGCTTCATGGTGACCGCCATCGGTATCGGCACCGAGATGGCGCTGAACGGAGCGGCGGCGCATGCGTTCGCACATATCGTCTACAAGGCGCTGCTGTTCATGAGTGCCGGCGTTGTCGTTTACCGCACGGGCATGAATCGCTGCACCGACGTCGGTGGCCTGTTCCGCACGATGCCGCTGACGGCGATCTGCGGCATCATCGGCGCGCTGGCGATCTCGGGCTTCCCACTCACGTCCGGCTTCACGACCAAGACGATGATTTCTCAGGCGGCCGCTGACGGTGGCCTTGTCACCGTTTACATGCTGCTGGCCGCCGCATCCGCTGGTGTCTTCCTGCACGCGGGTATCAAGTTCCCGTGGTTCGTGTTCTTCCAGAAAGACTCAGGGCTGCGACCGAAAGACGCGCCGTGGAACATGGGCGCGGCGATGGTCATCTTTTCGGTAATCTGCATCCTGCTGGGCGTCATGCCGGAACTGCTTTACCAGTACCTGCCGTACGAAGTCACCTACGTGCCGTACAAGATGGACAAGGTGCTGTTCTACCTGCAGCTCCTGATGTTCTCCGGCCTCGCCTTCTTCCTGCTGTTGCCGTTGATGCAGCGCACGCTGACCATCAGTCTAGACACCGACTGGTTCTGGCGTGTCGTGATGTTCAAGTTCAGCGTCTGGCTGATCGATGCAGGTGGCAAGCTCAAGGCCCAGATCGCAGGCATCCTGGGCAGCGTCGGTGTCAGCCTGAAAGGTTTCGCGGAGCGCCTGTTTGGAGCGGGCAGCGATTCCGAAAGTGCCGGTGCCTTTGCTCGCGCGACGCCGATCGGCACTACGGCTATCTGGATTGCCGTCCTGCTGTCGGCCTACGTGCTGGTGTACTACGTCTGATTCAGTAACCCGGGCTTGCCGTGCGCGGCCCGGGTATATCTGACTGGCCGGGCCAGGAAACAAAGCTTCGTTCCGCGAGCTTTTTCATACGCTCAATGTAGCGCTCGTTGGTCCAGCCGCATTCCTGCGTTAGGTACTCCCAGTTCGACACCTGTAGCAGCGCCATAAACGCGTCGATCGCCTCATCGCGTTTCCACTCGTCAGCCAGCATGCCGTCGGCAACAAGTGCATCGATGGCAGCCCGACACCCGTCGCGCATCGCCACCATTCGATCTCGCCAGGCATCGGCAGCCGCCGCATCCGTGTCCTGGGCAATCAGCAGGGCCTTGGCCAGGCCGTAGATCTCCGGCAGGTAGCTTCCCCAAAACTCGATGTAGCGTTCCACGCGCTCGACCCCGGTTTTCGCCGTGCGCGACGGTGCAAGACGGGATTTCACGTCGAGCGAGTCACCCAGATGGCGGAACGCCGCGATCAGCAACTCGCTGCGCGACGCAAAATGCAGGTACACCGCCTGGCGGGAGATCCCTGCCGCTTTCGCGATTTCACCCATCTTTGCCCCGCGGCCGCGGGATTCAACCAGGCTTTGAGCGGTCGCGTCGAGAATACGGCGCCGAGTTTCGTTGATTTCACTTGACATGCTGTAAACATACTTCTAGCCTTTACAGTATGTCAATTGACACTGTGTCAATTGATAGCCTGTCAATTAACAGCGTGTCAATTCAAATGGAGATCGACAATGACCACGACAGCTCATGAAAATGAAAAACAGACGGTATCTCGCGTCATTCTTGGCGTTTCAGGTTTTATCGCCGTCGCCATTTCCGTCACCATCCTGTTTGCCCCGGGGGCTTTCTACACAGGCTACGGCATCGATGTCGTCGGCAATCCCACGCTGGCAAACGAACTGAAGGCGCCGAGCGGCGCCTTGCTCATGGCCGGTTTACTGATGCTTGCCGGCGTCGTTCGTCTCGATTGGCTGGCACCCGCGCTGGCAACTGCCACCCTGGTCTACCTGTCCTACGGCTTCGGACGCGTGCTCAGCATAGGACTGGACGGCATGCCGCATAGCGGTATGGTCGCTGCCGCCGTTATCGAGCTGCTTATCGGTGCCATCTGCCTGGTCGCGCTACAGCGGCTGAGCCAGGCACCGATAACACGGCCTGTTCGCAACGAGAGTCTCACAGCTCATCGGTAAACGAGGTCCGCCACAGACACGATCGCGACGTGCCGGGACACTACGAGAAACCTATCCGCAAACGAGACCAACAGCCCAGACTGTGCCGTCCGGGCTGTCGATCTGTGAGCGGCGTCATTACAACAGCGTGTGACAGACCGATCTCAGCGACCAACCGCGGACCGCGCTTGCCGAACACCGCTTATTGCGGACCGTCGTTGGCCGATTGTTGTTCCAGAACCGTACTGCTCGAACTCCTGAGCGACTTACCGGGGTTGATGGCAGGCATGTCCCTCTGACCATAGCGTTTCGTTCGACTGTCGTTGAAGTCCAGGGCTCCCCGTCGTGAATCGAACGTCGATCGGTTCTCAGAATTCGATCCGTCGGTCGATGCTTGCTTGCGGTTGCCGGATTTCTTGCGCTTCGCTCTGTACGGTGCGGGCGTCCTGAAGTTCTTGCGAGCCTCCGTCAATTCGGCTTTCTTTTGTGCATTAGCCGGGCTGATTCGGAAAGTGACCCTACGCGGCTTGGCCCGACGACTGTCGGGACGTTGCAACGTTGCGGTTGATGCGGTGCTGTTGCCCTTCCTGTCTCCCTTCCCCGCCCCCTTCGTCGGGCCGAGGGCGTCAGCAGACGGTACGGCAATCAGCAAAAAAGCGACCGCCAAGCCGATCGATAAGGCTGTTCTCATGGTGCGTCTCCTTCGTCATCGCCGATGGATTCGTCGTCCACAAGCATCACTTCACCCACCTCGAAGTCGCTGATCGCCGTCAGCTCATCGAGATACGGATGGTCATCGAACACGGCGTCCTTGAACGCGAACTCCACGAGCGTGGCCTGGTCAACAACGGTGTCCCAGACACGAAATCCGGCTATCGCACCGGCAAACATGTCGTTTTCCCCATCCAGCGAGCCGAGCCACAGCCCATCGCTGGTGATGGCGGGTATCGACAGCCCGGACGTACCGACGGGCTCTCCGTCGACCAGCACAACAACGCCGTCTTCAAGCTGGTGCAAGGCGATGTGGTGCATGCGACCGTCGTCCAGGTCGGCCGGGAAGATGTCCTCTCCGTCGCCGGCGACCAGCAGCAGTCCGTTTCTGTCTCGAAGAATGCCGATGGCGTAGGCGATATCGTCGCCACCCGCGTTGCACAACACGATCGGGTCATAGTCCGGCGCATCGGTCCAGTCAGGGGACACCCAGAACTCGAGCGTGCCCCCGTCGGAGAGGTCGAACTGCGGTGCAGGATCGAATACCAATGTGTCGGTGCCATCGAACTCCAACAGGTCCGGAAGGTACCCATCCGCTGCGGCGCCAGCGGCCAGAACCAGCAATACCGTGCATCCGATCAGGCGCGTCATGACCCATCCTCCGCTGGCTTCCTCTCGCCTTCGAGAACGGCAGCCTTGTTGCCGATGCGATACTGATTCCACCAGCGTCCGTCGCGCTGTATCCGATTGAGCTCAACCGACGCGGCGCGTGTGCCTTCGCCTTCAAGACGGTCAACACCGTCTGAACTGGCGCTGCTGGTGCTGTCCTCAGACACGCTAGGTCGGCGGTATGTCGTGACCTTCGAGCGCAGCGATCGCGTATCCCAGCCGCCAGAGTAATCCGACGAGGCGTCGCTGCTTCGCCGACTGCTCGAGGAGCTTCGGCTGCTGAGTTCCAGGCGACCGGGTGGAATAGCGTCCACGACGCCGCTTTGCTGAATCCCGTCGATCGACACGCGGTGCTTCGGACGTGCCGGGCGCATCACCGGTTCGTTGACGGGGCTCGCAATGGGCACGGTACTATGGGGACTCGTCGATGTTTCCCCATTCTCCATGAGCTCGTTGCTGGCGTTGGTGGCCGTAACGCGATCCGGTCGCGATAGGCGTTGTGATCGTCGACTGCGCTCGGTGTCCAGCGCGCGATTCGATGCGTCATGGCGACCGTCGAAGGTCGCCTTCAAGGCACCCACATTGCGCACCGGTACCTTCAGCTGTCCAGAAGACGGCCCGGAGGGCTGCTTTGATGACTGTTTTGAAGACGACCCTGTCGAGCCTTTGCCGTTCTGGCGCGTCGGACCCGCCAGCACCTCGGTCGCCAGGACCGTAGTAAAGACAAGTAAAACGCCCACCGTCGCGATGTGCTTCCAGGGAAATCGGGTGTTCATGGCTGGTCTCCTGAATCCTGCGTAACGTGATCGATGACATTCACCGTGTCGTTGTTGAAGTCGCTGAGTGCAACCAGATTGTCGAGTGCCGGGTGCTCCCGACCGTCCTTGTCCAGCACCGGTCGAAGCGCAAAGCTGACAACCTCTTCCTGCGTCAGCGGAATACGCCAGAAGCGCAGCGCGGCGATAGCGCCTTCGAATGCGGCGTCGATGCCGTTCGACGTCCCCACGTACAACAGGCCGGCGTCCAACTCCGTTGGCGACACGGCGAAAATGCCGCGCACCCGGCCGTCGATGAGCACCGCCAGCTCGTCGTCCGCTGTCACGAGGGCGACGTGATGGAGCTGGCCGTCCGAGAAGTCGAAGGACACAACGTGTTCCGAGTCACCGACGAGGACACCCAGGCCGTTTCTTTCACGCAGCAGGGCAACGAGGTACTCGGTACCGGTCTCGCCCACGCGCGACAGAATGGCTGGGTCGTAGCCCGGAGCGTCCACCCAGCCTGGCGCCACCCAGAACTCAACGGAGCCGCCTTGCGTGAAAGAGAATTCCGGTTCGCCAGCGAACACCAGGGTTTCGCGGCCGTCGAGTTCAAGAACGTCCGGCGTGTAGGCCTGTCCCCACACTGTGCTGCTTAGGACCAGAAGCCCACAGGTAATGAGTTGCGTCATCATCAGTTCACCTCCTGCGCTTTACGCGTACGCGCAATTTGTATTCCGGCAGGGCAACGCCTTTCACCGTCCACACCTGGTCGTCGCGCTCGCCGACGTCCAGGCCGGTCAGGCGTCCGGCGTACATTTTGCTGTTCTCTCGCTGCTTACTGCCCGGGTTGTAGTCCCAGGTCATCTCCAGCTTGAATGCCTTGGCCCTGAGTTCACGTTCGGTGCCGCGGATCACCAGGAACCCGGGATCGCCCCGGTTGTAACTCACCGTCCTGCTCGGGGGATTGAACGCCTTGCATTCAACCTTCATGCCGGAGGTCTTGATCGTCTCGTTAGGCTGGTCGAGCGCGCCGACCTCGCTGATTTTCAGATACGTGGCCTGCACCGACTTGGCACGGCCGGACGCAGCACCGGTGCACCAGAGGTGGCGCACGTAAACGAAGTACTCGTGAATCGGCTCTTTTTCTTCCGGCTTTGGCATGGCTGCCTGGAAGGCTTCGGCACCCGGCAGTCCCGGCAGTTCCTGCGCGACCGGCCGGCCTTGCGCATTCAGGTAGTCGACCGTGGCCTGTTCCAGTCGATGCCGCACCACGTCGTAAATCTCCGGCTCGCCGGGGAAGTTCATCGGGTTCAGCAGCTCCCAGATCGGTCGCAGGTCGAGCAGGATCGGGTACGGCACATCACCGGCCATCCAGCCGTTTTCGTTCCACGAGCCGTTGCCACCGACGCCGAAAAACTCGCTGTTCTCGCTGGAGTACTCAGCACCGTTACTCAGGGACTCGCTGCCGAGAAAGCCGAAGTTGGCCGAGAATCCTGCGGCGAAGATCTTGTTACCTTCGGCATCCTTAACGCCGGCTTCCGCCTCGACCGAACCGTCATACCCCCACTCGTTGATGGCTGTCTGGATGTACTGTTCTTCGGTGAACGACTGCGACAAACGGGCGGCCGCACCGTAGGTCACGGCATAGGGATAGTGTGTGCCAAACCGTGAGATCAACCGGTCGTATTCGCCGTAGCGACGCGCGTCCTCGACGGCGTCAATAAACTCGTCGGACAGGCCGATGTAGGGATGATCAACGATGATAGCCATGCGCTTGGAGCGGGAGTAACCAATCGCCTGCGCGATCGAACTCCTCCGGCTCATGCTTTCAACGGACTTCTGTGTCGCCGAGCCCGCCACGGCTGCGTTAGCGAACTTGCCGGCATTGCCTTCGCCGTGAATCGAGCCGCCCAGCGTATGGGACAGCGTGGTCTGGATCTCGGTCGAGGAACTCAGCGCGCTCTTGCGAAACACCATGCCGCTGGTGCCATCCATAACCAGCTTGTAGCCGATGGGAACCAGTCGTTGTTCGTCAATGACATACTGCTTGTCGCCGGGACGAGCGAACACCTCACCCTTGTTGTTGTCATTCAGCAGGAAAGGGTCCTGGGTAACGACGTCATAGCCTTTCCGGCTGGCCGCGAGGTTCTGGATCTGTACACCGATCAGGAACACGTCGTCCTGGCTGAGTTGCGCGTCAAGTTGCTCCTGCGACACACCGAGGTCAGGCCGCTCAAAATCGAGGTTTCCGATTCGCAGTCGGACCTTGCCGGTTGCCGTCACATCGACCACCAGCCGATCGCCGTAAGCAAATTCTCCATCGGCAGAATAGACCTTGCGTTCACCGCCGCGGGCGAACACGGCTTCGAACGGCACGTTATCTCGCGAGCGAAAGCGCACAAAGCGATCGCCCTTGAGACCGGTCGACAGGAAGAGCGAGGACTCGGGGTCGCGGGATTCCACAACGACCACATAACGCGGCGTTGTATAAGTCCCGTTGGTCAGCGCCAGCGCTTCACGACTGGTGCTGCCCCAGATATCCGGATTGTCGATTCGCCGATCCAGCGTGTAGCCGGTCTTGTCCTTCCAGACACCAGCCAGGCTGGCCCAGCAACCGGGTGGCAGGTCGTCTGCCGCACCGGCTTCAATGTCGTCCATCGTGAAGCTGGCAAACTGCCGCTGCGTGACCTTGTCAACACGGGCTTCATTGCGCTGATTAATCCGGTCTCGCGGGTTGCTCGATTCCACCGCCTGGCTGACGGCGTAAGTGCAGCCCGAAAAAATGTCTTTGTCCCCGCGCACGATAACGTCCCGGGACGCTGCGAGCGCGGGGCTCGCCAGGCTGGCAACAAACAATGCGCCAACCGCCTGCTGAATCAGGGGTCGCATGGCCATTACGCGCAGGTCTTCCTGCCCGTCTCCGGATCGATGTTGATCGGAACGCAGTCTTCCTGCTCGCGGCTTTCCCGATCGTCATCGGCGTCTCGGTCATCGCGGTATCGATTATCGTTGCGTTCATCGCGAGACCGATTGTCCGAGGACCGGTCATCCTCATACCGGTCATCCCGATACCGATCATCGCGGGGGCGCTCGTCTCGATACTGACGATCCCGGTACTCGTCATCTCGGTAACGATCGTCGCGCTCGCGATCATCGTAGTCCGATTGCCGATACCGCGTCGACTCGCTCTGGCCGTCGCCGAAATCAAAATCGTCGAAGTTGGCGTCGCTGGCGCTGCCAATGTCGATGTTGTGTGCCGCACGCATTTCCTTGCGGAACACATCAGGGTACTGCTCTTCGAGCTTGATCAGGTTGTAGCGTACGGGCCCGAACTTGCTCTGCACGGTGACATTGAGATCACCATTGCGCGTCAGGTTCAGGTCCGCCGTACCGAGCAGCGGCAGGTCATCAGCCTGGTACTGGCCCGGTTTGACGCGCCGAAAATTCTGCATGACGACCATGTCGGGCTGCACTTTCAATACGAACATGTGCAGCCAGCCGTCCATCGCGAACACCCGGCCCGCCTCGATGCGTACTTTCTTGCGAATCGTCGAAATCATGTATACACCGTCGATCGGCATTGCCCGGGTCTTGGGTACCGTGTAACGGTCCGGCAGAAAGGCTGGGATGTTCGGGATACCGGCGGCCTCGGCGATGGTCTCACTGAGGTCCTGCGCATTGGACTCGCTGGACACGGACAGCATGACCAGGAGCAGAGACAGCCAGCAGAAGGTTGTCGGTGTGTGTCGGTTTCTCATTGTCGGTCTCCCTGCACTCATCGCGAGCGCGAATTCCCCGTCGATACCCCCCTTAGCAGCAACGCGGCGAAAAACCGGTCACCAAAACAAAAAAAGCGCACACCCTGAAGATGTGCGCTTTGCGTCCTCAGCCACCGAACGTCGTGGCGTGAGAACCAGGGGGGGATAACTCAGGGCATGCGCTCCTCACCGGCTTCGCCGACACCGGTCGCAGGCGCACCGTCGTTGCCGGGCGTGCCGACGTTGATCGTATTGCCGCTGACGACCGGCGAAACACCATCGGTGAGATCGAGATCGAAGATGCCGTAGGTCCAGCCACCCCGGCCGGCCGCCACGTCATCAAAGGTCAGTCGAGCCGGTCCACCGTTGCCGCCGTTGCCGGTCTGGATGACGTTGTCTGCGATTTCCGGTGCATCGTTGGGGCCGATCACGACACCGTAGCTGGCGCCACCACCACCACTACCGCCGTAGCCGCCGTCGCCACCGTCGCCGCCTTTGCCACCGTCACCGCCGTCACCCTCACCGGCGTTGGCGAAGTTACCCGGTGCTCCTTCACCACCGTCACCGCCTTTGCCGCCCGACGCGCCGCGGCCGCCCAGGCCGCCCAGGCCGCCATTGCCCGTGGTGATATCGTTATTGGCAATACGGCCGGTATCGACGTCGAGGACGTAGATGCCTACCGAGGCGCCACCACCATTGGCTCCGAATCCACCTTCGCCACCTTCACCGCCTTCACCGCCGCCGCCACCGCCGCCGCCGTTCTGGCCAAGGCCGTTGGCTTTACCGCCACCGCCACCACCACCGCCGCCACCGGACCAACCCTTGGAGCCAGTACTGCCGCGAGCGCTACCCACCAGCAAGCCGGTGGAGATGTTCGAGCCAACACCACCAGCACCGGACGATCCGCGCAGACCGTCGTCGCCGTTGCCGCCGTTGCCGCCGTAGCTGAAGCCTTCGCTCCCGCCGCGACGGCCGCCGAATCCTCCGTCAACGACGACAGGGTTATCTCGTCCTCTGCCGTCGATGCCGCCACGACCCCACTCATTGCTGCTGCGCCCGCCTTCGCCACCGCTGCCGCCGTTCCAGCCTTCGGCACCGCTTCCGCCCTCGCCAGGGCTCGCGTTGTTGCCCTCGCGGGCATCAATGCCATCGGCACCGTCCACGCCTTCACCGACGGTTCTTGGCGACCGGTCGCGGCCGAGCGCGCCGTCGCCGACATTGATGAGATTGTTGGTAATCGATGCATCCGCCAGTCTCCTGGCATAGATCCCGTACACAGACACACTTCGGTTCGAAATGCCCGTGGGTTCGGCGTCGCCCACGACAATCGTGTTGTTGTCGGCAACAAAGACGGCCGAGCCGCTGCCGGGCAGGCCGCCAGCCAGAATTCCGTAGGGTGTGACCGAGCCGGATGGACTCTCCTGCGGCGACTCGACAGTCAGTTCGAAGCCGGACACTTCTGTGCGTTGTTCAAGCGAGCCGAACTCCAAGCCTCGAACCACGCTGTTGATCGCCGTGCGATTATCGACGGGGTCGCGCTCCCAGTTCGCAGCGTAGCCGCCGTAGAGGCTCTGACCGCTATTCAGGATTTCGCGGTCACCCGGTGTCTGCCACAGTGCATAGGCATCGCCCGATACCAGTGACTTCACGTAGAAGTCAGAACCATCCGGGCTGTCTGCAAGCGCTGCGAACAGGTCCGTCAGCGGCGCGTCGATGCTGCCGTCCGGTGTCCCTGTGAAATCGCCGTCCACGAACACGGCGGTTGCGGTGTCTTCGACAACCACCACGCGCACAACGGTGGAATCGGATCGCCCGTTGGCGGTCGCTGTTACCGTGAAGGACAGCGTGTCGACAACCCCCGGGGCCGTGAATGTTGCCGTGGCCGACTCGAAGCCGGAGGTGTTCGATACCGCGGCGCCGCTGGTCTGCTGCCAGCGGTAGCTGATTGAATCGCCGTCGGGGTCGCTAGCGGTCGCCGTTAACGACACCGCCGTCGCGATACTGCTCAGCGCCTGCGGGTCCGCGGTCACGCTGGGCGGATTATCGGCTGTGGCACCACCACCGCTTCTCCCGCCTCCACCACCTCCACCACCGCCTCCACCACCACCGCAGGCAGTGAGGGCCAGTGTGGATGTGCAAAGCATCAACCAGGACATCGTCCTCGCTGCGCTTCCCCCAGTCATTTTTGTCGTCCGATGTGCCATGACTCTCTCCCGTTTTTCTTCGTCTCACCGCACTTAGCAGTGAAACGCCGAAAAACCGGTCAAGCGGGCTAAAAGGATTTGCCGTGACCGCTTTCTACCCGCATTCTTGCTACGTATGCGAGTGGACCTTCTTTGGCGGGGATAACATGAGCGAGAACGAACGCTGGCAACGAGTTAACGAATTAATGAATGCGGCGCTGGATAAACCAACCAGCGAGCGCGAGGCGTGGTTGCGCGACGCCTGTGGCGATGACAGCGCCTTGTTCGATGAGGTCTTCTCACTGCTCGCGTTCGACGCCGAGAAAACCGGTGATGTTCGCGGTTCGATCGAGGCGCTTGCCGGCGACCTGAGTCGCAGCAGTGAGTCCACCTACGTCGGTGTGCGCGCCGGACAGTTTCGCATCACAAAGAAACTCGCCGAGGGCGGCATGGGCACGGTGTTCCTCGGCGAACGCGCAGACCAGCAGTATGAACAGCGCGTCGCGATCAAGCTGCTGCCGCATCATCGACTGGACGCTGTGTCGTCACAGCGTTTCGTCGATGAGCGACGCATACTTGCCGGGTTGGAACACCCCAACATCGCGCGACTCATCGACGGTGGCAGCCTGTCCGACGGGGTGCCTTACATCGTCATGGAATTCGTCGACGGGCAGCCCATCGATAGCTACTGTCGCGACCAGCAACTCCACAACGACGCCATTATCGAACTGGTCAGCCGCGTGTGCGACGCCGTGGGCTACGCGCACCGCAAACTGGTTATCCATCGCGACATCAAGCCCGGCAATATTCTCGTCAATGACCAGGGCGTACCGAAGCTGCTGGATTTCGGTATCGCCAAGCTGCTGGATCCGGCCGAGGTCAACCCCGAACTGACGCGTGCAGAGAACCGGGCGCTGACGCCGATGTACGCAAGCCCCGAGCAAATCGAGGGGCTGCCCATCACCACGGCAGCGGACGTCTACGGACTGGGCCTGTTGTTGTATCGACTGCTCACCGGCCAGATGCCCTATGCACCCACGGGTCCCACGCCGCGCGAACTGGAGAACGCGATCTTAAGCCAGACACCCGAGCGCCCGAGCACGGTCGTCGTCTCGGGTGAAGCGGGCGATGCACGCTGGCAACGCCGGCAACAGCGCGCCCTGCGCGGCGAGCTCGACACGATTCTGCTCACCGCGTTACGCAAGGACCCGGAACGACGCTACAACTCGGTGGCAGCTTTGCGCGACGATCTGCAGCGATTCCGTGAGCATCGACCGATCCTCGCTCGTGGTGACAGCCCGTTCTATGTACTCGGCAAGTTCCTGTATCGGCAGCGACTGCCGGTTGGCCTGACCGCTGCAGCCCTGTTGACCGGTCTCCTGACCGTCAACCACTACACCAACCAGCTCGAAATCGAGCGAGACACCGCACAGGAAACCGCCGCATTCCTGCAGGAGCTGTTCGAAGCCCGAAACCCCTACCTACGCAACAAGGAAGGGCTGACGGTCGAAACACTGCTCGAGGAAGGCATCGACAAGCTCGAGAGCGACGACTCGCTTTCACCGCTGGTGCGCGCTCGCCTTTTGACGACGATCTCGCAGGTCCTACAGAACCTGGGCCGACCGGAGAAGGCTAACGAGATGGTCACGGAAGCCATCACTCTCGTGGAGCGTGCGGAAGGTGACAGCGCCGCCGAATTGTTCAATCCACTGCGAATTCTCATGCGGCTGCGTATCGTGCAAGCACAGTACGATGAGGCTGGCACCCTGGGGGAGCGCCTGAACGCTATCGCAGTCGATGCCTATGGCGAACAGTCGCCGCAATCGGCTCAGGCAACACACATGCTGTGGCTGGCAGCATATCGTCGAGGGGATTACGACGCGATGAATAGCTGGGGTGAAAAAACCTACGCCATCCGTAAAGCCATCTACGCACCCGACGACATGGCCATCGCGGCTGGCTCGAACGCACTGGGGATTACCTACTGGCGGCAGGACGAACTGGGTAAAGCCAGCGAGTTCTACGAGGAATCCGCCCGGGTCCTTAATGCGCAGACTGAACGGAACGACATGCAGTACGCCAGCCTGCTGCACAACCTGGGACTTGTTTACAACGATTCCGGGCGTTACGAAAAAGCCATCGAGACCTATCGCGAATCGATCGCCATCCATAAATCCGCCGGCTCCGAAGACGGCCCGATGCTGCCGCTCACGATGTATGCGCTCGCGCATTCGCTGGACGAATTTGGCGACGACATCGCAGCCCACCAGACCTACATGGAAACCGTGGTCCGACAGGCTGCCGTTGCCGGGCCGGAAACGCACATGGTCGCCTACGCGTTGACGGGCCACGGCATGTTTTTGGAGTCGATCGGCGCCCCCGAGCTGGCGGGGCCCATCCTCGACGAAGCCAACCGAATATTCGGTGTCGTGTTCGACGAGCCGCACAACGACCAGGCAGCAACCTGGGTCGGCATGGGCTACGTGGCCATGCGCGAAGGTGCCTGGGACAAGGCACGCGAACTCATGGAGGGGGCATTGGCGATGCGCGAGGAAAATGACGGCGTTGAAAACCCGTCAACCGTGCGCACGCGCAATGCGCTCGGGCGCCTCGCGTTCGAACGCGGCGACTACTCGGCGGCGGCCGATACCTTGCAACAGGCCATTTCGCTCTTCGAGGCCGGCGATCATGCAGAGCACCCGTTTGCCGTCGACGCGTATGCGTGGCTGGGCCGGACGCGCCTCGCACAGGGCCAGGCGGCGCAAGCGGTCAGCCTGCTGCAAAAGGCCGTGGACCTGGGTGAAATTGAGCAAGCTCCGTCACACGTAGCCAACGTACGACGCCGACTGTGGCTTGCAGAAGCGCGTGTTGCGGCTGGCGAGGCGGAGGCGGAAGACCAGCTGCAGGAGGCACGCGGCGAGCTCGCCGGCATCCAGAAACTTTGGCAAAAAGCACTCTCGGATTACCCGGTGCCCACGGTTGAGGAGCTCTTGAACGGTGAAACCGCCTGATCGAATGAACGACGACTCCGGCGTAACCCAGCTCCTGAATCGCTGGATCGACGGCGACAATGAAGCGCTTGAGAGTGTCACGCCGCTGGTTTACGACGAACTGCGTCGTATTGCGCACAGCGTGTTCGCCCGTGAACGAGGCGGCCATACGCTGGAACCCACCGCGCTGGTGCACGAAGCCTACGCCAAGCTGATCGACGTCAACTCGACCTGGCAGAACCGCGCGCATTTCTACGCCCTGGCGGCACGCATGATGCGTCGCCTGCTGGTCAACCACGCCAATGCACGCAATGCGAGCAAGCGTGGCGGCGATGCGCTGCGAGTCACGCTGCATGAAGAATCCGTCGGGGCCAGCACGATCGACGAAGATGTACTGGCCTTGGACGCAGCACTCGCCGAGCTCGCCGCCTTCGACGAACGCAAGGCCCGCGTGCTTGAAGCACATTATTTCGGTGGCCTGACGCAGACCGAAACGGCAGCGGTGCTGGATATTTCTGAATCCACGGTTCGTCGCGAACTGCGGATCGCCAAGGCCTGGCTGAAGAAACGCCTGAGTGAATCGACATGAGCGAGCGGAACAACTGGCAACGGGTCAACGAACTCGTAAACGCCGCCATGGATCAACCAGCGGACGAGCGGGAAGACTGGCTGAAGGCCGCCCGACCGGCTCGTCGATGCAATCGGTCGCAGCGGCATGGGTGCGCACGACACGGCGAAAAACTGTTGAGCGAGGCTGAGGCCATTTAGGCGAAACCCGGGAATCTGCCGAGTCCTCCAGGATTGCTCACCCTGTGGCAGGTCCGTCAGGCGGCGGGCAAGGGTTCACGACCGAGCGGCAAACGCATCTCCACGATAAGACCTTTCTCATCATTGCGAGCCGTGATCGTCCCGCTGTGCATAGCGATTGCGCGGGCGGCAATGGCGAGACCCAGGCCCGTTCCCGCCGAGTCTCCTGCCACCCGGTAAAACGCATCGAACAAGCACTTCAGCGCACCGTCAGGCACGCCACCGCCTTCGTCAGACACCACGATCAGGGCCGATGCACTTTCAGCAGTGAGTTTCAGTTGCACATTCTCCCTGCCGTGAAGCGCCGCGTTTCTCAAAACGTTTTCGATGGCGCTGCGCAGTGCATGAGGATAGCCGTCCACGAAAATTCCGGCAGCGCATGACAGTTCGATATCGAGATCTGGAAATTCGAAGCAAACATCGTCGAAGACAGCGCTGACCAGGTCACCGAGTTCCAGCTTTTCGACATCGCCGCTTCCTGAATCCAGCCTGGAAAGTGTCAGCAACTGACCAATCAATACGTCCAGTTTTTC
>JBCDJX010000057.1:0-22909 GCA_038747355.1 Pseudomonadota bacterium | reverse complement strand
TCGCTCGAGATCGGCGTTCTTCATCAGCTCCTCGACGCGGCTGGCCTCGCTCATCGCATTGAGGATCGCGCGCAGTCGTTCTGCGCCGTCCTTGGCCCGTGCCGTGTAGCTCGCCGCCGTCTCGCTCAAGGCCTCATGCTCGAGGTTATCCAGGGAAGAGGTGACGATTGCCAGCGGTGTCCTCAACTCGTGCGACAGCTTGGACGCCAGTGTGCGCAGGTATTCGTTGTAGCTCCCCACCTGCGACAGCACGTTGGAAAAACTGCGCGACAGGTCACCAATTTCATCGGATGCCGCCGAGCTCGGCAGCGTGTCGCGAATCGACTGGCCGTCGATGGCCGCGTCGGCGGCTTTGCTGAGGTGGCGGATGCGCCGAGATAACCAGGTCGCATAGCCCAGCAGAATGGCGGCGACGCCAAAGGTCGACAGCAAGGTCACATTGAGCAATCGCGACAGGCCTTCATTGCGCAAACTCAAGATGTCGTCGGTGCCGCGCTGCAGAACCACGGTGCCGACCACCTGGCCGTTGCGGGTGACCGGCTCCGCGACTGCGACGATGGCGTCGCCACTGCCGGTGCTGCGAAACCAGCCGGTGCCGTTGTTGCCGTCCAGCGCCTCGCGAATATACGCCTGCTGTTCACGCCCGGACGGATGCGGATCGGCGAGTTCGGCGGCGACACCGGGTTCCACCAGCGCGTCGTAAGCAAAGCGCAGCCACGCGGAAACGGGTCCATCCGCCGCCGGCAGGCTGGAGCCCAGCGTACCGACGTTGCCGATGCGCCATCCCGATGCGTCCGTCAGCAGCAGTCGTATGCCCGGCTGCACCAGGTCTGCGGCAATCGACTGCAGGTCGTCGGCGGTTACCGCGAGCGCACCGGGCGATCGTGACGCGTAGCTTGCACTCCGTATCGGCCGTTGCTCCTCGCTGTCGGTATCGCTCAACACCAGCCCAAGATGCGTGCCAAGAATGCTGCGCGGAATACGTGCCTCGAGCTGGTAGCCGCCCGGCACGTCCTGCCACAGTGCGCGGATGGCCGGTTCCTGCTTCAGCTCACGGCCAGTGCGGCGATAGGCGACGACGATGCCCGGCGCTTCGGCGAAAAACTCGATCGTCTCCTCGCGCGCCGGTGGGTTGGCGCTGACCAGCGTGACGCTGTCGGCAAACGGGGCACGGTTGATCCGCGGCCCCGGCTGCCCGTAGACCACGTCGCGGTCCGCGACTTCGACATACAGGTAGAGCTGACCGCCGGTTTCGCCGAGCACGTAGCGTGCCTGGCCGTCGGAGCCGGGCAGCGAGGCGAGGCTGTCGAGCGACAAGGGCCAGTCGTTGACGTAACCGTCGACGGTTGGGCGCGCCGGCAGGGCGTGGGCATAGAGCTGATTACCGACAATGAAGTCGGCTTGTTCTTCGGTGTTCGGGAAGCGCGCCGCGTATTGCTGCAGCGACTCCGCGATGGCACTGGCTGTGCCCGCCAGCATCTGCTGCTGGCCGCTGCGTAGCGCCGTCTCCGTCTCGCGAATAAATTCGCAGCCGGCCCACGGCAGGATCAGCGTCAGCAGGCTGACCAGCAGGAGCTGACGCTTGAGATTCACCGCCTTATTCGCTCAGCCAGCGATAGCCCATGCCGTAGACGGTCTCGATGGCATCGAAGCGTTCGTCGATGGCCTGGAACTTGCGGCGGATGCGCTTGATGTGTGAGGTGATCGTGTTGTCGTCGAGCACGGCCTGGGCGGCGTCCATGAGCTGCTGGCGATTCTTGACGTGGCCCGGGTAGCGCGCCATTGCGTGCACCAGCCAGAACTCCGTCAGCGTCAGTCCGACCGGCTGGCTTTGCCAGTGGATCACCATGCGATCAGTGTCGATCTCAAGGTCGCCGCGCTTGATCAACGATTCGTCACCGCCGGGCTTTTGCAGCGCGTCGAGGCGTCGAAACAGGGCAGCGATGCGCGCCATCAGGTGCGGCAGGCTGATGTCCTTGGTCAGGTAGTCATCGGCGCCGAGGCGCAGGCCGGAAACGGCATCAAACTCACTGTCGCGCGCGGTCAGGAAAATGATCGGCAGGTCCGCCGCTCTCGAGCGCAGCTCGCGGCACAGTTCGAAGCCGCCTTCGACATCGTCACGCAGGTTGATATCGATGACGACAAGGTCCGGCAGGCGGGCAGCAAAGGCGTCGAGCGCCTCCTGGCGAGCCTCGTAGGCATCGACGCTGTAACCCTCTCGCTGAAACGCCGCGACGTAGTTGTCGCGGATCGCGGCTTCATCCTCGACGATGGCAATTCGCTTGGCCATGGGAGCTTCCTGAACAACAGGCGCACAATTTGCCACATTCCATCCGCGCATTGCCATGACCCCTGCCGCGGGTCGACCGATTCGCTTGTTGAACTGACCGGCATCATCACCGGAGACACCGACATGCGACGACTTACCCTGCCATTCCTGCTCCTGGGCGTTTCGCTGGCTGCTCACGCGCAGCACAGCACCCCGGAGCACGGGCTCATGCTGCACAGCGCGGACAGCACACACGAGGCGCCGCTGCTGAATACCGACGTGGATATCATCGTCAATGGCCCCGTGGCGCGCGTGTCGGTCAGTCAGTCGTTTCGCAACGACAGCCAGGACTGGGTCGAAGGGGTCTATGCGTTTCCACTGCCCGACGGCGCCGCCGTGGACCGGATGCGCCTGCGCGCGGGAGAGCGACTGATCGAGGGCGAGATTCGCGAGAAACAACAAGCCCGGCAGGCGTATCGGTCGGCGATGGCCGCCGGAAAAAAGGCCACGCTGGTTGAGCAGCAGCGCGCCAACCTGTTTACCACCCGGGTTGCCAACATTGCGCCCGGCGAGACCGTGGCGGTTGAAATCGAGTACCTCGACCAGCCGACGTTTTCCGACGGTCGCTTTGCTCTGCGCTTCCCGATGACCGTCACGCCGCGCTTTACACCGGGGCCCGAACAGATGCTTGCTGGCCTGGGTCTTGGCGGACCGGCCCTGTTTGCACCGCAGCTGGCCGTTGCCTCGACCGGTCATCGCCTGTCACTGGATGTGTTTATCAACGCCGGTATGCCGATCGAGCACATTGCCAGCCGCTACCACGCTGTCAGCGTGAGCTCCGACGGCAAGCAATACCACATCAGCCTGGCTGACCGGTCCGTGGCGATGGATGCCGATTTCGAGCTGTCCTGGCAGCCATTGACCTCCGCCGATCCGCGGGCGGCCCTGTTCTCCGAGATGGTCGACGGCGAGCCACACTACCTGTTGATGGTCACACCGCCGGATCCGGGCGTCGTAATGACGGCGCGCATACCGCGCGAGATGCTGTTCATTATCGATACCTCGAGCTCGATGCACGGGGCATCGATCCAGCAGGCGACGACGGCGCTGCAGCGCGCGCTGACGACGCTGCAGCCGGGCGACCTGTTTAATGTCATCGAATTCAACTCGGACATGCGCGCCCTGTTTCCAAACAGCGTCGATGCCTCGTCGTTTTACCTCGAGCAGGCCGCGGGCTTTGTCGGCGGCCTGCGCGCTGAGGGCGGTACCAATATGGCACCGGCGCTGCAGTTTGCGTTAAACCAGCCGCCGCACCACGCGCATCTGCGACAGATCGTTTTTATCACCGACGGCGCGGTGGGTAACGAGGAGGCGCTGTTTGCGCTGATCCAACAGAACCTCGGCGCGTCGCGCCTGTTTACGGTCGGCATCGGTTCGGCGCCGAACAGCTGGTTCATGCGCCGCTCTGCCGAACTCGGTAAGGGCAGCTTTACGATGATCGGCGCCATCGGTGAGGTTGCATCGCAGATGGATGCGCTGTTCGAGAAAATCGAGCGACCGCGCGCAAAGAACATCCACATCGACTGGCCGGCGGGTGTGGAGATGTACCCGTCGACAATACCCGACCTGTATGCCGGTGAACCGGTCACGGTGCGTGTGCGCAGTGAGCAGGCCTTCCACGCCGGATCGATGGTGCGCGTCACCGGCGATACGGCGGGCGGCGGCTGGCTGGTGGATATCCCCGTGGTCGAGAATTATTCGGGATTCGGTGTGGGTGCGCTCTGGGCCCGGGCGAAGATCGCGTCGCTGTTCGATGAGCAGCGACGCGGCGCCGACGCCCAGCGGATTCGTGGGGAGGTCGTGCAGACGGCGCTAAAACACCGACTGGTGAGTCGCTACACGAGCCTGGTGGCTGTCGACCGAACACCGCAGCGCGATGCGTCGTCGCCGTTAACAACGCAGGCGGTGCCGTCGCTGATGCCGCGCGGTACCGCGTTTCCGCAGACCGCCACGGCCGCAGACCTGTTGCGCGCTATCGGTCTTGCCATCCTGGCCTTCGCGATGATGCTGTGGATGTGGCAGCAGCGCAGCGAACATCGTGCGCTTCGTGCTTAAGCGGTATCGCGTGGTGACCTGCCTGCTGTGTCTCGGCATGCTGCCGCTGGCCAACGGCGCCTACATTCCGGCCAAGGCCTGGCTGGCCCAGGAGTTGATGCAACGCGCCTGGGTTCGGGCAGGCGAGGGCGACGACGATGCCAAACCGTGGCCTTGGGCGGATACCCGGCCGGTGGCGCGCCTGATCGCGCAGGCCGGACAGGTGGACCTGATCGTGCTGTCCGGCGGCTCAGGCCGAACGCTCGCCTTTGGCCCGGGCCACCTGACCGCGAGCGCCGAACCCGGCCAGCTCGGCAACACGGTGTTTGCCGGCCACCGCGACACGCACTTCGGTTTCCTGCGCGACGTGCGCGCCGGTGATTCCATGACTGTCGAAACACCGGACAGCCATCAGTACCTGTACGAGGTGCTGGATGTCGACATCGTCGACGCGCGTCGCGGCAGTCTCGTACTGGACACCGACGAGTCCTATCTGACGCTGGTCACCTGCTACCCGTTTGACGCTGTCGATCCGGGCGGCCCGCTGCGCTACGTCGTGACGCTCAGGATGCTGCTCTGAGCGTCACGCCATACGGCGGCGACCGGGTCAGAGAATGTCGCCACCGACCGGCAGCTGGCTCGGCACGAAATCCGGCACCGTCCGCGGGAAGTTGTTGTCCGTCAGGGTCCTGAGAAACGCCTCGATATCGCCGAAGTCGTCTTCCTCGAGGGTGACCCCAAGGTCATCGCGGTCTTCGTACAGTGCGACCGCGTCTCTGAGGGTCGCACGTGAGCCGTCGTGCATGTAGGGCGCTGTCAGGTCCACGTTGCGCAGGCCCGGCGTCCGGACCGACGGCTTGTCGATCTGGATCGGTTTGCTCGCGTCGATCGCATTGTCGGCCAGCATCGGGCCCGAATGACAGTCGGTACAACCACCGTTGATGAACTTGTTGAGCCCGACGATTTCGCCACCGGTGAGCGCTGCCTCGTCACCTGCGAGGAAACGATCGAAGCGGGTCGGTTGCGTGATCAGTGTTCGCTGGTAGGTCGCCAGCGCCTTGGCAATGTTTGCCTCACTGATCGGATCCGGTTCGTCGAACGCCAGCGCAAACAGCTGTTCGTATTGCGGGATCAGCGTCAGTCGCTGCAGCACCTCCGGCATGATTTCGTCTTCGAGAAAGTCGCTGCTGCGCATTTCCACTTCGCTGCGAATCGGATCGGTTGCCTGGTCTTCCAGCGTGCCGGCACGCAGGTCCCAGAAATAGGCACCGGAGACAAACCCGTTGCCCGGGTTGGTGCTCGCGATGCCGGTGAAGGCGACGTTCAACACCGACGGGGAATGAAACGGTGTCTCCTGGGTGCCCGTGCGCTGCGGCCCAAGTCCGGCGCCATCTGCACCGATCGAGAACATGCGCCCGTCGGCCCAGCCGTGATCGGGGTGATGGCAGCTGGCGCAGGACACGTTCATGCGTCCCGACAGGATGGGGTCCCAGAACAAGAATTCGCCCAGGTCGCGCTTGGCATCGCTGAATGGATTGTCCGCCGGAAACACGGCGGCCTCCGGAATCGGTGTGAAGAAATCGGTGTACGGTTGGGTGGGGGCGTCAGCGGACGCGCCGTCGCCCTCACAGCCAACGAGGCAAAGCGCGGCGATTGCTGCAAGCACGGGAAAGCCTTTAACCATAATCTGCTCCAGGATTTTGATGAAGCAGAATGCTAATGACCGGTTACACTACGCGCGTGCAGCTTTTCCTGAATCGCGATTCCAGTTCTTGAACCGTCCTATTCCTCCCGTGAGCCGTCATAGCGCCATTAGCGACGCGATCCGGGCCCCGCGCAATTTCCGCCTGGCTGCGCTGGTCCTGGTATTTATCGCCATCAACCAGGTCGACGATGCCCTGGTCGACGCCACGGTCGCTCAGGAGCTGTCCTACTGGCTGGTGCGCCTGAGCGTGTTGATCGGTGGGCTGTGGGCGGCTGACAGCGTCGTTGCCCGGCTGCCGGCGGACCGCCTGGCAAAGCCGGACTGGCTGCGCCCGGTGATAATCGTGTCCGCGATCGGGCTTTTGCCGTTCGCGCTGGCCGAGGTCGTGATTGAGCCGCTCCTGCCGATTCGTCCGGAGTACGTCGACGACGATCTCCGCGCGTATTCGATGCTGCTTGTGTACTTCGGCGAGTACATCACGATCCTGTCTATCCTGTTGCCGGTTCACCTGGTCCTTTGGTTGATCCTGGAGCGCAAGTCGGCCGGCGGGTCGGCGCCGGAGGACGCGGAGCCGCTACCGATGCCCACATTCCTCGAGCGCACCGCGGCATCGTCAGCAGACGCGGTGCTGGCGTTGCAGGCCGACGAGCACTACGTTCGCGTGTTCACGGCCAGCGACACGGCGTTGATTCATTACCGATTTGGCGACGCGGTGAATGAAATGCCGCCGGGGATGGGACTGCAGGTGCATCGTTCGTGGTGGGTCGCAGAGCATGCCGTGCAGTCGGCCAGCCGCGGCTCGCGGCGCTGGCAGTTAACCCTGCTCTCGGGTGACTCGGTGCCGGTAAGTGACAGTTATGTTTCCGCTGTTCGCGAGCGAGGCCTGCTGAAACGCAAGGCGCGCGGCTGAGGGTCGCTAGCCTGCTCTCTGCGCCTGCACGCGCAGCAGGGCGGCAATCGTGATGGCGTCGGTGATCTCGCCGTCGCTGATGAGCGTAACGGCGTCAGCTAGCGGCAGCTTGCGGATCGCGAGATCCTCCGTTTCCTCAAACGCCGTGTCGCCTTCGGTGAGCACTTCAGCCGTGAACACAACGCCTTCTTCATCAGTGATGGAGTTGCTCGTGTGCAGCTTCATAATTTCGGTCCAGCGCTCGGCCGACAGGCCGGTCTCCTCTTTGAGTTCACGCTTCGCTGCTGCCAGCGGGGCTTCATGCAGCGGTCCACCGCCCATGGGAAGCTCCCAGGAATACGCACCGAGGGTGTAGCGCTGCTGGCCGACCAGCCAGGTGTTGCCCGCGTCGTCGAGCGGCACGATGGCGATAGCGCGGTTCTTGAAGTGTATCCAACCGTACTGATTTCGGCCGCCGCCGGGGTTGATAACCTCGTCCTCGAACACCGTCATCCACGGATTGTCATACACGGTTTGCGACGACAGCTTTTTCCAGCTCATGACTCGGACCTTGACTGAACGCGAAACGATAATAGCGCATTGCCTGCCATGCCCGGTTCGGCGATAGTAGCCGGGCACTTCCTCGCAGATTCCCATGAGCAAAGCACGCCTGACAGAGGGGCCGGTTGGCCGCCAGCTGATAGACCTGACTGTTCCGATGCTGTTCGGCATCGCGACCATGATGGGGCAGACCGTGCTCGACGCCTGGTTCCTTGGGCAGGTCGGCGATCGGGAGCTGGCGGCGCACGGCTTTGGATTTCCGATCATCATGATCGTGACCAGTGTTGCTATCGGCCTGGGCGCCGGCACCTCCTCGGTCGTGGCCCGCGCCATCGGTGCCAACAACCCGCGCCGGGCGCGTCGACTGTCCACCGACAGCCTGATCCTGTCCTTTCTGGTGACCATCGTCGTCGCGGCCATCGGCATCGCGACGATCGACCCGCTGTTCCGTTTACTCGGTGCGCCGGAGGACATGCTGCCGATGATCCGCTCGTTTATGACCATCCTGTATGCCGGTGTGCCGTTCATCGTCGTTGGCATGGTGGGCATGTCGGCGATGCGGGCCACCGGTAATTCTGCGCTGCCGGGCAAAATCCTGGTGGCCGGTGCCTTCCTGCACGTGCTCATCGCACCCGTTCTGATCTTTGGCTTTGGGCCGGTCTCCGCGCTCGGCCTGGACGGCGCCGCGGTTGCGAACTTCATCTCGCGCGGAGCCGTGTTTGCCGCGGCGATGTACTTCATGATTCGGCACATGGACCTGGTCAGCATGAACAAGCCACGCATGGACGAGTGGCGTTCATCCTGCGGCGACATCCTGCACGTCGGGATTCCGGCCGCGGGCACCAACGCCATCGTGCCCATCGGCGCTGCGCTGGTGACGGCGATGGTTGCGCAGTACGGACCGGAGGCGGTGGCCGGTTTCGGCGTGGCGAGTCGTATCGAGAACCTGGTGCTGGTGTTTTTCTACGCGATGTCGTCGATTATCGGACCGTTTGTCGGCCAGAATCTCGCGGCCGGTCGTGAAGACCGCATTCACCGCGCGTTAAAGCTGTGCACCTACGCCTGCCTGGGTATCGGTTTCGGTTCCGCGCTGCTGTTGCTCGGTCTTTCGTGGTTCTTGCCGGGACTGTTCAGTGATTCGGCCGAGGTGCAGGAGGTCACGCGGCTGTTCCTGTGGATTGTGCCGATCAGCTACGGCACCTACGGCATGGTCATGGTCATGAACGCGACCTTCAACGGCGTCGGCGATCCGCTGCCGGGCGTGTGGGTCAGCACCGGACGCGTCTTGTTCCTGTACGTGCCGATCGCCGGCATCCTCGGCGGGATCTACGGGCTGGTCGGTATCTTTGTGGCGTATTCGATCGCCAACCTGGTCAGCGGATTCGGTTCCTACCTGTGGGCGACGCGCATCGTGCGCAAGCGCTGCGCTACAGCCGCGGCGACTTGATCACCATCATCTTGTCGATCTGCATGTCTTCGAAGGTGTAGGGGATACCACCGACACCCAGTCCCGATTCCCGCAGACCGGCAAACGGCATGACGTCATCGCGGAACGCGGTGTGGTCATTCACCATGACCGCCGAGGCATCGAGCTGACGGTACAGGTGCATCGCCGTGTCGATGTCGTCGCAGTACACGGCCGACTGGAATGCGACCGGCAGAGCATTCGCCGAGGCGACAGCGTCGTCGACATCCTCGTAGCCGTACACGCAGACCACCGGGCCAAAGATCTCCATCGTGCTGACCTTGGCGCCCGCCGGCGGGTTCAGCAGCACGGTCGGCTGATAACAGCTGTCGGAGATCTTGTTGCCGCCGCACAGCAGCGTGGCGCCTGCCGCCACGGCCTCGTCGACCCAGCTCGCGACGCGATCGGTTTCCGCGTGCCGAATCAGCGGTCCGACTTCCGTTGCCGGGTCTTCCGGTGGGCCAACGACGAGCGTCTTCGCACCCTCGGCGAGTTCCTGCGCAAGTGATTCCGCAATCGCTGCTGGCGCGAACACACGCTGTACCGACACACAAACCTGGCCGGCGTGGTAGAAGCCGCCCTTCAAAATCGCCGCCACCGCGGCTTCGCGATTGAACGGCTCCGCGATGATCAGCGGCGCTACGCCACCGTGTTCGAGCGCCGCACGAGCGCCGGGGGCGAGCTTCGACTTCAGCATCCAGCCAACCTGGGCACTGCCGATGAAGGAGAAAAACGCGATGCGCGGATCGACCACCAGCTTCTCGGCCGCGTCGCGGGTGTCCGTGATCATCACCTGGCAGAAGTCGTCCGGCAGACCGGCCTCACGCAGGATTTCGACAAAGCGAACGCAGGACAGCGGCGTGTCACCCGCGGGTTTTACGACCACCGGGCAGCCGCTGGCCACCGCAGGACCGACCTGGTGAACGATCAGGTTCAGCGGATGATTGAAGGCACTGACCGCCGCGACCACGCCGATAGGTTCCTTCTGCGTGAACGCGACGCGACCGACGGCCGCAGGCGTGGTACCGATCGGGATCACCGAGCCCGGGTGCGCGCGCAGCGCTTCGATGCACAGCTGCACACCGTCGATGGCCCTGACGACCTCGACCTTGGAGTCGGTGTACGGTTTGCCGCCTTCGCTGGCGGCCAGCAGGGTCAGTTCCTCGACCTGCTCGCGCATGATGTCGGCAACGTTGTTGAGTATCTCGATGCGCTGCGGCACCGACAGCCAGCGACTGCGGTCGCGGAACAGCGCGTGCGCGGCAGCCAGCGCATCATCGACGTGATCGACGCCGCCCGTCGCCAGCGTCCCCAGCACGCGGCCGTCATACGGCGACAGTACGTCCAGCGAACCGGTGGCCGGGCGTTCCGAGACAATCATCAGATCGTGCATGTGACTTCTCCGAGCTTCTTCGTCAGCAGGTTGTTTTCGCGATAGTCGATCGGGATGACCAGCAGGCTTGGCCCGTCCTCGGACATCGCCGTTTCCAGTGTCGATGCGAGATCGGATGAGTTTGCCACGTAGTGACCGTTCCAGCCGAAGGCTTCGGCCAGCATATTCCAGTCCGGGTTGCCGAACGACAGCTCTGTGTGGCGTCCGAAGTGGTTGTCCTGTTTCCAGGCGATCAGGCCATACTCGTTGTCCGCCCAGACCATGACGGTGATGTTGCTGTTCAGCCGGCGCGCCGTTTCCATCTCCTGCACGTTCATCATGAAGCCCGCGTCACCGCAGATCGCGAGGATTCGCCGGTCCGGATGCACGAGGCTGGCGGCGATCGCCCCCGGCAGGGCGAAGCCCATTGAGCAAAAACCGTTGGGGATCAGGCAGGTATTGGGTTCGTGGCACTGGTAGTGACGCGCGATCCACATTTTGTGCGCACCGACGTCAGACAACACGATGTCGTGCGGGCCCATGACCTGGCGAGCGTCCCACAGCGCCTTTTGCGGGCGAATCGCTCCTTCCTGGTCGTCATCCTTGTACTCCGCAAAGTCCTCGGCCATCGCCGCGCGCGTTTTCGCCTGGAAGCTGAAGTCGTAGTCCGGGCTGCCGTGCTCGTCGAATCGTTCATTGAGCATCCACAGCGTGTGGGCGAGATCCCCGACCAGCTCGGTTTCCGGGTGGTAGTTGGCATCAATCTCGGCCGGCAGGAAGTCGGCGTGCAAAATCTTCTTGTCGCCGTTCGGGTTCCACAGCTGCGGGTGGTATTCGACCATGTCAAAGCCGAGCGTGATGACCAGGTCGGCGTCGTCGACGGCGAGCGCGACACGGTCCTTCGAGCCGAGGCCGATGGTGTACAGGCAGTAGTCTGCGTCCATGTCGACGCAGCCCTTGGCCATGAAGGTCGAGATAACGCCGATGCCGGTCTTCTCACACAGCAGGCGCAGCTGCTTGCTGGCGCGTCGACGGATACAGCCGTTGCCGGCGATGATGACGGGGCGCCTGGCGCTCTTCAGCATCTCGAACGCCTGGTTGACGATCTTGTCGTCGGGTACCGAGCGGCGGAAGCGGCGAGGCGTCAGCGGTGTCGCGCTGGATGCGAATGTGGCCACATCTTCCGGCAGCTCGATGTGCACGGCGCCCGGCTTTTCGGTGCGTGCGAGGCGAACCGCCTTGCGGACGATTTCCGGAATCGTGTCGGGGTTCAGGATGGTGGTCGCCCACTTGGTGACCGGCTCGAACATCTTGACGACGTCCATGATCTGGTGGGATTCCTTGTGCAGGCGATCCGTACCGCCCTGGCCGGTCAGCACCAGCATCGGTGCCCGGTCCATGTTTGAGTCGGCAACACCGGTGATCAGGTTGGTCGCCCCGGGGCCCAGCGTGCCCAGCGCACCGGCCGGGTTGCCGGTTAATCGGCCGTAAATCTCCGCCATAAACGCGGCGCCCTGTTCGTGGCGCGTCAGGATGAACTGGATCTTGTCTGATTGCTCCAGCGACATCATGAAGTCGGCGTTTTCCTCGCCGGGGACACCGAAGATGTATTCGATGCCTTCCTCTTCCAGGCATTTAACGAAAAGGTCGGACGCTTTCATGTGTTTTTCCCCAATTGAGTTCCCTGGCGCTACAGACCGTGTCGCGCCGGCGTTTATTTCAGGCTGCGTGTTTCTTTATAGCTGATCCAGTACCCGCGGGCGATACAGGAGATGCATGCCCACACCGCGCGCCAGGAGGAACAACAGGAACGCCGCCCAGAGTCCGTGGTTGTCGAAGGGCCGCAGCAACAGCCAGGCGGGCAGAAACACCGCGAAGGATGCGATCAGCATGATGTTGCGCATCTCGGCGGCGCGCGTTGCGCCGACGAACACGCCGTCATAAAGGTAGGACCAGACGGCGACGACCGGCAGCGCAACGAGCCACGGTAAAAAGGTGGTCGCTGTTTCACGCACATCGTCTAAATCGGTGAGGATGCGGATCAGCAAGTGGCCGCCGACCAGGAAAGCGAGACTCAGCGCTGCCGCGAAGATCAGCGACCATTTCAACGACAGCGCAACGGCGCGTTGCAGGCTGTCGCGGTGCCTGGCGCCCCAGGCCTTGCCCACCAGCGCCTCCGCCGCATGCGCAATGCCGTCGAGGGCAAACGACGTCAGGTTCGTGAACTGCATCAAGACCGAGTTTGCCGCCAGCACCAGGGGCCCCATGCGTGCGCCCTGCGCGGTGACAAATGTGATCGTGAACATCAGTGCCAGCGTGCGCACAAACAGGTTGGCATTGACGGCGAAAAAGGCTGTGTATTCACTGAGACGGGTAAAACGGTCCTTCAGCCAGGCCCCGGGATGCCGATGCAGCAGCTGCACGGCGAACACCAGCCCGACGATGACGCCGGTGTACTCGGCGATCACCGATGCGAGCGCGACGCCGTCGACCGTCATGCCGAGGACCAGCACGAAAACCAGGTCGAGCACGATGTTTACGGCATTGACCACGATCACCATGATCAACGGGATGCGCGCGTCCTGCAGGCCGATAAACCAGCCGATCAACACGTAGCTCGCAAGCGTCGCCGGCGCGCTCCAGATGCGAATCGAAAAATACGTGTCCGACAAGACAGCGATACGACCCTCCGCGCCGAGCAGCGGCAGGCCGGTGCCGCCGATGAGGCGCTGCAGGAGCAGCAGGGAGGCCGCAATGAGGCCGGCAACGATCAGCGCCTGGCCGAGGGATGTGCGCAGCCCGTCGTTGTCGTTGGCACCGTAGCGCTGCGCCGCAATACCGGTCGTGCCCATGCGCAGGAAATTGAAGCCGACATAGATCACGCCGAACAGCGTGCTGCCGATGGCGACCGCGCCGAGGTACTCCGGTCCGTCCAGGTGGCCGGTGACCGCCGTGTCGACCATGCCGAGCAGCGGCACGGTGATGTTGGACAGGATCATCGGCAGCGCGATGCGCCAGACGTCTCGGTCCGCGGGCAGTCGCGCCGCGTCGTTCATCAGCCGAAGGCGTTGACGCCGGTCAGTTCCCTGCCTACCGACAGCTGGTGAACGGTCTCCGTGCCCTCGTAGGTGATGACGCTTTCGAGATTCAGCATGTGCCGCACCGGCACGTACTCGGCGCTGATGCCGCTGCCGCCGAGCAGGTCGCGCGCATCACGCGCGATGTCGATCGCCGCTCGGCAGTTATTCCACTTTGCCATCGAGACGTGTGACGGCGTCATCTTGCCGGCCTCTTTGAGACGCCCGAGCTGCAGCGACAGCAACTGTGCGGTGGTAATCCGGCGACTCATATCCGCGAGCCGGATTTGCACCGTCTGCGTATGCGTCAGCGGTTTGCCGAACAGGATACGCTCGTTGGTGAATGACAGCGCCTCGTCAAGACAGGCCTGCGCGGCACCAATAACGCCCCAGGTGATGCCGTAGCGAGCCTGCGTCAGGCAGCTCAGCGGTCCTTTCAGTCCTTTGACACCCGGCAGCATGTTGTCCTCAGGCACACGAACATTGTCGAGAAACAGGGCGCCGGTCACCGAGGCGCGCAGGGAAAACTTGTTTTCAATTTCCTGCGTGTCGAATCCCGGGGTGCCCTTCTCGACGATAAAGCCGCGAATGCCGTCATCGGTCATCGCCCAGACCACCGCAACGTCTGCGATCGGCGCATTGGTGATCCACATTTTTGAGCCGTTCAGTACCCAGTCGCTGCCGTCGCGCTTTGCGTGGGTTTTCATGTTGGCCGGGTCGGAGCCGCCGTGGGGTTCGGTCAGGCCGAAGCAGCCGATCGCCTCGCCTTTTGCCATGGGTGGCAGCCAGCGCTGCTTTTGCGCTTCGGAGCCGAAGGCGTGAATCGGGAACATGACGAGACTCGACTGCACCGAGACGAAGCTGCGCAGTCCGCTGTCACCGCGCTCGAGCTCCTGGCAGATCAATCCGTAGCAGAGACTGTTCAACCCCGCGCAGTCGTAGCCGGTCAGTGAGCTGCCGAACAGGCCGAGTTCGGCTACCGGCTTAACCAGTTCCATCGGGAAATAGTGCTTTTCAAACGCATCGCGCATGAGCGGGATAGCCTGCTCGTCGACGAAGCGGGCGACCGAGTCTTTCACGAGGACTTCTTCTTCACTGAGTTCCCCGCGAACGTCGTAGAGATCCAGCGGGTCGAGATTGGAAAGCGGTGTTGGCACAGTGTGTTCCGGTCAGTCAGGGCGTGCCCGGATTCTATCGGATTGGTCGCGGGCCTGCCTTACCGCGGGATACCCAATCGACGGTAGATGAGCGACAGCAGCCAGGCCGGCGCGATCATGACGTGCAGGATGTCTCGCAGCAGAGCGTCCAGCGACTGACGATGGCCGACCCACAATCCGGCGACACCGAGAACACCCAGTGTCAACGAAAGCTCGAGCTGGCTCGTTAAGGAGTGGGCAGCCCAGAGGTGCAGGGCGGCCACGGCGAGCAGCAGTGGCAGCAGGCCCATCGCGATGGGCATGGAGATTATGAAGTAGTAAACGGCCGCAGCCATGAGAAACGCGCTGCCCCAGTTGAGCAGAGGCGATATGTCGTAAAACTGGGCGGGTATCGGCAGGCACCAGAGCAGTCCGACGTAGCCGGCAATCAGTGCGGGAACACCCAGCCAGAACGCCAGCGGGTGCGCCAGGCCCTGGTGGCTTTCGCCGAACTGTTGCAACCAGCCGTCGCTGTCATTCAATGGACTTGCTCCTTGCACATAATTCTACACAGGCTTCACATTTTCCCGGGGCAACTCGGGTGTACCATCACGGTCTTAGGCTGGGAGCGCGCCGTTAAGTTTCCGTTCAGCGTGAATACTCAACCATAGGCCAACGTCGAACTAACCGGGAGGACATACCATGCAGGCTTCGACTCGTATTACCGCAATTCTGCTCGTCGCGATGACAGTGAGCGCGTGCAAAACGCTGGACGCTTACACGCGCGAGGAAAAAACCAGTTCCGCTACCCGCGGTGCGCTGATCGGCGCCGGCATTGGTGCCGTTGTTGGCCTTATCTCCGGCGACGACGCCGTTGAGCGCCGCCAGCGAGCTCTGATCGGCGCCGGTGTGGGCGCCCTGGCCGGCGGCTCCATCGGTGCCTACCAGGACCGCCAGGAAGCGGCCCTGCGTGCCGAGCTCGAAGGTACCGGCGTCAGCGTGACGCGCTACGGCGACAACATCACGCTGAACATGCCGGGCAATGTCACCTTCGCGACCGACAGCTCAGACCTGTCGCCGGCATTCTTCGAGGTACTGAATTCGGTCGGCAAGGTGATGAGCGAATTTGAAAGCACCGTGGTTGAGGTTGCCGGTCACACGGACAGCACCGGCAGCGATGCCTACAACCAGCAGCTGTCGCAACGCCGCGCCCAGTCGGTTGCAACCTACCTGAGCTCTCAGGGCGTGAATTCGCAGCGACTGATCACGGTCGGTATGGGCGAGTCTCGTCCGATGGCGGACAACTCAACGGCTTCTGGCCGTGCTGCCAACCGTCGCGTGGAAATCACGATGGTGCCCGTCACCGCGGGCTAAACCGGCAAACTGCGGCGGGCATGGCGCCCGCCGCAAAACCTGCTACAACTACTACCGAGACGAAAAAAAGAAAGCCCGATAACAAAAGCAAACGAGGGCAAGTCGTGGAGTTAACGAAACGAGATACCGGCCGGTGGATTGAAGGCACCGGCTTTGTGCGTCGTCTGCTGAACGACCAGTCTGAGGGTTCGCATCACCAGCGAATCGTGATCCAGGTGCCCGATGGCGGCACCTTGCTGGTCGCCCACAACATCGAGCTCGCGGACCGGGTGCCTGTCGGCCTCGGTGACCGTATCCACTTTCGCGGACTCTACGAGTGGAACGACATGGGTGGCCTGATTCACTGGACGCACCACGATCCGATGGGCGAGGACGACGGCGGCTACGTGCGCTACCGGCGCCGCGTTTACGCATAAAAAAACCCGCGCAATGCGCGGGTTTTCTGTATCGATCCTGCGGGGCGATCAAAGTGCCATCGCGTTCCGCATCTTCTTGATCGCGTTGGCCTCGATCTGGCGAATGCGCTCGGCGGACACACCGTACTCTTCAGCCAGGTCGTGCAGCGTCAGCTTGTTCTCGGTGAGCCAGCGCGTTTCCATGATGCGGCGGCTGCGGTCGTCGAGCGTCTGCAGTGCCGCGTGCATGCGCGTGCTGGCATCGTCCTGGAAGTCGGCCTTCTCCACCAGCTTGGCCGGGTCGGCATCCTTGCTCGGCAGGTACGCTGCCGGCGTGTAGCTGGACTCGTCGTCTGCATCCGGTGCCGGATCAAAGATCGCGTCACGCGCGTGCAGGCGCTTTTCCATCTCGGTGACTTCTTTCTCGGACACGCCGAGGTCGTGAGCGACCGCCTTGGTTTCTTCGTGCGACAACCATGCCAGCGATTTCTTCGCCTTACGCAGGTTAAAGAACAGTTTGCGTTGCGCCTTGGTCGTCGCGACCTTGACGATGCGCCAGTTTTTCAACACGTACTCGTGAATCTCGGCGCGAATCCAGTGCACCGCGAACGACACAAGGCGTACGTCATAGGCCGGGTCGAACCGCTTGACGGCTTTCATAAGGCCGACGTTGCCTTCCTGGATCAGGTCGTTCAACGGCAGGCCGTAGCCCGTGTAGCCTTTGGCAATGTGCACAACGAAGCGCAGGTGAGCCATGACGAGCTCACGTGCAGCGTCGAGGTCTTCCTCGTCGCGGAAGCGATGGGCCAGTGCCTGCTCGTCTTCCTTGTCGAGAACCTCAATGCCGCCGACGGCCTGAATGTAGGCGTCGAGACTGCCGACCGGTCCGGCCAGCATGAGATCCTGATTCTTGTTAGCAACAGCCGTTGTCATGGTTGTCCTCCAATGTGGACACAGATTTTAGCACTCGCATACTTAGAGTGCTAAGAACGAACGGAGTTCAACTTGTTTCAGCGTGTAATATGTCGATGAATCAATCACTTAGGCGGCACTATTATTTGACATAATGCCAATTCCGCCGGCCTACACGGTACTCATCGAGGGTCGATTGCCCGCATATGGCGTGCTGCTGCGAGCCAGGAGCCGACGAGCCCAAGCGCAACTCCGACGCCAACAATGGCGCCGATCTCGCGGATTTCAAGGGTCAACACGACGAGGTTGCCCTGGTACAGACCCGCGAGCCGCTCGACATCCGGTCGCAGCAGGGTGACGCCGTACTGCACCAGCGCAATGGCCAGCGCCGCCCCGAAGAGCCCAAACCAGAAACCGCTCCACAAGAATGGCCGGCGCACGAAAGCATCACTTGCGCCGATCAGCTTGACGACCTCGATCTCGTCGCGACGATTCTGGATGTCGAGACGAATCGTATTGCCGATGATGACGATGATTGCCAGGCCGAGCAGCACGGCACCGATGAGAATGGACTGTTCGACAATTTCCAGGATGGCCTTGAAGCGCTGCACCCACTGCGTGTCGATCTGCACGAGGTCGGTTTCCGGCAGGTTCGAGAGTTCTTCGCGCAGCAGCTCGATCGTGTCGGTGGTATTCGCGGCACTGGGTCTGACGACCAGCGTGTGCGGCAACGGGTTCTCCGACAATTTGTCGAGCGCGGCGCCAAAACCGGACTGTTCGCGAAACTCGGCGAGCGCATCCTCCGATGAGGTCAGCGTGACGGTCTCGACATCGGCGCGTTGCTCGATCAGGCGTGCGAGACCTTCTGCCTCGCTGAGCGTCAGTGATCTGTCGAGAAACACGGAGAAGTCGAGGGCCTCCTCCCAGCCGCCGCTGATCGCGGCAACATTTCGCACCACGAGGTTCAGGGATGCCGGCAACGCCAGCGTAATGGCAATGACAAGCGCGATCATCAGACTGGCAAACGGCTGCTTGACCAGCTTCAGGAACGCACCGGAACAGCAGCTGGCGTGACGTCCCAGCCAGATGCTGAACGGTCCGGACGAGCGAACCGGCGCCACAGCATCGGTGTTTCGGGTCAGCGCCATGGCTGCGACTCCTCGATGACGAGCGTGTCGCTATCGACGCCGACGTCGGCCTCAAGTTGACCTTCTGCCAGCGCTACCCGGCGACACCCGAGCTTGTCGATCAGCGAAATATCGTGGCTTGCAATAAGCAGCGTGACACCGACTTCGTTGAAGCGTCGGAAGATGCGCATGACCTCCAGCGACAACTCCGGATCGAGATTGCCGGTCGGCTCATCCGCGATCAGGAGCTTCGGCCGTGTGACGATTGCGCGAGCAATCCCGACACGCTGCTGCTCACCGGCCGATAAGGTCTCCGGGTTTTGCTTTTCTTTCTTCAGCAGGCCGACCTGATCGAGCGCAGCGCGAACGCGCCGGGCGGCGTCGCGCGGTCCGACGCCGGCAATCAGCAACGGCAGGCCCACATTATCGGCCACGGAACGGTCGTACAGCAGGCGGTGGTCCTGGAACACCATGCCGAGCTGGCGGCGATACGCGGGAATGCGCCGGCGACCAATGCGCTTGGTGTTACGGCCGTCGACAATCACCTGGCCGCTGGTCGGGCGTTCGATCAGCGCGATGAGCCGCAACAGCGTGCTTTTTCCGGCGCCGGAATGCCCGGTCAGAAAAACCATCTCGCCTTTGTCGATCTCGAGACTCAGGCCGGATAGCGCCTCCTGCCCACCCGGGAAACGCTTGGTGACGTTCTCAAACTTGATCATGCGTCGTTGGAACCGCTCTCCAGCAACGCGGCGGCAAATTGCCCCGCATCGAATGCCTGCATGTCTTCGGCCGATTCGCCAATGCCGATAAACCGCACCGGCACCTTCAGTTTGTCGGCGACCGCCAGCAGAATGCCACCCTTTGCGCTACCGTCCAACTTCGTCACCGTAATGCCGGTGAGCCCGAGCGCATCGTGAAACTTCTCGGCCTGCGACAGACCGTTCTGCCCCTGGCTGGCATCGAGCACCAGCATGGTCTCGTGAGGCGCCGAGTCGTCCTGGCGGGCGACAACGCGCTTGATCTTCGCGAGCTCGTCCATCAGCCCCTGCTGATTCTGCAGTCGTCCGGCCGTGTCCGCGAGCAGCACGTCAATATCCCGGGATCGGGCCGACTGCCAGGCATCGAACAACACCGCCGCCGGGTCGGCGCCGCTTTGCTGCGCGACAACCGGCACGTTATTGCGTTCGCCCCAGACCTGCAGCTGTTCGACCGCAGCCGCACGGAAGGTATCGCCCGCTGCAAGCATGACCGACAGGCCCTGATCCTGAAAGCGCTTCGCCAGCTTACCGATCGTGGTGGTCTTGCCGGCACCGTTAACGCCGACCATAAGAATAACGTAGGGCTTCTTCGAGGTGTCGACTTCGAGCGGGACGGAGACCGGCTCCAGGATGTCCTTCAAGGCATGCTTCAAGCCTTCGCGAAGCGCGGCAACATCCTTCAGCTCGCTGCGCTTCAGCTGTTTTTCGACATCTTCGATAATGCGCTGGGTGGTCGGGATGCCGACGTCTGCCATCACCAGCAGGGTCTCGAGCTCCTCGAGCGTGTCCTCATCGACCTTGCCGCCGGGCACCAGATTCGCGAGATCGTAGGTGAGCCAGCTGTCGCCTTTGTTGATTCGTGCGCGCAGGCGCTTGAAGAAACCGCCTTCGCCTGCGTCGTCCTTTTTGCCAAACACTTGCACTTCCTTTGCGGCTCATCGTGAAATACCCCAATGAGCCAACGGGATACGGTACATGGGCACTGACGGGCCCGGTCGACTGCGGATTGTAGCCGGAAACTGGCGCAGCCGCGTGCTGCCCGTGGCCGATGTCGACGGGCTGCGTCCGACCAGCGAGCGCGTCAGGGAAACCCTGTTTAACTGGCTGGGCCCGCGCATCGAGGGTCAGCGCGCACTGGACCTGTTTGCCGGCACCGGGGCGCTCGGTTTCGAGGCGCTGTCTCGCGGTGCCGCAAACGTGGTCTTCGTCGAGCGTTCAACCCGGGCGATTGCTGCTCTCCGCAAGGCCGCTGAACTGCTCGAAGCGACCGCGGCGGAGATCAAAAAGGACGACGCGTTTCGTTTCCTCGCGGACTGCGGGCCCGATTGCTTCGACCTCATGTTTCTCGACCCTCCGTTCGCGGATGACTCGCTGAACGAATTGTGTAGACTCATTGATGAGAGGCAGATTGTCCGGCGTGGCGGCCGCGTCTATATCGAGCAAGACCGACAGGCCGACGAGGTGGTGTTGCCCGCAGGCTGGGAGCGCTTAAAGAGCAAGACCGCCGGCAATGTGCGCTACTCGCTGATCAGCGTTCAGGGGGAGTAATGCCAGTCGCAGCGATGTACCCGGGGACTTTCGATCCCATCACGCTGGGTCATGAAGACCTGGTCCGACGTGCGGTCACCATTTTCGACAAGGTGGTCGTGGCGGTGGCGGCCGATTCCGGCAGCAAGGCACCCATGTTCAGCCAGGGCGAGCGCCTGGCGATGGCGAAACTGGCCCTGTCGGACGTGCCCAATGTCGAGGTCGCTCGCTACGAGGGGCTCACCGTCGACTTCGCTAAAAAGCACGGGCTGAAAGTCATTGTTCGCGGACTGCGGGCCGTGTCCGATTTCGAGTACGAGTTCCAGCTGGCCGCCATGAACCGCAACCTGGTGCCCGACGTCGAGACCATGTTCCTGACGCCGAAAGAGAGCTACAACTTTATTTCTTCCAGCCTGGTTCGCGAAGTCGCAAGCCTTGGCGGCGACGTCGGCCCGTTCGTGTCACCGGAAGTGGGCAAGGCGCTCTTGGAGCGTGTCGGTCGCTAGCGCTGGCAGCTGACGCAGAAGAAGGTGTTGCGCTGGCCGAGCACCATGGAACGTATCGGCGCCCCACAGGATTTGCAGGCTTCACCGTCGCGCCCGTAGACGTCGAGTTCCTGCTGAAAATAGCCGCTTGACCCGTCGCTGCCATAAAAATCCCTGAGCGTCGTTCCACCGGCTTCGATCGCACGCGCGAGCACGTCCTTGATCGCGTCGGCCAGCAACTCGTAACGCGATCTGGATACCCGTCCGGCGGCTCGTTTCGGGTGTATGCCGGCACGATGCAGCGCCTCGCTCGCGTAGATATTGCCCACGCCAACCACCACCGTTGCCGTCATGATGAACGGTTTGACGGCGACCTTCCGACCCCGTGACGCCTCGTACAGGTGCGCGCCGTCGAAGTCGCCGCCAAGCGGTTCCGGACCCAGGTCGCGGATCAGCTTGTGGCTGTGCGGCCGCTTGCTCCAGTGCAGCGAACCGAAGCGGCGCGGATCCCGAAACCTGAGCATCTCACCGGACGACAGCAAGATATCGACGTGATCGTGCACGCCAGCCGGGGTTCCCTGCGGCAGGATGCCAACGTGACCCGACATGCCCAGATGTAAAATCGCGGCGCCCGCATCCGTGTTGATCAGCAGGTACTTGGCACGCCGCTCGACCGACCGAATCTTCTGGCCAGGCAGGCTCTGGTCCAGCGATTCAGGAATTGGCCAGCGCAGTTGCCGCTGTCGGATGACGACATCGGTCACGGTTCGCCCGGCGAGGTAGGGCTCGATGCCGCGGCGGCTGGTCTCGACTTCAGGCAATTCAGGCATGGCGATCCTGCGAGGTTAAACAAAAAAGCCCGCAATCAGCGGGCTTTTCGAAGAACAGGTCAGCAGAGACTTACTTGATCTTTGCTTCCTTGTACATGACGTGCTTACGCACGACTGGATCGTACTTCTTCGTTTCCATCTTTTCGGGATGGAGCTTTTTGTTTTTCGCCGTCGTGTAGAAGTGACCGGTGCCGGCACTCGAGACGAGACGAATTTTTTCGCGATTCGTTTTAGCCATTCTCAGCTACCTCTTGCTAGACGCGCTGGCCCTGCTCACGCAGGTCGGCGACGACCTTGTCGATGCCGTGCTTGTCGATGATACGCATGCCCTTGTGCGAGACACGCAGACGGACGTAACGCTTTTCGGATTCCAGCCAGAAACGCTTCGACTGCAGGTTCGGCAGGAAGCGACGACGGGTCTTGTTGTGGGCGTGAGAAACGTTATTGCCGCTTTGCGGGCGCTTCCCAGTCACCTGGCAAACTTTTGACATCGGACTTAAGTCCCTGATTTCTAATAAAACTGCCCGCGACGTGCGGGCAAAGAGCGCGATATTAAACCAGCACAGCCCGGCATTTACAAGCACCCGCATCAAGTCCCGATCATTTGCGCCCAGGGCGGCTCAGACCAGTCCGCGGCTCGCCAGCGACACCGCTTCGCCATGGCCGATAACGAGGTGATCGAGCAGCCGGATATCGACCAGCTCAAGCGCCGCTTTCAGGCGCCGCGTAATGCGTTCGTCGGCGCCGCTCGGTTCGGCAACACCGCTCGGGTGATTGTGGGCGACGATAACCGCCGCCGCGTTGGCCGACAGGGCCTCTTTGACGACCTCGCGAGGGTACACGGACGTACCGTCGATGGTGCCGCGGAAGAGCTCGTCGAAACGCAGCACGCGATGGCGATTGTCGAGGTACAGGCAGCAGAACACCTCGTGA
>JBCDJX010000056.1:0-23066 GCA_038747355.1 Pseudomonadota bacterium | reverse complement strand
GACTCGACCGGCGCCGTCATGTTCATGCGTGTGCGGCTGCGATTGTCGCCGAAAATGTAGTTCGCCAGGATGCGGAAACCGCTGTTGCCGGCCCGAGCCATGCTGCCGCTGACGTCGACTTCCGCAACAAGGTACGGTGCGTAGCGTCGCAGCTCGTAGCTGTCGGTGGTCTTCACGACTTCGTAGTCCGGGGTCTCTGTGGCCATAGCCGGCACCGATAGCGCTGCGAGAAAAATCAGGAGTAGGCGTTTCATCCGAGCATGCTAACCAAGGGCGCGCCGGACCGTTGTAACAAACTGTTTTTCACTCCGGCCGCCGCCACAGCACTGCTACACTTCGCGCATGTTCTTCGCAGCTATCGGAGCCCTGTTGGGCCTTGTTTTCGGCGGTCCCATCGGTCTGCTGGTCGGCGCAGCAACCGGCTACATCGCCGGTGTGGCGCTCACGCGTTCCGTCGTCGGCGGGCTGCGCGTGGCGCAGACCAACCTCATGGACTCCACCTTCTCGATCATGGGTGCGCTGAGCAAGGCGGACGGTGTGGTCACACGCGACGAGATCAACGCGGTGGAGCGAATTTTCGACATGCTGCGGATGGACGAGCAGGCACGCAGCGATGCAAAGGCCTCGTTCAATCGCGGTAAGCAACCCGACTTCGATCTCGACGATGCTGTCGACCGGCTGCGTGCGATCACGCGAGGCCGCGGGCCGCTGGTGCAGCTGTTCCTGCAACTTCAGTGCATGGCCGTCGCTGCGGACGGACGTATCGATCCGGCAGAACACGCCATGCTGGTGCGCATCGCGCAACGACTGGGACTTAGTGAACTCGACGTGCAGCAACTGGAGGCCCTGCTACGCGCCTCGACAGGAGCCGGCGCGCAGACCGGCGGTATGCCGCCGTCCGCAAACCGCCTGGACGACGCCTACCAGGCGCTGGGCATCAAGCGTGACGCAAGCGACGCCGAGGTGAAGCGCGCCTACCGCAAGCTGATCAGTGAAAACCACCCGGACAAACTTGCCGCGCGTGGACTGCCTGACAGCATGCGTGCCGTGGCCGAAGAGCGCTCACGCGAGTTGAACAAGGCCTACGACCTTATCAAGGAGTCTCGTGGCTTGAGTTGACGGCGCAGACCCGCGTTATTCGTCTTCCACAATCACCGCCGTGCCCACCGCCAGCAACTCGGCCGCACCGCCCATCATGACCGAAGTCGTGAAGCGGGAGCAGATCACGGCGTTGGCGCCGAGACTGGCGGCTTCCGCCACCATCCGGTCGATCGTTTGCTCGCGGCTCTCGGCGATCAACTTGGCGTATTCGTGGATCTCGCCACCGACAATCGTACGCAAGCCGGCCATGATGTCCTTGCCGATGTGGCGTGCACGGATCGTGTTGCCACGGCAAAGCCCCAGCGTCTTAACGACCTTCTTGCCGGCAATGGTCTCGGTTGTCACTACAATCATCTTAAATCTCCACGTCTTTATATTTATCGGTTTTGCGTTCGATCAGGCGCTGGCGAATAACCGAGCCCAGTAATACCGCCAGACCACCGTAAAAGCCGCCAATAATCAGCTTCATAAACCAGCTGATCGAGGGGTCTGCGAGAAAACTCACCACCACAAAGCCGCCGACACCCAGCGCACCGCCGATCAGCAGCAGCCAGCCAATGCCCCTGGAAACCTGTACACCCGTATCGTCCATCTGTTCTCTCCACTTGTCTTCGCCATACTGGCTGAGTGTTGCGTTGCCAACGTCACCTCTCAGCGCCTGCAATTCTTCCAGCAGGGCCTGGGCCTTTTCGTTTTGCGAGCAATGAATCTCTACGCGTTGGCGCTGTTGTTGTGTCAGCTCACCGTCGATGTAGCCCGACAACCACTCGTCGAGGTACTTGTCGATCGGCCGTTCTTCACTATTCATGATTTTGAAGCGCCTCCTTGAGCGCCAGTCTTGCACGGTGCAGCCGGGACATGACCGTGCCCCGAGCAATGCCCAAGACATCAGAAATCTCCGCGTAGGACAGATCGACGTAGTCGCGCAGGATGACAATCTCGCGCGCGTCGGCGCTGAGGGTTTTCAGCGCCGCCTCAATCTGTCGTGAGCGTTCGTCCCGCTGCACTTCCTGTTCAGGACCCGGTCCCGCGTCCGCGAAATCCTCGACAGGAAGGCGCTCGTCCCGTCGCTTCCTGCGAATATCGATACACCGATTTCTGACCACGCGCAGAAACCAGGGCTTTAACGGCCCCTTGTTACTGTCGTAGGCTTCGGGTTTCGACAATACTGTTGCGTACGCATCGTGCACCGCATCCGCCGCATCGTCGGCATTGCCGAGTATCTGCGTCGCAAGCGCATGAGCGCCGCCGCCAAGTTGTGCCAGTCGTTGTTGCATCGCGTCATTTTTCATCTGCTACACACACTATACGCACGGCAAAGCGGGTTTATTCCCTCTCCGGGCAAACTATTTTCGATCTCGATATGAACAGCCAGAAGCAACCCGAAATACGCGCCCGCGACATCACACGCATCTATGAGGAAGGCAGCCGCCGCCACACCGTGCTCGATGGCGTGGATCTCGAGATCCAGCGCGGCGAGTCGGTCGCAGTTCGTGGTCGCAGCGGCTCCGGCAAATCAACGCTGCTGAACCTGCTGGGTGCGATCGACACGCCGGACGCGGGCAGCATCACCAGCTGCGGGGTCGACCTGACCGGGCTCGACGAGCATGCGCGCACGCTGTTTCGGCGCGAAAAGCTGGGGTTCGTTTACCAGGCCTTCAACCTGATACCGACGCTCAGCGTCGCCGACAATATTCGCCTGGTCCTCGAACTGAACGGCGTCTCTCGTCACGAATCAGGACAGCGTATCGGCGAACTGCTGACGGCTGTGGGACTGGCCGATCGTGCCGAGAGCTTCCCGGATGTCCTGTCAGGCGGTGAACAGCAACGCGTGGCACTTGCGCGAGCCCTGTCGCACCGACCGAGAATCCTGATTGCCGACGAACCGACCGGCAACCTCGACGATGCCGCCGCCGACAACGTCCTCGCTCTCCTGGACACGCTGGTCAGGGCACAAGGCGGAACCCTGCTGATCGCAACGCACAGTTCCCGGGTTGCCGCTGCCTGTGATCGCAGCATCGAAATTCACAATGGGCGACTGGAGTCGCACACCTGATGCCGGTCCGCTGGCGAGCCAGCTTTAGCTATCTGCTGCGTCATCGCTGGCAGCTCGCGCTGTCGATCGTCGGCATTGCAATCGGCGTCGCCGTGATCGTGGCTGTGGATCTCGCCAATGCCAGCGCACGCAAGGCCTTTCTGCTGTCGATGGATACAGTGACGGGCGACGCAACCCACCAGGTCATCGGCGGTCCGCGCGGTGTAGACGCGAGCATCTACCGCGATCTGCGCGTTGTGCAGGGCATCGATACGATCGCGCCGGTGATCGATGAGCAACTGACGATCGACGGGCGTCGAGTCGGCGTATTGGGCATTGACCTGTTCGCCGAGAACGCGATGCGCGGCTTCACCACCAACGCGGAAGGCGACAACGACAGCAACGCGATGATTCGCGACTTCCTGACCGTCGAGGGCGCTTCGTTGATGAGCCAGCGGACTGCCGACTCGCTGGCGCTCGCGCGCGGCGAGACGTTTACGGTCGTTAACGGAGGTCGGGCATACAGCGCCGTGCTGGTCGGCATTTTTGCCGGCGAGGAGACCTCGGCCCTCGACGAACTCATTGCCGTGGATATCGCCACCGCTCAGACCTGGTTCGGTATGCCCGGGCTGGTGTCGCGCATCGACGTTCGCATTGACGGCGATCCGGACGCGTTTCGCGCTCTGCTGCCGGACGAGGTGACGCTGCTGGACGCTGCCGGACGTACGCGCGCCACACTGGATCTCAGCGCGGCCTTCATGACCAATTTGACGGCCATGAGCCTGCTCGCGCTGTTGATCGGTGTCTTCCTGATATACAACAGCGTGAGCTTCTCGGTCTTGCAGCGGCGCGGCCTCATCGGCGTATTGCGCGCGCTCGGTATGACACGACGCGAAGTGTTCGTCTCCATCCTCGGTGAGGCGGCGCTGCTCGGCCTGATCGCATCGTTGCTGGGGCTGCTGGCCGGCAGCTGGCTCGGCGAACAGCTGCTCGGCCTGGTCGCCCGCTCAATCAACGACCTGTATTTCCGCGTCAGCGTTACCGACGTCAGTCTCGACACCTTCACCTTGGTAAAAGGTTTCGTCGCCGGCATGCTGACGTCCCTGCTCGCTGCCACGATCCCGGCGATCGAGGCGGCGTCGCTCGCGCCAAAACTCTCGATGCTGCGATCAACACTGGAACGACGAGCCGGTCGAGCATTGCCCCGCATCGCGGCTACCGGCGTCGCTGTCATGTTTCTGGCTGTAATCCTGTTGCTGCTCTCCGGACGCAGTCTGACGGCGGGACTCACCGCCGTGTTCATGCTGATTGGCGGTTTTGCGTTGTGCGTGCCGTTGATCGCGAAGGGCATTGCCCGTCGTCTCGAGCCACTGGCGGAATCGCTGGGCGGCGTGTCCTCGCGTCTCGCGGTCGCGGGCGTAGGCTCCGGTCTTAGCCGGACCGGTGTCGCCATCGTCGCACTCGCGATCGCCGTCTCCGCCACGATCGGCGTCAGTGTCATGGTGGACAGCTTTCGCGCCTCGGTGGACGACTGGCTGGGCGTCGCCCTGCGCGCCGATGTTTACGTGAGCGGCAACGGCATGCCGGTTGCGGCCGAACACGTCGAGCAGATTGCGTCACTACCCGACGTCAGGGCCTTCAGCACGTCACGGCTGGCGAGGATCGAGGATGAGAGCGGTTCGCGGCAGCTGCTGGCCATCGACATGGCGCCGGACGCCTACGCGGGCACGACGCTGCTTGATGCGACGGCTGAGACCACCTGGCCAGCCTGGGAATCAACAGACGCCGTTCTTGTCTCGGAACCGTACGCGTATCGATTCCGGGTGTCGCGCGGCGATGTCATTGAGCTTCGCACGGACCGGGGCCTGGCGGAATTTTCAGTGCTGGCCACCTACCAGAGCTTCGATGTGAACGCGAGCGGGTTGATGATCAGTCGCGCCACCTACGATCGCTTCTTCGACGATGACGCGATCGACAACCTCGGCTTGTATCTCGCCGCGGAGTCGGATGAGGCGGCGGTCCTTCGTGCCATCGAATCACTGCCCGGAACCCGCCTGTCGGCGACGTCAAACCAGGCGATTCGTGACCTGTCACTGGACGTGTTTGATCAGACTTTCATCATCACCGACGTGCTGTACTGGCTCGCGACGGGCGTCGCGCTGGTCGGCATCCTCTCCTCCATGCTCGCCCTGCAACTCGAGAAGGACCGTGAGCAAGGCACACTGCGTGCACTCGGCATGACGCGCCGACAGATCGCGGGGCTGATCAGTACGCAGACCGGCGTCATCGGCTTCATCAGCGGTCTTGCCGCGATTCCACTGGGTCTTGCGATGGCCTGGGTGTTGATCGAGGTCATCAACCGACGGGCTTTCGGCTGGCAGATCGACATCACAGCCAGTCCCGTGATCGTCGCGCAGGCTGTTGCCTTTTCCATTGCCGCCGCACTGGCCGCGGGCCTGTACCCCGCCCTGCGCGCCGCGCGTGTCGAGCCGGCTATCGCGATGCGGGAGGAATAACATGCGTCTCCTGTGCGCTCTGCTTTGCGTCCTGGCCTCCGCGTGCCTTGCCGACGACGAGCCGTCGCAGCTCGCCGGGCTGCTGGGTGCGGATGACCAGGCGGGGTTCGCCCGGGCCATCGATGCGCGCCGTTTCGTTTTTCCCGACGACCACGGCCCGCACCCGGAGTTTCGCAACGAATGGTGGTACGTCACCGGCAACCTCGACGATGAACGGGGCCGGCGTTTTGGCTTCGAACTGACCATCTTTCGCTTCTCGCTGCAGCCTGGCAGTGACGCAAGCAGCGAGAGCTGGCGAACAAGCCAGGTGTATGTCGCGCACTTTGCGGTTACCGATCCCGAAGGCCAACGCTTCCTGGTTGCCGAAAAATCATCGCGCGGCGCGGCCGGCCTCGCCGGCGCCACAACCGCGCCGTTCGCCGTGTGGCTCGACGACTGGTCGATTGCCGAAGATGGCGACGCGTGGCGACTCAAGGCGACGGGCGAGGAGATGGCGATCGATGTTCGTCTCGACGCGCTCAAGGCCCCGGTGCTGAACGGTGATGCCGGCCTCTCGCAGAAGTCCTCAGAGCCCGGCAATGCGTCTTACTACTACACGATCAGCCGACTCGCGACCGACGGCTCGCTGCGTATTGGCGACGAGATCTTCGCGGTAACCGGCGAGTCCTGGCTGGACCGTGAGTGGAGCACCAGCGCGCTGTCGGGCGAGCAGGTCGGCTGGGACTGGTTCGCGCTGCAGTTGTCGGACGGCACGGAGCTGATGTTCTACAGCCTGCGTTTCAAGGACGGAACCCAGGACCCGAACAGTGCCGGTACGTTTATCGCCGCCGACGGTGACGCCCGTTACCTGGCCGCCGCCGACGTTGAACTCGACGTTACCAAGACCTGGGACAGCCCGGCCGGCGGCCTATACCCGTCCGCGTGGAAGCTCACTGTGCCCGAGCTCGGACTCGAGCTGCGCATCGTGCCCGTCATGGAGGACCAGGAGCTGTTCACCATCGTTCGATACTGGGAAGGCGCCGTGGACGTCGTCGGTAAGCGCTTCGGTGAGCCGGTCGACGGGCGTGGCTACGTTGAGCTGACGGGCTACGCCGAGGACACCGAGGAGGCAGCGAGATAATGGGACGCTGGCGACCCCCGGCACCGAAGTCATCGGCGTACATCACGCCGAGCGGCTACGCGCAACTGCAGGCCGAGCTGAAAGACATCTGGGTGCGTCGACGCGATGTGGTCAAGGCGCTGTCCGCAGCCGCGGCCGAGGGCGACCGTTCCGAAAACGCCGAGTACATCTACCGCAAGAAGGAACTGGCCGGCCTGGACCGACGCATTCGTTACCTGCAAAAACGCCTGCCCGACCTGACTGTCGTGCGCGAACACCCGAAAACCGACGCCGTGTTTTTCGGCGCGACCGTCGACGTCTGTGACGACCACGATGTGACAGCGAGCTATCGCATCGTTGGTCCGGATGAGACCGATGCCAGGAAACACTGGATCAGTATCGACTCGCCGCTGGCGCGCGCGCTGCTAAAGAAGCGCGTCGACGACGACGTTGAGGTCACGATTGGCGATCACCGTCGCAGCCTGACCGTGATGGCGATCAGTTACGACGACTAGTCAAAATCTGCCGCTGAGTGGCGCTCACGCAACTGGGTGGCCTCATCGCCCCAGGTCCGGTTGACCCGCAGGCCGCGCGCCACGGCGGGCCGCGCATCGATCGACTCTGCCCAACGGATAACATTGCTGTAGCTCGCGACATCGAGGAACTCGCCCGCCTCGTAGCTGTTTCTCAACACCAGGCCGCCGTACCACGGATACGTCGCCATATCGGCGATCGTGTAGTTGCTGCCGGCGAGAAACTCACGGTCAGCGAGGTTACGATCCAGCACGTCGAGCTGACGTTTTACCTCCATCGCATAGCGATTGATCGGATACTCGTACTTCTCCGGCGCGTAGTGATAGAAGTGCCCGAATCCGCCGCCGAGAAACGGTGCGCTACCCATCTGCCAGAACAACCAGTTCAGGGTCTCCGCGCGAGCCGCCGAGTCGGACGGCAAGAACTCGCCGAACAGCTCCGCCAGATAGACCAGGATCGAACCCGACTCAAACAGGCGAATGCCGGTTTCCTTATCGAACAGCGCCGGGATCTTGGAATTGGGGTTGAGCTCCACGAATCCACTGCCGAACTGGTCGCCCTCGGTAATCTGTATCGCCCAGGCGTCGTACTCGGCTGCGGCGTGCCCGGCTTCCAGCAGCTCCTCGAACAGGATCGTGACCTTTTGGCCGTTCGGCGTGGCCAGTGAATGCAGCTGGAAACGATGCTCGCCGCTCGGCAGGACCTTGTCGTGGGTAGCGCCGGCGATCGGCCGGTTGATATTCGCAAAATGGCCGCCGCTTTCAGCATGCCAGGTCCAGACTTTGGGTGGAACGTAGTTGTCGGTCATGCGGCGAAGCTCCGTTTTGAAGGCCCGCGCAGACTATCGCATCCCCACCGCACGACAAAATGTCGGTTATTTGCCTCGATATAACCACCGGACATAGCGCCGCCCGGTAATGCACGGCGCCTGCCGCTATCGGCAAAAACGTGAGTTTTCTCTCAGGAAAACCCTTAAAGAAATCCGGCTTCCGGGCCGATACCCGACATACAGCGTGATAAGCGCCGCCCATCCCTGCGACAGGAAACCGCTAACGATGATGAAAATCGCGACCAGCGCGACCAAATTGCGAGTGTTTTATCTGCTCGCGCTGGGTATTTTGGCTGCCCTTTCGATTACCACGCACTTTGTTCTTGGCACCATGAACAAAGCCATGATCAACGATGGAACCGTCATCAACATTGCCGGCCGCCAGCGTATGCTCAGCCAGCGCATTGGCAGCCAGGGCCTTCAGCTGCAGACCGCGCTGCTCGCCGGCGACAGCACCCTGACGGAAGCGGTCGCGAAAAACCTCGAGTCATCGCTGGATCTGTGGGTTTCAAGCCACGAGGGGCTGCTCAACCGCGACTCGGGCATGGGTTTCAGCGGCGAAAACAGCGACCGTATCAAGGCCGCCTACCGGGACGTGGACGCTGACGTTCGAGCGGTCAAAATTATCGTCGACAACCTGCTGTACGCCGCTCGGGGCGACACGACCGCAACCGGCCCCGCAATATCGGCGGGTATCGGCATGACCGTCGTCGCTTACGGCGACGCCTTTTTGCCGCGCATGAACGACATCGTCAGCCTGCACGAGGCCGAGCTCGCCCGCAAGATCGAAAACGTGCAGCGCGCCGAGACGTTTGCGTACTTTTCGTCGTTACTGGTGCTCGCGCTGGTCTCTCTGTTTATGTTCGAGCCGGCCATTCGCCGGCTGAGCCAGCAAAGTGACGATCTCGAAACCCTGAAAGAGGCGATCGACTCCCACACCCTGTATTCGGTGGCCGACATTCACGGCCACATCGTCGATATCAACGAAGGCTACTGCAAGCTCAGCGGGTACTCGCGTGAAGAGCTGATCGGCCAGCCGCACAGCATCCTCAATTCCGGACACCACCCGCGCGAGTTCTGGAAGGAAATGTGGCGAACCATCGCGTCCGGGAAGGCCTGGCGTGAACAGGTCTGCAACAGGGCGAAAGACGGTTCGCTGTATTGGGTGGACTCAACGAACGTGCCGCAATTCAACCGCGAAGGACAGATCGAACGCTATATTTCCTGGCGTTTCGACATCACGGAACAAAAGCGCGCAGAGCAGGAAGCGGAAAAGGCAACTCGGGAACTCGAAGACGCCAAGCACGAACTGGATGCTCAGCACGAAGAGTTGCAGAGCATCCTCGACGGCATCCCGGGACTCGTCTTTTACAAGGATGATCAGAACAACATCCTCGACTGCAACGCGTCGGCCGCGAGGTACGTCGGCAAGCCCCGAGAAGACATTCGTGGCCGTCCGACCGGAGACTTCTTCACCGCTGAAGAGGCGGAGTTCCACCAGGCCGATGACCGCGCGGTCCTTGAAAGCGGAAAACCCAGTCTCGGCAACGTCCGTGAGTACGACCTCGACGGCGGAACGCATGTGCACATGCGTCTGGACAAGGTGCCGCTGCTCGGAGAAAACGGCAGGCCCGACCGCGTTGTGCTTATCGCAACCGATGTTTCGGACCTTCAATCGGCGAAGGACAAAGCCCGCCAGGCGGAGGAACGCCTGAACAGCGCGCTGGTGAATTCAAACACCGGACTCTGGGACTGGAACGTGGTCACCGGTGAGACGTACTTTAACGACACCTGGTACACCCAGCTCGGATACGAGCCCGGCGAATTGCCGATGGCGGTCGACACCTGGGGGCAGCTGGTACATCCGGACGACCTGAATGAAGCGATGAGCGATATCCAGGCGCATTTTGACGGTGCTTCATCAATCTACCGAAACGAGCACCGCCTGCAACAGAAAGACGGCAACTGGCACTGGATTCGTGATGTCGGCAAGGTTGTCGAGCGTGACGATGAAGGCAGACCGCTGCGCATGGTTGGCGTGCACATCGACATCCAGGCGCTGCGCGACGCCGTTGCGCAGACAGAGTCGTTCAACGAAGAACTGCGCGAGAGTCAGGAGCGCTTCGAGCTCGCCCTCGAAGGTTCGCGCGACGCGATTTTCGACTGGAACATCCAGGCCGGCCGCATCCACCTGTCACCGCGCTGGCGCGAGCTGCTGGACGATCCGTCGCTGGAACTGATCGCGTCTCGGACGTCCATGCTAGGCCACATTGCATCGATGGATATCCATCGGGTCAAGCGTGCCCTGACCCGATTTATCGTGTCGAAAAACTCGCAGTTTGAGCTCGAATTCCAGATGATGACGGGCACCGGCAAGACCGTCTGGGTGCTGATGCGCGCCGCCGCGGTTCGCGACGAAAAAGGCGCGGCAACGCGGCTGTCCGGTTCCATCGCTGACTTCACGTCGATGAAAGAAGCCGAGGAGGAACTGAAGCGCCTGGTACAGCAGGACACGCTGACCGGGCTTGCCAGCCGCACTCGCTTTATCGACGCCCTGGAGCGAGCCTTCAGCCGATCGAAACGCAGCCAGAAGATCCTCGCCGTCCTGTTCTTCGACTTCGACCGCTTCAAGGCCGTCAACGACTCGCTGGGTCACGACGCCGGCGACGAACTCCTGATCAGTATCTCCGAGCGACTGCGTGCAAACGTTCGCGATGTCGACACCGCAGCGCGCTTCGGTGGCGACGAATTCGTGATTCTCCTCGAGGACCTGCCGGACACGGCCACGGCCAAGGCCGTTGCTGACAAGCTGCTGAAGGCCTGCGCCAAGTCACACAGTATTCGCGGACATACACTGGTGTCGACCGCGAGCATCGGCCTGGTCACGAATGAAACAACCGACGGTGGTCCAGCGGAACTGTTGCGGTTTGCCGATGCGGCGATGTATGAAGCCAAGCGTCGCGGTCGCAATTGTGTCGTTGAATTCGACAGCGAGATGTTCAATGAGCAGCTTGATCGGCTGGCGCTTGAGGAAGACATGCAGAGTGCCGCGGCCAACAACGAACTCAGCGTGGTCTACCAGTCGATCCTCGACCTGAACGACGGCAGCATCGTCGCTGCCGAAGCACTGCTTCGCTGGAGCCATCCGACACGCGGCCCGATTCCGCCCGATATGTTCATTCCGATCGCCGAGGAATCCGGGCAGATTGTCACGGTGGGCGGCTGGGCGCTGGAGACCGCCTGCCGCCAGCTAGCGGATTGGCGCCGACGTGGCGTTGTCCATGAGAACTTTGCGATCAGCGTCAACATGTCCAAGACGCAGGTGCTGATGCCCGGTTTCGTGGATTTTGTCACCAGCCAGATTGATCGCCACAAGCTACCGCGCAAGAGCATCAAGCTCGAAGTCACCGAGACAACGGTTGTCGACAATCGCGCTGACGTTGGCGACGTGCTGCAACGACTTCGCGATCAGGGCATTCGAGTCATGATGGACGATTTTGGTACCGGCCACTCATCGCTGAGCGGTCTGCACATGCTGCCGATCGATGAGCTGAAAATCGACCGCTCTTTCGTTCGCAGCGCCGGTCAGAACACGGACATGATCGCGATTACCTCGTCGATCGTAACGCTCGCTGATCACCTGTCACTGCAGACCATCGGAGAAGGTATCGAGTCGCCTGATCATGTGGCGCTGCTGCAGAGCATGGGCTGCAACTACGGGCAGGGTTTCCTGTTCTCGAGGCCGATTCCGCCGGAAGAATTTGAGACCATGATTCTGGACCGCCAGGGCCCGTCCGGAACGACCGTCGAAGCTAACTGACCAGATGGCCGGCCAGTTTGATGGCCGCTGGAAGCTCCGCAAGTACCGCCTGGATGTCGTCGTCCGTCACGCCCAGCTCCTCGAGCAGGGCCGACGGCGGCATTACACCGTTCACCGTGCCGATGTAGCCCACGCCGGCTGCGTCGGACAGGTAATTCGAGACACAGATAATCGCGGCCAAGGTGCGCGCTTCCCCGTCGAGAACGCTCGGATCATGGTGTGCCCCGACCGCTTCCTGCAACACCACCGGGAACTGCCAGTTCTCACAGAACGCACGGCCGAATTGTTCGTGGGTCGCGCCTATGACCTCAGCTTCGATGTCCAGCAAACGGCCTGCGTCCGGCTGCAATAACCGGTCAATGACCTGTCCGAGTTTCTCGGGGGCAAACTGCATTTCGACGACCAGGCCAACTTTGTGCAACATGCCGGCGAGAAACGCTTGTTCGGGATCGACGCCCAACTGTTTTGCCAGCATGCGCGAGGCGCAGGCAACGGCTGTGCTGTGCTGCCACAGCTCACGGGCATCAAAGCTTTCATGGATTGATGTCCCGCGGAACAGCTTGCCGAGGCTGGCCGCGATGGCAATGTTTTTGACCGCATTCAGGCCCAGCATGACGACCGCCTGGTGAATCGACCCCACCTCGCCCGGCATGCCGTAAAACGAACTGTTGACCACTTTCAGAACTCGCGCGGCGAGAACCGCATCGCTGCTGACAAGTTGTTCGACATCGTCCGCCGAGGTGTCCGGGTTGTCGGCCGCCGCCATGACCGCACGTGCGATCTCGGGCAAGGTGGCTATGTCGTTGATTCGTTCGAGTGCCGTCTTGACGACGCTGTTACTGTCGGTGCTCATGGGGTGTTTTTATTTGGCGTCTGCGTAGAGTCTTTCTACATCAAATACAGTTATCGACCGCGAGCCGTCATCCTTGAAGATTTCGTCCTGACTGTAAACCTCGGAGTCGGCGATATCGCACTCCGAGTAGTTTTCTCGCTGGTATTCCGGGCGAGTGCAGTTCATCGCTCGAAGGACGCCGTCGGTCAGGAATGTTTCATCACTGAACGTATCCGTATTTTCTTCGACACGCGCATCCTCGACGGACGGTGCGTCGAAGGCGGTTGACTGGGGCGAGGTCGCCATTCTCTCCGGAATAACTGATACGAGGTACAAGCCGCCAACAATGAGGCCAAACCTCAGCAGGTTTGCGTAATTGTCGACAAAAGCGCGACAGGCAGACAGGAGCAGTGATCGCTCTTCAATCCGTCCGCTGAGTCTCCTGGGTCGACGATTTTTACGTTTACGCATGGTCCATGAGTGTCCACAACACCAGTTTGAGTCTAGCAAATTTTGTGCGGCCTTCAGCGTGTATCCGAACGCATCACAGCGGTTTCTCGCAACCGCTTACCGTCGCCGGAGCTACGTTGTTAATGCGGCATCAACTTTCTCGGTCAGTGCTCGAAGGTCCATCGGCTTTTGCGCAAACTCAATCTCTGGGTCACTCGCCAGATCGGCAAGTACGTCTTCCGGCATGTAGCCGGAGCAGACAATGATCGGCTTGCCCGGGTGCTGTTGTCGAAAAGCACTGACAAGATCAACCAGCTTGCCGCCCGGCATCACGGCGTCGGTCAGCAACAACTCGATGCCCGGATCATCGAGGCACAGAATGCCGCTTGGCACGTCTCTGGCCTCCTGCACGTCGTAGCCGGCGTTGCGGAGACCCAGCGCGATAACGTTGCGCACCATCTCCTCATCGTCGACAACCAGAATGCGGCCCTTGCGCGGCACCTCATCAAATTCGTGGCGATGCGTTTCCTCATGAATCGGGATGGCGGAAATTGACGGGAATTGCAGCCGGAAAACAGTTCCGTGACCCGGCAGACTGTCGACGCTCACCTCGCCGTTGGCCGCCTGCATCGACCGCTGAAGCGTCGCCAGGCCTAGCCCGGTTCCACGCTCGCCCTTGGTGGTGAAAAACGGTTCGAAGATGCGCGCCAGCACATGATCCGGCATGCCTTCGCCGTTGTCCTTGACCTCTAAAATGACGCTGTCGTCCTCCGAGAGAAACGCAGCGATATCAATAAAGCCGTGATCGGAAATGGCATCGCGGGCATTCAATACGAGGTTGAGTAGCCCCTGTTGCAGTTCGGTCCGGTCCGAAAGCACGAACAGGTCCGGCTGGATATTTTCGCGGATGCCAATCGCGGACGGGAGAACCGTTCGCAGCAGCCGGATTTGTGACACGACTTCGTTACTGAGATTGACGGTTTCGGGCTCACGAATTCGATCCTTGCCAAGCGCCATGATCTGCTGAGCAACGCCAGACGCCTGCTTCGCGGCTTTTCGAACATCCTGGATTCCACGACGGGAAAGCTCCGCATCGTCTGGATGCCGATCCAGCAGTTCGGCCCAACTGGTAATCACGGTCAGCGCGTTGCCGAAATTGTGCGCCAGGCCACTGGTCACCTGGGCGACCATGGCCGAGCGCTGCGCCTGTTGAAAGGCGCGCTCCGCCTCGAGTCGTTCATCATTCTCCCGTTTAAGCATCGCCAGCACGCGCTCCTGCCGAGTCACAATGATGGCGATCGTCGACCCGAGTGCGGCAATCAACGAGAGCGTGATCAGGCTGGCGCGCGTGAAGTTACTCTCGCTCCATTCATAGAGATGCAAGTCCAGCGTGCGAACCCCCGCGTCGTCACCGACAAACAGGTGTATCCCGGCAAACAACATGATCGCCGCCGTCACCAAAACCCCGGCGACGAGCCCCCGGAGTCCCCAGAAAACCGCCAGCAGGCTCATACCCAGCGCGAGACACAAGACGGCAGCGGGGGCTGAGAAAGCATTGTCGAACAGCAGAACGGTGCCGAAGCTGAAAAAGTAGGCAACGGGTGCAATCGCGGCGAGCCGCGGCGCGCGTCGGTAGAAGATAGCTGCCAGCAGCAGCGCGAACGTGGCGATGGCAACCTGCTGCGTTCGAGAGTAACCCTGGCTCATCGCAACCAGCGCCGGCAGCAAGCTGAGTGCAAATGTCATCCAACAGACCAGCCGCGTTGTGCGGACGCGCCAACCGTTGCCGGCCCAGCTGCTGTCGATCAGCTCCGCCGTGAAATTACGAGGCACGCTCGCCTGGCCGCTCCAAGTCATGGCAGCAGAGTATAGCGGCGAGCCACCCCACGAATGACAGTTACGACGGCAACCAGGCCGGTTGTGGTCGGTTTGGCCTTTTAATGGTCTCGGGCGAGACGCTTCAGGTTCAGGTGAATTTGCGCAGGCTGTCGAGAATCACGCCGAGTGCCACGATGGGACCGGCGATGGCGATCCAGGCGAATGCGGTACCCGGTTGGTCGGCCGCAAACAGGAGCGGGACAGCTGCCATCAGCGCGCAGGCGAAAGCAATGAAGCTGAGCTGCTGCCGTGCCAGCCAGACGGCGGCGATTACCAACAGTACGAAGGCCGCTAAGGCGAAAGAAATCATCATCCCATCCCGGTAAGTGCGCCGGAAGGGTCGGAGCAGAGATTTCAACCCTTCCGGCGCTGGAGCAAACCGATCCCTCGGCTATCGGGTAAGGCACGGGGGAGTGATATACCCGACGAACCCAATGTTAATGAGAATGATTACCATTTGCAAGTTATTATCAAATCATTCCGAACTCAATGGCTTTGAGCACCGCGCGGGTACGGTCGCGCACCCCTAATTTCGCCAGAATATTCGACACGTGGTTCTTGATCGTACCCTCCGATTTGGACAGCGCCTGGGCGATTTCCCGATTGCTGTAACCACCCGCCATCAGGCGTATGACCTCGGTTTCCTTGCGCGTCAGCTCCTCCGCTGGCGCATCGTCGTCGGAGGACTGCGCAGAGATTCCGCGCAGCAGATTTTCGGTAATGCTCGGCTGAATCATCGTCTCTCCCGCCGCCACGGACTCGATCGCGGCCACAAGGCTTTCCAGTGACACATCCTTGAGCAAATAGCCTTTTGCGCCGGCGCGAATCGCCGTCAGCACCTGCTCGTGGTCATCGAAGGTGGTCAGAATAATGACCGGGGTGGGTAGGCCAGCATCGGCAAGTGCCGTGATCGCCTCGGCGCCATCCATGCGTGGCATGCGCATATCCATCAAGATCACGTCGGGCGACGCGTCACGAGCCAACGACACAGCCTCATCGCCATCAGCGCCTTCCGCGACAACCTCCACCTTGTCCGACAATTCCAGTAAGCCTCGGATGCCCTGGCGGACCAGCGTCTGGTCGTCGATCAGTCCGATACGTATTGCCATCAGTGGGCCAGTGGTATCTGTACGTTGAGCCGGAACGCCTTGTCGAAGCGATCCACCTCAAGACTGCCCTGCAGGGCAGCCAGTCGTTCTCGCATGCCCGTCAGTCCGTTGCCCTCGCGAATATCCTCGGCCGCGACACCGTTGTCGCGAACCTCGAGCCGCAGCTGATCGGCCTCGCGCCAGATGCGAATCCAGCAGGCACTCGCATTGGCGTGCCGGAGCGTATTCGTCATCGCCTCCTGCACGAAACGAACGACGGTCTGCGCAACGTCCACATTGTCGATATCCAGACCGCGTTGGATATCCACGTGTACGTCGAGCCCCGGCGCGTTTTCTGCCAGCACGCGGATCGCCTGCTCGAAGTCAACACCGCCCTCCTCCCGCAGCGTGTCGACAGCGTCCCTGACATCACTGAGCAACAGTCGCGCCAGCGCCCTGGACTCGGCGACCTTGGTTTTCGCTTCGCCGTCGGACAGTCGTTCTGCAATCTGCAAATTGATCGTCAACGCGGTCAGGTGATGGCCCAGCAAATCGTGCAGATCTCTTGCGATGCGTGTTCTCTCGCCCTGACGAGATGCTTCGGACAACAGGTGCTGGGTAGCCAGCAACTCGCGATTCAGGGTTTCGGCGCGATCGCGAGCCGCTTCAGCCTGCAAAATAGTGCGCGTTGTCAGTAGTGCGAACAGGTGGAAGGTGCCGTACAACATGACGCTGACGAGTGCGCCGCGGTCCTGCCAGCCGTATCGCATGATCAGATACCACGCGACGGAAACAGCGATGAACAAAAAAACAGTGGTTCGCCAGCTGAAGATGAAGGCGGCGATCGCAATCCAGATAATGGTGTAGATCGGCAGAAAGTCGAATTGCAGCCACCAGCCCATGGCGAGCGCGCTGCCGAGCTGTACCAGCGTCGCAGCCACGGCCTGCCGGCGATTGCCGCCCGAGGTCATTGCCAGCCACATGGCGCCAAGATTCACAGTCGACAAGGCAATGAATCCGGGCACGTAGGATGTCGCCTGGTTCGCAAACAAAATCCAAGCGGCCAGCCCGGTCACCACGGCCCAGGTCACCACGCCGGCGGCGCGTTGCAACAGGTCGTTGATGTCGCTCGACTTCATAGACGCATTGTCACTGCAGGGCCGCGGCTTGGCTATAGGCCAAAAGTCATGGTTTGAGGTCCTGACCAACGGCACTTATGGATCGCGGCAGAGAACCGTAGCCTGAGCAGCAACACTGGAGGAGACAAGCATGACCGACCTGCACGAGCTGCTCGTATTTCTGCACATCGCCGTTGGCAGCGTTGCGCTGGTGCTGTTCTGGGTTCCCGCGCTCTCTCGCAAGGGATCCCGGGTGCACAAGCTGGCTGGCCGATTTTACGTGCAGGCCATGATGGTGGTGGTGGTCTCCGCTGCCGTGAGTTCGATCATGGTGCTTGTCGACCCGATCGGTATCCGTTACCCCGGTGTCGACCTCGCGCCGGAAGTCGCCGAGCGCCGCGCCATGAACTATCGCCTGTTCAGCCTGTTTCTGTTCATGCTTGCCGTTTTGGTGTTTGCCAGCCTTCGGCACGGCATCCTGTCGCTCAGAACGGCGCGGCACGCGGATCTGCTAAGAAAGCCGCTTCACCGCCTGACGATGTTCACCCTGGGTGCTCTTGCGCTGGGGGTCGGTGTTCTGGGTGTGATGCACTGGCAGATACTGCTGATCATCTTCGCCGGACTTGGCCTCGCACTGTCGATAGGCCTCTACCAGGACAGCCTCGTTGACGCGCCGAACGCCAAGCAACGCGCGCGGATGCACCTGGGCTCCATGATCGGCAGCGGTATTGGTGCACACACAGCCTTCTTTGCGTTTGGCGGCACGCGATTCTTGAGCGAGATTCTCACCGGCCAGTGGCAGGTTATCCCGTGGATCCTGCCGGGCATCATCGGCATCGTTGCGATCCGTCGCCTGGAGCGGCGTTACCAGTGATATTACTGCGCGACGGGCGACGGGTGACGCTGATGGAATCGATCAATGATCTCAGCCAGCGTCGAAATCGCCAGCATGGTCGCATTGCGCATAGACGGCACCAGGCCGATCGGACCCTGGATACGCTGTCCGTCTTCGACGCCCATCTGGCGCAGGGTTAGCAGTCGATTTTCCTGGGTTTTTGGGCTGCCCAGAGCACCGATGTAGAACGCGTCGGTCGCAAGCGCCGCCCGTAACACGGCCGGTTCCCAGTCATGGTCATGAAACAGCGTCACGACGGCACTCCAGGTATCCGCGTTGATCTCGGGCGCCGCCGTGGACGAAGTTAGCCGGGCCGCGGTCGCGCCGTGTGCGGCACAGGTCTCTACATCAACAGTATCCGGGCTGTAGGCGTGGACATCGAAGCCGCTCGACGTTGCCAGGCGGGCGAACACGGTAAGTTCGGAACCTCGGCCGGCGAGGATCAGCCGGAGTTTCGGCCGATAGTTCACGCTGAACTCCCCGAGTGACAGCGTGCAGCGCTCTCGTTGATCGAGCTTGTCGAGTACCGATTGCAGTGCACGGACGTCCGGATCAGGCTGGATCAGCAGATCCACGCCCCCGCCACACGGAAGTTGCAGGTCAATAAAGTTGGAGCCGGCTCCCAGGCGAACTCGTCGTGGCTCTCCGACTTTCAAGGCATCGAGTGCAAAGGTCGCGACACTGCCGTCGATGCAACCACTGGAAACCGACCCGGCGTATCGTCCGTCCTCGGCAACCACCATCTGCGTGCCCACATTGCGCGAGGCACGTTCCACGATGCCGACGATGGTCACCAGTGCGCAACGTCGACCGGCGGCGACCTCATCGAGCAGGAAGCGCAGCTGGTCTTCCGGGTGCTCGGCAACATCGTGAACGGGCTGAACGTCGGTCATGCGAAACCTCGCGACATGCGGCTCGCCAGTGTAGTGCGAGGCCCCGATAGCGGCAATTCAGGCCGCACACTAGATCCAGAAGGAGAAATACAGGTAAACCGCGAGAATCAGGCCAACAATCACGGCGGTTGCGACGACGTCGTTGCGATTCCAGCTCGCCCTGACAGCCTCCCGATCGATGGAACGAAAAGTCAGCCCACGGGTTCGGACAGCATCCTCCGGCGGCGCCGTCTGCGAGGCAATCAGGATCGTCGCCATACTGATGACAAACAACACACCCGAGAAGTACAGGAAATTCAGGCTCGCAAGGCCCGAGAGCAGCCCCAGCTCCGCGCCATTTCCTGCCAGACCCTGCAGCGTCAGCTTCAACATCCCGAGCACAAACCCGAGGCTCAAACCCCAGACCGCACCGCGCGAATTCATGCGCTCATTGAATATCGCCATCAGAAACACGGCGGTAATCGGCGGCGCCAGATAACCCTGGACGTTCTGCAGGTACTGGTACAGACCGCCGTCGGAGATCAGCGGCATGATCGGTATCCACGCAAGACCAAGGAGAATCACCACACCCGTCGCGAGTCGCCCCACGGTAACCAGTTGTCGTTCGCTCGCTCCGGGTCGCAGCTTGTCGTAGATGTCGACGGTGAACAGCGTCGCCGTAGAGTTGAACAGCGACGACAAAGAGCTCATCAGGGCCGCCAGCAGGCCGGCGACCACAAGCCCCCGCAGGCCTTCCGGCAACAGGCTGACCACCATGGTCGGGAACACCTGGTCACCGACGAAACCGCCCTCCATGCCCATCGGGATCTGCAGCACACCGCGCTCGTGCAGCGCGGCACCGATGAGGCCTGGCACCAGGAAAATCAGCACCGGCCAGATCTTCAGGAACGCCCCGAACAGGGCACCGCGCCGCGCCGACTGTAAATCCTTGGCCGCCAGAGTCCGTTGCACGATGTATTGGTCGGTGCACCAATACCAGATGCCGACGATCGGTGACGCGATCAGAATACCCAGCCAGGGGAAATCCGGATCCGACAGCGGTCGCCACAACGCGTAATCCGCCACGTTGGTTGCCGCGAATGCCTGCAACTCACCCCAGCCGCCGAGATGGCCGAGACCGATCCAGGTGATCGCAGCGGACCCCAGCAACAAAATGATCGCTTGCGCAGAGTCGGTAAACAGCACCGCTCGAAAACCGCCCGCTACGGTGTAAAGGCCTGTGAGTACAACGGTGGATACCGCACCCACCCAGAAGGCGTTTTCGGGGCTGCCGAAGGTGTCCGGCAGCAGCGTCCTGAACACAACGGCGCCCGCGTAAACCGTCACCGACACCTTGGTCAGCACGTAGGTGGCGAGCGAAACCAGCGACAGTATCCATCTCGGCCTGGGCCCGAAACGCTTCTCCAGGAATTCCGGCATCGTGAATACGGCCGACTGGTAGTAAAACGGCACAAAAACCCAGGCCAGCAGAACAACGATCCACGCGTGCAGTTCGTAATGCGCCATCGCCAGACCGGTGGTCGCACCCTGGCCGGCGAGACCCACGATGTGTTCCGAGCCGATATTCGACGCGAAAATCGATGCGCCGATCGCGAAGAAGCCGACGTTGCGGCCGGCGAGAAAGTAGTCGGTGGTCGTCTGGTTCTTACGCGTCACGGAAAGCACCAGCACAAGCAAAGCGCTGAAGTACAGGCCAATGACGGCCCAGTCGATGCCGCTCAATGTTGATGGTTGCAAAAGGCTCCCCCCTTTTGTGAGCAGTCTAACCCGGAGTCGCTACCGCATGCTGGATCAGGCGGCGCGCAGCGCGGCCAGACGTTCGCTGAGCAAGGCTTCGAGTTTCAACTGGTCGGCGACGAAACCGCGAATACCTTCGGCGAGTTTTTCCGTCGCCATGGCGTTGGCATTCAGCTGAAAGCGAAAGTCGGCTTCATCACGAAATGCGGTTTGTTCAGCGGGTGGCGCATCGTCGACGGACAGCTGGCGTGACAGCTCGCCGTTGTCGGCGGCCAGTTCCTCGAGGAGTTGCGGGCTGATTGTCAGACGATCACAGCCCGCCAGCGCTTCGATTTCTCCGGCGTTTCTGAAACTTGCGCCCATGACGACCGTCTCGTAACCGCGGTGTTTGAACAGGCGATAGATGGCGCGAACGGACTGCACGCCGGGGTCCTCCTCGGCGGTAAAGTCGCGCCCGGGCTCGTTGGCCTTGTGCCAGTCGAGAATGCGGCCGACAAACGGGGAAATCAGGAAGGCGCCCACCTCGGCAGCAGCGACCGCCTGGACGTCGCTGAACAACAGCGTGAGGTTGCACTGAATACCCTCTTTTTCGAGAATCCGTGCCGCTTCGATCCCTTCCCAGGTTGAGGCCAGCTTGATCAGCAGTCGATCACGACCACGTCCCTGCTCCTCGTAAAACGCCACCAGCCGGCGCGCGCGCTCGACACAGGCATCCCGATCGAACGACAGGCGCGCATCGACTTCCGTCGAGATGCGACCCGGGATGATGTCGAGGATTTCATGGCCCACCGCAACCGCAAAGCGGTCGGCCAACAGGTCGAGGCGTTCGGCATCGTCGACCGCTTGTGCCAGCGCCCATTCGCAAACGGTATCCACCACCGACGCATAGCGCGGTATCGGCGCCGCTTTCAGGAGCAGCGACGGATTGGTCGTTGCATCCAGGGGTTTGTGCACAGCGATCGCATCGATGTCACCGGAATCGGCAACCACGTCGGTCATGGTTTTCAGCTGGTCAAGTTTGTTCATGGCAAGCACTCGTCGGGAGGGTCGAATCGGTTGTCGTCCAGAGGCGGCTCCGCCCGCAGGCTAAAGTGGCGCTGGCGGCGACGCTGCGCAGTACATCATAACGGCCCGGTGCGTTCTATGATGCCCTCGCCGGATGCGCCTGACACGGGCTAGCTGCCGCGGTTTCAACGCTCAGCGCCGATCCGCTAGACCCGAGCCAACGCGTCGACGAGACGGCCAAGTTCCTCCGGTGTGTTGAATACCTGCGGCGTCACCCGCACGCAGGCGCCGGACGCGAGGCCGGTACGTATCACGGTGAATACGCCAAAGTCCTTCTCCAGTCGCTGCTGCAGTGACGTCGCGTCCGCGACGCTGTTTTTTCCCCGGATGCGCAGTGAGGCGATACCGCTCCAGTCGGCCTCGTTCGCTCCGCCGAGGACCTCGATGTTGGGCATCCTGTCCGCCTCTGACGTCCACAGGCTTCGCAGGTAACGCAGGCGGGCCTCCTTGTTGGCCGGACCGACGGCCTCGTGGAAGTCCAGCGCTGCCGGTACGGTCAGCCTCGCCGAAAAATTGACCGTGCCCGAGTGGATTCGGGCAGCAGCGTTCACGTTTTCCGGATCACTCTCGCCCGGGTACGGCGCCACTTTGTGCAGGGTATCGCGTCGAAGGTACATCGCACCGGTCCCCAGCGGGGCGCCGATCCACTTGTGCAGGTTGAACACCGCCCAGTCGACGCCGAGTTCATCGACCGTGAAGTTCAACAGGCCCCAGGACTGGGCGGCATCACAAATCACATCGACGCCTCGCTGTCGCGCTTCGGCGGCGATTTCGGCGACCGGCAAAACGAGACCGTGCTGATTCGAGGCGTGTGTCACGATCGCCAGCTTCAGCGACGGGTGAGCGTCGAAAGCCTCCCTGTAGCGCTGCAAAGCATCGTCCTGACTGCAGCGCGGCGGGAGTGCGACTTCGACAATTTCAACACCGCGGGACTCGCCGAGCCAGCGAAGCAACGGCTTGTAGCTCGGGTAATCCACATCAGCAAACAGCACGGCATCACCACTGCCAAGCCCGCGGTACTGGCGGACGAGGTTGTGAAAACCCTCGGTCGCATTACGGGTGATGACAACTTCGTCGTCGTGGGCGCCGAGTACTGCAGCTACACGCGCTCGAACATCGGCGTCATCGGTCGAGAAGTCGCGCCGTACGTAATAGGAGTTCTGCCGATTGACCTTG
>JBCDJX010000055.1:0-23150 GCA_038747355.1 Pseudomonadota bacterium | reverse complement strand
GCCGGACCCTCCCGGACCTCGCGCGACAGCCGGTGTTCATTGTCGCCATCCTCGGCGGCACGGCAGGCTACGGCGTGATGACGCTGATCATGACGGCGACCCCGCTGAGTATGCACGTCAACGATGGCCACTCCCTCGAGCAGACGGCGTCAGTTATCCGCGCACATGTGCTGGCGATGTACCTGCCGTCGCTGGTGTCTGGCTTCCTGATTGAAAGACTCGGAGTATCAAGACTGATGTCAGCGGGCGCGCTTTTGCTGCTGGTAACGTCAATTATCGGCCTGCAGGGTCAATCGGTGATGCACTACTGGTGGGCGCTCGTCATGCTGGGGGTGGGCTGGAACTTCCTGTATGTCGGCGGCACAACGATGCTGACATACACGTACACGCCGGAAGAAAGATTCCGCGCGCAGGCGGTGAACGAGTTCCTGGTGTTTGGGACATCCGCGACCGCTTCAATGCTGGCGGGTGCCATGATGCATTACTTTGGTTGGCTGACCCTGATGTGGATGCCTGTGCCTTTGCTGGTGATTACGTTGCTGGCACTGGTGCTGGTCAGGCGGCAGCCGGAGCTGAAAAGAGCCTGAGGGCAGGATCCGCCCCCAGGCTGATCATTCAGAAGTTGACAACAAAGCCCAGCGACACAACCGGCCACGCCTTGAAGTCGCTGATTTCATCTTCGAGTTCCTGGCGCTCGGCTTCGAGCGAGTCGAGGAATGCCTGCTGACCAGCGATAGGACCATCGGCCGTCACGCTGACCTCGGGATCACCTTGCCAAAGAACGCCAATGTCGAAGATCAGACCGACGCGATCCATCACCGTAAAGTCGTAACCAAATCCCAGGTAGGGCGACGTGCTGCCGAAAGTCGACGTGCTGGTAATCGTTCCGACATCCGACAGGTTGTAAACCGTACCGCCGATTTCAACGGTTCCTGACGTCTCGTCGCTAACGAGGCTGAGCTCGTTACCGTTCGAGAAGATACCGGCGGTGACTCGGAAAGGGCTCAGCGGGAAACGGAAGTTCGCCGTGCCGTATACCGTGTCGAGGTCGAGTGTGGCGTTATAGTTCACGCCGGCCTGATCGCCGGTATCGTCGTATTCGTAAATGTTGGTTCCAACACGGAGATCGATGTACGGCAGCGGGCGCCAGGTGCCTTCAATGCCGGCGCCGAGCGTGCCTGCCTTGAGGCCGATACCGAAGTCCTTGTCAGCGTGTGCCGCGCTGGAGGCGGCAAGAACCAGTCCGATGAGGCTGGCTTTGAGCAAAGCTTTCATGTCTGTAGGTCCGTGAAGGAAAAGTCGACATAAAGGCTAGACGAGCTTCACAGGCAGGTCTGTGCGCCCGGTCACAGGCAGAAAACCCGGGAAAAACCGCGAATTTGCCAGCTTATGTAAAGCTAAACGGCCTCCGCGGCCCGACCACCGTAGCGCTCGAACAGCTTTTCGCGCGCTGCCGGGTCCAGGTTGGTTTTCGTCAGGTCGCCGTCCACGTGCGGCAACGCCAGCAAGCGCTTGTCCATGACGTGGAACCAGAGTGGCGGGATATAGGCCAGCACGTAGCAGCCGAAGTAGCCGGTGGGCAGTTGTGGTACGTCGTCGTAGTGACGCAGCGACTGGTACCGGCGCAGCGGATAGGAATGGTGGTCGGAGTGTCGCTCAAGATGGAACAACGCCAGGTTGCTGAACAGGCGATTGCAGTTCCACGAGTGGTGCGGCGCACAACGTTCGACGCGTCCATTCTCGTCGGTATTCCTCAACAGACCGTAGTGCTCAATGTAGTTCGCACTGCTTAATTGCAGCCAGGCAACGGCATTGTGGATCAGCATGAACGGCAACATGATCCAGCCGAACGCGATGACCAGGCCAATGACGATAGCAACCGAGATGGCGTGGCTTTGCAGAATCTGGTTGTCCGGGTGCCACTCTGACTTGCCACGGTTGTTCAGGCGCTCCTTTTCGATGCCCCAGGCGCGCGCGATGACGTCTGGCAGTTCGCGGCCGACAAAGCGGTAGAAGGTCTCGCCCATGCGTGCGCTGGACGGGTCGGCCGCCGTCGACACGTCACGGTGGTGTCCACGATTGTGGTCAATCGAAAAGTGCCCGTAGGCGGGCACGGCGAGGGCGATCTTTGCCAGCGTCCGCTCGATTTTGGTGTTTTTGTGGCCCATTTCGTGCGCCGTGTTGATCGCGAGTCCGGCGGCGAGTCCCGCCATCACGGCCAGACCCAGGGTCGCGGCAATCGACAGGTCTTGGGTGCCCGCGTAGGCGGCGACGCCGATCAGGCTCACGAAGTGCAGCGGCACAATCGCGTAGGTGAGGTAACGGTAGTAGCGATCCTGGTCGAGCTGGGGAACGATTTCTTCGGGGGGATTATTGCGATCGGCGCCCATAGCAACGTCTGCCATCGGTGCGAGCACGTAATTCAACAGCAGGGGCAGAAATAACCAGGCTTCGACACCGGTAGCCGCATGCAGCGCGATGCCGATGAAAGGTTGCAGCGGGAACAGCACACTGAGCATCCAAAGCCAGCGCTTGTTGTCCTGCCAGTAAATGGCCTGGCCGTCCGTATTTACGCCTGTGTAGCCTTTCATGCGCCCCCCGCTAGCGTCAGTCTTCGTTGAATTATGGCTGCAGTCACGATTTCGCGCCAGCGGCGTGATGTCGCAGTCCGGGATCGCAACCGCGTTGCCGCGTTTTCTGTTGTGCTCGTCACACCGACCCGTCGGCACTGCCCCGCGCAGCCATTCAACATAATTCTTGGACGTTTATTCAAGCTATTGAATTAATTAGTTTTTGATGACGATTGTGGACACCGTCCCGGTCTTTTCATAATGTCCGACGCTGTTGGAGGCCAAGTCAGGAAGACCGCAGGAATGGAGTCAGGGGATACCACAGTCACCAAGCGCCTGCCGCGAGACCGTCGCACATTCACCTGGCGCACTGTTCTCTACGGTTTCCTGTACTCACGACGCAAAGACCTCCGCCGCGAAGACGACGGCGAGGCCGTGTTCGTTGACTGGCACCATCCCTGGCTGCGCATCATGGCGGTCGGCACGATGATCCTGAGTGCCACCGATGCCTTCCTGACACTGAAGCTGATCGAGAAGGGCATGATCGAGGCGAACCCGGTGATGGCAAACGTCATGGGGCACAGCACGCTGGCATTCACCGCCAGCAAGATGTTCATGACGGCTGTCGGAATTTTCGCGCTGGTTTTCCTGGCTCGGGCGATGTTCATGAAGCGAATCCGTACCGGCCAGTTCCTGACCCTGATGTTCGTCAGTTACCTTTGCCTCGTGTGCTACGAGCTCGTGCATATTATGGATTTGTACGGACCGTAAAACTCGTTCCCAAGCGCCGGGGCTTAGGCTAAACTACCGGCCGTTTTCGCGAACACCGGGCACCCTCTAAAAGGCTTTCAGGCCGAACGGAACCTCATGAGCAGGACTCTCAAGGAGCTGTACGCCTCCTCGCCGCTGTTTGGCGGCAATTCCACCGCTGTAGAAGCGCTTTACGAACAGTTTCTCGACAAGCCGGACTCTGTGCCGGACGCGTGGCGAGACTACTTCACCTCACTCGGTGATTCCGGCGCCGAAGTTGCCCATTCACCGATCCGTCAGCGCCTGAAGAGTCAGGCGGACACCAACGACCGGGCCGTCACCTTGCGCCCCGGCAAGGGCGGCTCAACGGCCACGGAGAAACAGGCAGCCGTGTCCCGCCTGATCCAGGTTTACAGCCTGCGCGGACACCAGATTGCCGACATCGATCCGCTCGGCCTCATGGAGCGACCGGTTCCCGGCGTCCTGAAACTCGACTACCTCGGTTTGAACGAAGCCGACATGGACTCGGAGTTCTACACCGGCGGATTTGCGGGTACCGGCAACAAGCGCATGAAGCTGCGTGACATTCTCGGCCTCTTGAAAAGTATCTATTGCGGCAAGGTCACGATGGAGGTCGCACACGTTTCCCGCGCTCGCGAGCGCCTGTGGCTGCGCCGCGAATTCGAACGATCCATCGCCGGACCGACTTTGCCCGCCACGGAGCGTCGAGCGATTCTCGAACAGCTGACGCGCGCCGAAGGCATGGAGCGCTACCTGCACACGCGGTACGTCGGTCAGAAGCGCTTTTCGCTGGAAGGCGGCGAAAGCCTGATTCCGATGCTGGACGACATCATTCACCGCGGCGGTGCCCGGGGCGTCCACGAGATCGTCATCGGCATGGCGCACCGTGGTCGAATCAATGTTTTGGTGAACATCCTGGGCAAATCGCCCGAGGAGCTGTTCGAGGAATTCGAAGGTAACGTCGATCTGGATGATCTGAAGGGCTCCGGAGACGTCAAATACCACAAGGGATTCTCGGCGGACATGCAAACCGAGGGCGGCAACGTGCACATCGCGCTCGCCTTCAACCCGTCCCACCTGGAGATCGTGAATCCGGTCGTGGAAGGCTCGGTCCGGGCTCGGCAGGAGCGGCGTAACGACACCGAACGCACCGAAGTGCTGCCGGTGCTGATTCACGGCGACGCGGCCTTCTCCGGTCAGGGCGTGGTTACCGAGACGTTCCAGCTGTCGCAGACCAACGGCTTCCGCACCGGCGGCACGCTGCATATCGTCGTGAATAACCAGATCGGATTTACTACCAGCCGACCGTCGGATGCGCGTTCGACGGAGTACTGCACCGACGTCGCGAAGATGATCGAGGCACCGATTTTTCACGTCAACGCCGATGACCCCGAAAACGTCATCAAGGTGACCCGACTCGCGCTGGAATACCGCCAGAAATTCAAGAAAGACATCGTGATCGACCTGGTCTGCTACCGACGTCACGGCCATAACGAGGCCGACGAGCCGTCAGCGACGCAGCCGATCATGTACACGCGCATCAAGCAGCACCCAACGACGAGACAGATTTACGCCGACGAGCTGGTCAGCGACAGCGTATTGAGTGCAGCCGAGGTGTCCGAATTGCAGGATGCCTATCGCGACCGGCTGGATCGCGGTGAGCCGGTGCCGGAAGCGTCGCTGGGCATGATCGGCAACGAGTTCACCGTGGACTGGTCGCCGCATTTCGATGCGCTGTGGGACGAGGTTGTCGACACTGCGCTTGATGCCGACACCGTGGATGCCTGTGTTACCGCGATTACCAACGTCCCCGAAGAAATGAAGCTGCACGGCCGGGTCCAGCGCATCATGGATGACCGGGCACGCATGGCGAGCGGAGAGATCCCGATGGACTGGGGTTTCGCGGAGGCGATGGCTTACGCATCCCTGATCAAGAACAACTACAGCGTCCGTCTCGTCGGCCAGGATGCGGGCCGCGGCACCTTCTTCCATCGCCACTCAGTGCTGCACAATCAATTCAACAACCGTGAGTACACGCCGCTGCGGCACATCGATGCGGACCGTCCCAACGCATTTCGCGTCATCGATTCGCTGCTCTCCGAGGAAGCGGTGCTCGGCTTCGAGTATGGCTACGCGACGACCGAAGCGGACACACTGGTGATCTGGGAAGGCCAGTTCGGTGACTTTGTAAACGGTGCCCAGGTGGTCATCGACCAGTTCATCAGTTCCGGTTACACAAAGTGGGGTCGCCTGTGCGGCATGACCCTGTTCCTGCCGCACGGTTATGAAGGCCAGGGCCCCGAGCATTCCTCGGCGCGTCTCGAACGATTCCTGCAGCTGTGCGCCGAACACAACATGGCCGTGTGTGTTCCGTCGACTCCGTCGCAGATGTTCCACATGCTGCGACGGCAGATGCTGCGGAAAATCCGCAAGCCACTGGTCGTCATGACACCGAAGAGCCTGTTGCGCCACAAGCTGTCGACATCCAGCCTCGATGAGCTGGCCGACGGCCGCTTCCACCTGCTCATTGAAGACTCCGAGATCGACGTCAAGAAGACCCGTCGCGTTGTGTTCTGCAGCGGCAAGGTTTACTACGATCTCTACGAGGCGCGACGGGTGCACGACATCGATGATGTTGCCATCGTGCGTGTCGAGCAGCTGTACCCGTTCCCGATACCCGAGTTTGCCTCGGTGATTGAGAAATACGCGCACGTCAAAGAGATCGTCTGGTGTCAGGAAGAGCCCCAGAACCAGGGCGCCTGGTACCAGATTCGGCACCGCCTGCAGGAGCCGCTGTCAGTGGAGCAGGAGTTGTTTTACGCGGGCCGTGAGGGCGCAGCCGCCCCGGCCTCCGGCGTTTACAAGGTCCACATGCAGCAGCAGCAGGATCTTGTGGAAGCCGCTTTGGACATAGCAGTGAAGGCCAGCAAAACCGCGAAGCCTCGCTAGATACTCGATATTACGGAACCCAAGTATGAGCATTGAAATCAAGGTACCGCCGTTGCCGGAATCGGTGTCCGACGCCACGTTGGTCGGATGGCACAAGCAGGCCGGTGAACCCGTATCGCGTGACGAGAACCTCGTGGATCTCGAAACCGACAAGGTCGTTCTCGAAGTGCCTGCGCCGGCAGCCGGCGTCATCGAGAAAATTCTCGTTGAAGACGGCGCCACGGTTGTCGAGGGCGATGTGCTGGCGGTTCTCGTCGAGGGCGAAGCGGCAGCCGCGGAGCCGATGGTTGCAGCAGCAAAAGTCGAGGAAACGGCCGCTGTCGTCGAGGCGCCGGCGGCACCTTCAGGGCCCGCCAAGACCAGCCCCGCCGTCCGTCGCCTGCTCGAGGAACACGACCTCGACGCGACGATGGTCATGGGTACCGGTAAAGACGGTCGGATCACGAAGTCTGACGTCATGAGCTTCCTGAAGGAAGCGGACAGCGCCAACACGACACCGAGCGATCATTCGCCGGTTCCCTCGTCGCCTGATGCCGGTTTCGAGGTTGCCGTCGAGCGCACCGAACAGCGCGTGCCGATGACGCGCCTGCGAGCGAAGATTGCTGAGCGCCTGGTGGAAGCCCAGTCGACCGCCGCGATGCTGACGACCTTCAACGAAGTCGACCTGACCGAGGTCATGGCGCTGCGCAGTCGTTACCGCGACAGCTTTGAAAAGGAGCACGATGTTCGCCTGGGCTTCATGTCCTTTTTCGCCAAAGCGTCGGTCGCTGCATTGAAGAAATACCCGGTCGTCAACGCGTCGGTCGAAGGCACCGATATTGTCTATCACAACTACTATGACATCGGCATCGCCGTCTCTGCGGAGCGCGGCCTGATGGTGCCGGTGATTCGTGATGTTGACCAGATGACCTTTGCGCAGTTTGAGGCTCGCCTCAATGAGATGGCGAAGAAAGCCCAGCAGGGCACGATCGGCATGGAAGAGCTGACCGGCGGCACCTTCACGATCACCAACGGCGGCATTTTCGGGTCAATGATGTCGACGCCGATTTTGAATCCGCCGCAGAGTGCGATTCTCGGCATGCATTCGATCCAGAAACGCCCGATGGTTGTCGGCGACGAGATTCTCGTGCGGCCGATGATGTACCTGGCGCTCACCTACGATCACCGCATCATCGACGGCCGGGAAGCGGTGCAATTCCTGGTCACCATTAAAGAACAACTTGAAGACCCGGGCAGGCTGCTGCTGCAGGTTTAGGAATCCACAATGAGTAGAAGTTTTGACGTCGTCGTTATCGGGGCCGGTCCGGCCGGATACATCGCGGCGATTCGCGCGGCACAGCACGGCATGTCCGTTGCCTGTATCGATGAATGGCAAAACCGCGACGGCAATTACGCGTTCGGCGGTACCTGTCTGAATGCCGGCTGCATACCGTCCAAGGCGATGCTTGAGTCATCCGAGCTCTATCACCGCGCGAACCATGAATTCAAAAAGCACGGCATCATTACCGGCGATGTATCGCTGGACGTCGGCGCCATGCAAAAACGTCGTGCCGGTATCGTACGCCAGTTGACCGGCGGCATCGGCGGACTCTTCAAGGCCAATAAAGTCGAGGGCCTGGTAGGCCACGGTAAATTGCTGGCCGGCAAGAAAGTCGAATTCACACCCATCGACGGTGACCCGGAGATTCTGCAGGCCAAAAACGTTGTGCTCGCTTCAGGATCCGTGCCGATCGAGCTGCCGTTCGCAAAGTTCGATGGCGAGAACATCATCGACTCCTGGGACGCGCTGGAACTGCCGGCGGTGCCCGGGCGCCTCGGCGTTATCGGCGCCGGTGTCATCGGCCTCGAGCTCGGAAGTGTGTGGGCGCGGCTTGGCTCCTCGGTTGTTGTGCTCGAAGCGATGGACGATTTCCTCGCGATGGCGGACCGCGATATCGCCTCGGCTGCGGCGAAAGACTTCAAAAAGCAGGGCCTCGATATACGACTCGGTGCCAAGGTATCTGCCACCGAGGTCGATAACGGGACCGTCACCGTGACCTACAGCGACAAGTCGGGCGAACAAACGCTGGAGTTCGACAAGCTGATTGTGGCTGTCGGTCGCCGTTCGTTTACCGACGGTTTGCTGGCTGAGGACTCCGGCGTTTCGCTTGATGAGCGTGGCCGGATCGTTGTCGACCACGAATGCCGGACCGACGTCAGCGGCATTTACGCTGTCGGTGATTGTGTTCGCGGCGTGATGCTTGCACACAAGGGATCGGAAGAGGGCGTCATGGTCGCTGACCTGATTGCCGGAGAGATCGCCGAAGTGAACTACGACGTCGTGCCGTCGGTGATTTACACGGCGCCGGAGATCGCCTGGGTCGGCCAGACCGAGGAACAGGTGAAAGCGAGCGGGCGGCCGTACAAAACCGGCAGTTTCCCGTTCGCCGCCAGCGGCCGGGCGAAAGCCATGGAGCAGACGACCGGTCTGGTCAAGGTTATCTCGGCTGCAGACGATGACGAGATGCTCGGCGTGCACATCGTTGGTCCGATGGCCGGCGAGCTGATTTCAGAAGCCGTGCTGGCCCTGGAGTTCTCGGCCAGTACCGAAGACCTGCAGCGCACGATTCACGCGCATCCGAGCCTGGCCGAAGCGGTCCACGAAGCGGCCCTGGCGGCCGACAAGAAGGCGCTGAACTACATCAATCGCTGATGGCGACTTGAAAAACTGTAGATCGAACAAATAGATAGAACTGTCGACGGTGTGTACGTCGCCGTCGATAACAAGAAAAAGGACGTCGTAAACACGGCGTGATCGTTCAACAGGCTGTCGGCTGCTGCACCTTTGCACCGACGGCCCGGTCTATGCGGGGTAGCTCATGATCTGGTGGGGATGGCTTGTCGTCGGAATAATTCTGCTTGGCGCTGAACTGATAGGGATTGAAGCGCAGTTCTACCTGGTGTTCCTGGGTGTTGCCGCGATTCTGGTTGGGCTCGGTGACCTGATGGGCATACCGATGGGCAACACGGCTGAATGGTTCATCTTTGCCGGGCTCTCCCTGTTCTTCATGTTCACGTTTCGAAAAACGCTGTACGACAGGCTGAGGTTAAGCGCCGGTGGCTACACCGCGACGATCAGCGGCGACACGGTCGATATTGATGTGCAGCTCAACCCGGGCGACGAGACACGTGCCAGCTACCGGGGCAGCGAATGGACTGTGCGCAACACCGGTGAGAACGTTATCGAGGCCGGTACCCGCGTGCACGTTGTGCGCGTCGACGGCGTCAAGCTGCACGTCGAGTAATTCCAGAAGGAGACAGACATGGGTGTTGTAGACATGGGTACAGTTGTCGGGATAGTCGTTGCGTTTCTTGCCGTTATCGCTCTGTTCAAGCTCGCGGTTGTCGTACCTCAACAGAGTTCCTACGTCGTCGAACGGCTGGGTAAATACTCCAAGACCCTGAATGCCGGTTTCGCTGTACTGATTCCGTTTATGGACAAGGTGGCATACAAGCACACCCTGAAAGAACAGGCGGTCGATATTCCCGAGCAGATCTGCATTACGCGCGACAACGTGCAGGTCGGCGTCGATGGTGTCCTGTACATGCAGGTGCTGGATCCGGAGCGCGCCTCCTACGGCATTGGCAACTATATGTTTGCGATCGCGCAGCTGGCGCAGACGACGCTGCGTTCCGAGATCGGCAAGATCGATCTTGACCGCACCTTCGAGGAGCGAGCCGCGATCAACGCCAACATCGTGACCGAGCTCGACAAGGCCTGCGACCCCTGGGGTGTCAAGGTGTTGCGTTACGAAATCAAGAACATCAATCCGCCCAACGACGTGCTGACGGCGATGGAAAAGCAGATGCGCGCCGAGCGTGAAAAACGCGCTGTGATTCTGACGTCCGAAGGTGAGCGTGACGCCAAGATCAACGAGGCAGAAGGCGAAAAGCAGCGTGTGATCAAGGAATCTGAGGCGGCGAAAACGCAGCAGATCAACGAAGCGCAGGGTGAGGCGGAAGCGATTCTCGCCGTCGCAACGGCGACAGCGGCCGGCCTGCAGCGTGTTGCGCAAGCGGTGACTGACGAAGGCGGCAGCGAGGCAATGCAGTTGCGTGTCGCGGAACAGTACATCGCCGAGTTTGGCAATCTTGCCAAGGCCGGCAACACCTTTGTTGTGCCGTCTAATCTCGCTGACCTGACCTCGATGATGGCGCTGGCAACGGACATTGCGAAGCGCGACAAGCCGACCAACAACGCATAAGCAAACGGGGCCCGCACTGCGGGCCCTAGTTTTTTCTCCGCACCGAGACGACGTTCGGTATCTGCTCCAGCCGGGTGATTGTCGCACTCAGCGTCGGCAAGTCACTGATCTCGAGGCTGATCAGCATCTCGGACTCGCCGGTTTCACGATTGCTGTGTGTATTGAGGTCGGTCACATTGGCCCCTTCGTCCGCCAGGATCGCACTGATATCGCGCAGCAGACCGCTGCGATCAACAGCATGAATACTGAGATCGACAGGGTAGGCGGCGTCCTCTGAACCGCCCCAGCTCACCTCGATCAAGCGTTCCGGATGCCGTCGGTTCAGGTCCAGTGCATTGCCGCAATCGGCGCGGTGAATACTGACGCCACGCCCCTGCGTGATGTAACCGACAATCGGCTCCGGCGGTACGGGTTGGCAACACCGAGCCAGACTCGACATCAGCTCACCGACGCCGCGGATTGCGATACCGTCGGTCTGCTTGTCGGTTTTGGCGGCATGTCGTCGCAGCGGAAACGGCTTGTCGTCGAGTTTTCCGCGCAGCTGCTGTATCGCATTGGCCACAGCCGCTCCGGTGAGGTCACCCGAGCCCAGCGCGACAGACAGCGCTTCCACGTTCTTGAACTTCAACTGCTGCGCAATGGCATCCGATGACAACTCGCGAACATTGAGGCGAGTGATCTCGCGCTCAAGGATTTCCTTGCCCTGACGCAGATGCTGTTCACGATCCTGGTGGCGGAACCAGTTGCGCACCTTGGCGCGATTCTTTGCGCTGGCCAGGTAGCCCAGTTTGGGGCTCAGCCAGTCGCGACTGGGGTTGGGATCCTTGGCCGTAATGATTTCGATCTGGTCGCCGTTTTCAACGCGGTAGGTAATCGGCACGATGCGGCCGTTAACCTTGGCGCCTCGGCAGCGATGCCCGACCTGCGTGTGCACGTGATAGGCAAAATCCAGCGGTGTGGCGCCCGCCGGCAGCTCGACCACATCACCTTTTGGGCTGATCGCGTAGACGCGATCTTCGAAAACATCGTCGCGAATCTGCTCCAGCAGGTCGCTGTCGTCGTTGGACGGTTCCAGCAACTGTCTGAGGAAGCGGATTTTCTCGTCGAACGCCGCCGGCGACGTGCCGCCCTCCTTGTAACGCCAGTGGGCAGCGATGCCGAGCTCGGCCTGTCGGTGCATGTCGTAGGTTCGGATCTGGATTTCGACCGTCTTGCCTTCGGGCCCGACGATGGCCGTGTGCAGCGATCGATAGTCGTTTTCTTTCGGGTTGGCGATGTAATCGTCGAACTCACCCGGTATGTACGCCCAGACGTTGTGCACGACGCCCAGCGCTGCGTAGCAGTCCTTGACGTCGTCCACCATGATGCGCAATGCGCGAATGTCATAGAGTGCGTCCAGGCCACGATCCTTGCGCTGCATTTTTCGATAGATGCTGTAAATGTGCTTGGGCCGTCCGCTGATCTGTGCGTCGATGCCTGCGTGTGACAGCTCGCTCTGCAGGGCCGATTTCACGTCGTCGATGAATGCCTCTCGTTCGGCCCGCTTTTCGTTGAGGCTGGTTGCGATATTTTTGTAGGCCTCCGGCTCGAGATACCGGAAGGCGAGGTCTTCCAGCTCCCACTTCAATTGCCAGACGCCGAGCCGGTTGGCGAGGGCCGCATAGATTTCCCGCGTTTCGGTGGCAACGCGCTGTTGTTCGGAGGGTTCCGCAGTCTTTACGGCGCGCATCCGATGGAGCTGCTCGGCGATGCGGACGAGAATCAGTCGGACATCACTGACCGACGCCAGCAACATCTTGCGTAAGGCTTCGGATTGCTGCACCGCGAGTGACTCGCCGGGCTTCCAGTTCGTCGGCAAGGTGAACTGGTGCAGCTGCACTAACGAAGATAATACATCAGAAATATCACTTAATTTATTGTTTTCAATGTATTTATTATCGATTTTTTCGGCGCTGGCGAGGCGGCACAGGCCAGCCGCTTTGATGACGTCACCGGGCAGCCCGAGGTCGGCAACGATTTTGGCAATCGCGCGTCCGTCGCTGGCGAGATCGCCCGCCGACGTGTCGTCGGCGAACGGTGCCAACAAGCCCTCGAGCTCCTCGAGCGCGTTTGCGTTGGCTGTTGGCTTGTCGGAAACCGGCGTAATCATGCGTCAGGTTATGCAGGCTAAACGGTGCTGTGTCCATGCGGTGATACCGTTATCATACGCGGGATGCGCAGCGCGCATTTGTATTGCGACGAGGAGTTGAAAGGCAGGTATGGCAGGCCACAGTAAATGGGCGAATATCCAGCACCGCAAGGGCGCCCAGGACAAGAAGCGCGGCAAGCTGTTTACGAAGCTGATCCGCGAGATCACGGTAGCCGCGAAAATGGGTGGCGGGGACCCGGATGCGAATCCGCGCCTGCGTCTCGCCATTGACAAGGCCAAGGGCCAAAGCATGCCCAAGGACAATATCGAGCGTGCTGTAAAACGCGGCGCTGGCGAGCTCGACGGCGCCGAATATATGGAAATGCGTTACGAGGGTTACGGCCCGGGCGGCTCGGCGGTGATGGTGGACTGTCTGACCGACAACCGAAACCGCACCGTCGCCGAAGTCCGCCACGCGTTCTCGAAGTTCGGCGGTAATCTTGGTGCGGACGGCTCGGTGAATTACCTGTTTAACCATGTCGGGCAAATCCTGTTTCCGGCCGGCGCCGATGAAGAGGCCGTTATGGAGGCCGCCATCGAGGCCGGTGCTGAAGACGTTCTCGTTGACGACGACGGCTCCATCGAGGTGCTCACAGAACCGGCCGAGTTTGAGTCGGTGCGTGACGGCATAACCGCCTCGGGCCTGGAGCCGGAAACGGCGCAGCTGACCATGCGGGCGTCGACCACCGCCGAGCTTGGCGTAAAGGAAGCGGGCTCGATGGTCAAAATGCTGGAAATGCTGGAAGACCTTGACGATGTTCAGGAGGTCTACAGCAACGCGGATATTTCAGAAGACGTGCTGGCGCAGCTGTGAGGGTCCTTTGAGCGACAGCCGACGCATCCTCGGCATCGACCCGGGTTCGAGGAAAACCGGCTTTGGCATCGTTGACTGCGTTGACGGTGTGCCGGCCTATGTGACCAGCGGAATTGTCAGGACGTCCGACGGCTCGTTTCCAGACCGTCTTCGCCAGATTTATGAGTCGGTCCGCGACATCGTTCGCGAGTATCGACCTGAGGTCATCGCAATCGAGTCCGTTTTCATGCACCGCAATGCCGGCAGCGCGCTGAAGCTCGGTCAGGCTCGTTCGGCCGCTTTGTGCGCGACGTTTGAACGGGACGTCGACGTCCACGAGTACGCGCCCCGCGAGATCAAACAGGCAATCGTTGGCACAGGTTCGGCATCCAAGGAGCAGGTCTCTCATATGGTGGTTCACCTGTTAAGTCTGGATGGCGTCCCGGCGGAGGACGCGGCGGATGCGCTGGCGGCAGCGCTGTGTCACAGCCACCAGCGCAAGGTGCACAACTCGGTGGCCGGCGGGCTGACGATAGCGAGCCTCCGATGATCGGTTCACTGCGTGGATTGCTGGTCGACAAGCAGGCTCCCCTGATCATTATCGAGTGCCAGGGCGTCGGCTATGAGGTCGAAACCCCGATGTCGACGTTCCTCGAGTTGCCGCCGCTCGGCAGCGAGATTTTCCTGCACGCGCATCTGCTGGTCCGCGAAGACGCACAGATCCTTTATGGCTTTGCCACACCCGACGAAAAGGCGTTGTTTCGCCTGCTGATCAAGGTCAGTGGTATCGGGGCTAAAATCGCACTTGGCGTGCTGTCGGCGATGCCGGTTCGCGAGTTTGAGCGATGCATCCAGCACGAGGATGCGGCGGCGCTCGTCAAGGTGCCGGGGATCGGCAAGCGGACCGCTGAGCGCCTGATTATCGAGATGCGCGACAAGATCGACGCCGAGCCCGTTCTCGTCAAGAGCACGCGGGCCGCCGCGCCTGCCGACAGCCGCACCGAGGCGGTCGATGCCCTGATCGCGCTGGGCTACAAGCCGCGCGAGGTCAGCCAGTTGGTCGACCAGCTCGACACCGACGGTCGTACGACCGAAGACATAATTCGTGACGCACTAAAACAGGTGGCCAGCTGATGGCGGGCATCGAACACGACCGGCTGATCAGTGCCGACCAGGGCGGCGATGACCGCGCTTTTGACCGGGCAATTCGGCCAAAGACGCTGGATGATTACGTGGGACAGCCGGACGTTCGCGAGCAGATGGGCATTTTCATCGAGGCGGCCCGGCGGCGCGAAGAGGCCCTGGATCACGTCCTGATTTTCGGACCGCCCGGCTTGGGCAAAACCACGCTTGCGCACATCGTTGCCAACGAGATGCAGGTCAACCTGCGACAGACGTCGGGCCCGGTTCTTGAGCGCCCCGGTGACCTCGCGGCGATTCTGACGAATCTCGAGCCGAACGACGTTTTGTTTGTCGACGAAATTCATCGCCTGAGCCCGGTTGTCGAGGAAGTGCTGTATCCGGCGATGGAGGATTTCCAGCTCGACATCATGATCGGAGAGGGGCCGGCGGCCCGATCCATCAAGCTCGACCTGCCGCCGTTCACGCTGGTGGGTGCGACGACCCGTGCCGGCCTGCTGACCTCGCCGTTGCGCGATCGATTCGGCATCGTGCAGCGTCTCGAATTTTACGACGCTGCCGACCTGGCATCGATTGCCGCGCGTTCGGCCGGTATTTTGAACCTGCCGATCGAGACGGCAGGCGCGGATGAAATTGCCCGTCGTTCGCGCGGCACACCGCGTATTGCCAATCGACTGTTGCGTCGCGTGCGAGATTTCGCCGAAGTCCAGGCCGATGGCGTCGTGACCGCTGAGGTGGCCGCCGGCGCCATGGACATGCTGAAAGTGGATCCGCACGGTTTTGATGCGATGGACAGACGCCTGCTGAAGACGATTATCGAAAAGTTCGACGGCGGACCGGTGGGTATTGAGAGCCTGGCGGCCGCGATCGGTGAAGAGCGCGGCACCATTGAGGATGTGCTCGAGCCGTACCTGATTCAGCAGGGTTTCATGATGCGTACGGCACGAGGCCGTGTCGCCACCAAAAACGCCTACCTGCATTTCGGCCTGCCGGTGCCCAAGCCGGACGCTGCGCAGGAACTGCCGCTGTTCGACCGTGACTGATACCGCCTCGATCTTCGAATGGCCGGTTCGCGTGTACTACGAGGACACCGACGCGCAGGGTGTTGTGTATTACGCCAACTACTTCCGGTTTCTTGAGCGCGCTCGCACCGAGTGGCTGCGTTCGTTGGGCGTTAACCAGAAGCACATGCTGGATATCGAGCGTCGCATGTTCGTGGTGGTCCGTTCGGAGGCCGATTTCCTGAAATCCGCAAGCTTCAACGATGAACTCATCGTCACGGCGTCACTCGAATCTCTCTCGCGCGCGACGTTTACGATTGCCCAGGACATCTACGTCGATAACGAGGCCCGTGATCACTGTATTCGCAGCCGCGTGGTCGTGGCGTACCTGAATGCCGACAGCCATAAGCCGCTGCGTGTGCCGAAAGACCTTTTTGAACACTGACCTTTCCCCCCAAGGTAAAACCTGATGACCGAAGAAATCTCCATTACCGCACTCATGCTCGAAGCGAGCATCCCGGTGAAGCTCGTCATGATCTCGCTGGTGCTGGCGTCTTTGATGTCCTGGACGATCATCTTCACGAAGCGTCGACTGATTGCGAAAACCAAGGCCTCGTCCGATGAGTTTGAGGCGAGCTTCTGGTCCGGCGGTGACCTGAATACGCTGTACCGCTCGGCGGGTCGTGAGAAGGGCGGTGCGCTGGGTATGGCCAGCATCTTCGAGTCCGGTTTCCGCGAGTTTAATCGGGCCGTGCAGCAGGGTGGCATGAGCGCCGAGCGCATGATCGAGGAGGCACGCCGGGCGATGCGTGTGGCTCAGATGCGCGAGGTGGATCGCCTTGAGCAAAGTCTTGCGACGCTCGCGACCATCGGGTCCACCAGCCCCTATGTCGGCCTGTTTGGCACCGTCTGGGGCATCATGGAAGCCTTCCTCGGTCTGTCGAAGGAGGGCACGGCTACCATCGCCAGTGTGGCGCCGGGCATTGCCGAAGCGTTGATCGCCACGGCGATGGGGCTGTTCGCAGCCATTCCGGCGGTCATCGCCTACAACCGGTACGCCGACAAGGTCGTTCGTCTTGAATACCGCTATGACGGCTTCAGCGAAGAGTTCGCAAGTATCCTGACCCGTCACGCGCGTCAGCGAGCCAAGGAGGCGTAAATGCCGACACCGCTGCAAAAGCGCAAGTTGATGGGCGAGATCAACGTCGTTCCCTACATCGACGTCATGCTCGTGTTGCTGGTCATCTTCATGGTGACAGCGCCGCTGCTGACCCAGGGAGTTGAAGTCGAGCTGCCGAAAGCCGCTGCCGCACCGATCTCCAGCGATGACACACAGCCGCTGGTCTTAAGCGTTGACGCCGACGGTAACCTGTACATCAACGTCGGTGATAACGAGGATCAACCGCAGTCGTCTGACGAGATTGTCCGACGCGTAAACGTCACGTTGCAGTCGGTGCCTGACAAGGCGGTGTTCGTCAAAGCCGATCGCGCGGTCGAATACGGCTACGTCGTCGGCGCAATGGTGCTGCTGCAACGCGGTGGTGCGACCAACATCGGCTTTGTCACCGATCCGCTGGATACCTACCCGGTTCCTGAGTAAACCGTGAGCGAAGCCCGCCAGTACATCCTGCCCGCCACGCTGGCCACGCTGCTGCATGTGGCACTGATCGCCGTGGCGCTGGTGGCGTCATCGCTGCCGGGCAGAAAGCCGGTGACACCACTTCGCGTGCAGGCAACGCTGGTGCAGGAGATCCCGACCGCCGCTGCGCCGATAGAGACGCCTGAGCCGGAACCCGAACCGCTCGTCGAGGAACCGCCGCCGCCCGAGCCGGACGACGAGGCGCGGATCGCGGCGGAAGAAGCCAAACGCCAGGAGGACGCCCGCATCGAGCAGGAGCGCCTGGCTCGCCTGGCGGAGGAGGAGGCCGAGAAACAGCGCATAGCCGAGGAAGAGCGCCAGCGGCGCGAGGCTGAGGAAGCTGAGCGACGGCAGCGGGAAGCGGAAGAGGCCGAACAGCGCAAACGTGAAGAAGAGGCGCGTCGCAAGCGCGAGGAAGAGGAGCGTCTTGAGCGACAGCGTGCCGAAGCGGAACGCCGGCGCCAGGAAGAGGTCGAACGCCAGCGACAGGAAAACGAGCGCCGGCGCCGCGAGGCGGAAGCCAGCCTGCAAAGTGCGCTGGATGAGGAGGCCGAAATCAACAGTCTCGCGGGATCGCCAGCGATGGCGGTTTACGTGACAATGATCGGGCAGCGGATCGAACGTTACTGGGCAAAGCCGCCCAGTGCACCGGCCGGTCTCGAATGTGAGGTTAGCGTGCGTCAATCGCAGGGCGGCGATGTCATCAGCGTCTCGGTCGGCCGCTGCAACGGAGACGCGGCCGTCAAGCGGTCGATTGAGTCGGCTGTGAACAGGGCATCGCCGTTACCGTTGCCATCGGATCCGCGACTGTTTGATCGAAACTTGAAGATCATCTTCAAACCTGAACAATAGCGCGTGCTCAGAGGAGGATGTTTGTGAGAAAAACCCTACTAATCGTCGTCGTGTTGCTCGCCGCGGCGTCGGCACGCGCGGATCTTGAGGTTCTTGTCACCAAGGGCGACGTCAAGGCCCGTCCGGTCGCGGTTGTGCCGTTCGGATGGAACGGTGACGGGGCTGGTGCGCCGATCGATGTCTCCTCGGTGATTTCAGCCGACTTGCGACGCTCCGGGCGTTTTGAGCCGATCGCCGAGGACATGATGCTGCAAACACCGTCGGTGGGCGCAAATCTCGACTTCGACGACTGGACCATTCTCAAGGTTGAAGCGGTGGTCATCGGACGCATCGAGCAAACCGGGGCGAACGCCTACGAAGTGCAGTTCCAGCTGTTTGATCCCTTCCAGCGACGCCAGTTGAAGGGCTACCGGATGGCCGCGAGCCGAGGCACGATGCGTCGTGTAGCGCACCGTCTTGCGGACATGATCTACGAGGAGCTCACGGGCATCCAGGGCGTGTTTGCGACCAAGGTGACCTATGTGACGGCCGAGAGAGCCGGCAGCGACACGACCTACCGTCTGGTTGTGGCCGACTACGACGGTCAGAACGAAGCCGTGATCATGGAAAGCAAGGATCCGATCATGTCACCGGCGTGGTCTCCCGACAGTCGTCGAATCGCTTACGTGTCCTTCGAGGGCAATCGCTCATCGGTTTTCGTGCAAACACTGCGCAGCGGCAATCGGCAACGCGTCTCGTCGCGGCCCGGCATCAACGGGGCGCCGGCATTTTCGCCCGACGGACGCAAGCTGGTGCTGACCCAGGGTGGCGTTGACGGCAATCTCGACATTTACGTGCTCGATATCACGTCTCGGCAAACGCGCCGTCTGACGAATCACCGAGCCATTGATACTGAAGGCAGCTGGTCCCCGGACGGGCGCCATATCTACTTCACGTCGGATCGCAGTGGCGGGCCGCAGATCTATCGAGTCGCTGCTACCGGAGGTACTCCGGAACGCGTGACCTTCGAGGGCAGCTACAATGCAAGGCCGCGATTGTCGCCAAACGGTGAGAAGCTGGCCATGGTGCACAATGATCGCGGCAATTACCGAATTGCGGTCATGGAGCTTGCATCCAAAAATTTTCTGGTCGTCTCGACGGGCAGCCAGGACGAGAGTCCGAGTTTCGCACCGAACAGCGACACGCTGATTTACGCTACGCGGCGACGCGGCAACGGCATCCTGGAGACCGTGTCGGCGGATGGCCTGATTCGTGAGCGTTTAACGTCCGGCGGAACGGATGTCCGAGAGCCGGTCTGGTCGCCATTTGAAAGATTCTAAATTACAATAGTTTATATCTGATAGTTCAAAAGAACTTTAAGAGGATACGCAATGACATTTGTACGATTGACGGTAATCTCGGCCGCGGCATTTGCGCTGGCTGCCTGCACACCACAGACCATTCCTGACCCGGAGCCGGAAGAAACAACCGTCGGTGCGGGCGCCGACAGCGGTGCCGATACCTACGGTGACGACAGCTTTGGCAACACGCGTGGGATGGCGATTGAGGATGACTCCTTCGACGGCATGGAAGAACTCGCCACGGTGATTTATTTCGAGTTTGACTCATCGGAGATCGGTGCTGACTACGTCCGCATTGTCGAGCGGCATGCGATCCAGCTGCTCGATGACGCGTCGGTATCGGTCCGTCTCGAAGGCCATGCCGACGAGCGTGGCAGCCGCGAGTACAACATCGGCCTGGGTGAACGTCGTGCTCAGGCGGTGCGTCGCCTGCTGATGCTGCAGGGCGCGTCTGCCGGGCAGATCTCCACGGTCAGCTTTGGCGAAGAGCGTCCGGAAGCGTTCGGCAGTGACGAGGCGTCGTACTCGCAGAACCGCCGCGTCGTTATCAACTACAGTCGTTAACGATGCACAAGGCCTGGTTGGTATTGCCGCTCGCCGTTGTATTGAGCGGTTGCCTCGAGACGCTGAACAGCGTTTCGACGGCGGAAGATCCGACGGCGGCGCGTCTGGCGGAAATCGAGCGTCGTCTCGCGTCGCTGGAGCGTGTGGTTCGTAATCAGAGTGCGGTTCAGATGTCGCAACAGGTCGACGCTCTCGAACGTCGCGTTGATGCGCTGCAGGGCACCACTGAAGAACTGCAGTTCAATGCCGGTACCACATCCGAGCGTCAGCGTGACCTGTATGCGGATCTCGACCAGCGGATACAGGCGCTGTCCGACCGGCTGCGCGACCAACCCGCGTCTGCGCCGCCGCCCAGCGTGCCGCTGGTGACGACGGGCACTGACCGTGAGAACTACCAAGCCGCCTTCCAGTTGCTGAGAGACCAGCAATACGAGCCTGCGGCTGCAGCGCTGGAGCGCTTCCTGCAGCTGTACCCGGAAAGCGACCTCGCTGCGAACGCCCAGTACTGGCTGGCCGAAACCTATTACGTCACCCAGAAGTACGAACAGGCGCTGTCGGCGTTTCGCCTGGTTATCAACGGTTACCCGGATTCGAACAAAGTCTCTGACGCCTTGTTAAAAACCGGCTTCGCTTTCTACGAGCTGAAGCGCTGGGACGACGCGCGAGGCGCACTGGCGCAGGTTCGCAGTGAGTTTCCCGAGTCAACCGCCGCAAGGCTGGCGGCGCAGCGCCTCGAGCGCATGGCTGCCGAGGGCGTTTGACGGCGACTATCCGGCCGCCGCAATCGCGGTAGTCGGGCGCTTGTCATTTAAGTGCGATCCGGTATCATTCCCGGCCTTCTGACGCGGCCGGTCCCGGTCGTATCCGTTGGGGCGTTAGCTCAGAGGTAGAGCATTCGGCTTTTAACCGACTGGTCGTAGGTTCGATCCCTACACGCCCCACCACTTTTTCCTCGACATCTCGGCCCGAGCGCGCTGGCGAAAACCCGAGCTCGCGCAGGCAGATTAATTTCAGATAAAACAGGCGACTCCAGCGATAATGCTGGCTATCATCCGCTGCTTTCGCGTGGGAGATAAGCGCTTGGAGCGCCCAGTATTCAGACTTCACAAGTTCGGCGGCAGCAGCCTGGCCGACTCGGCGTGTTTCCGTCGGGTAGCTTCTATCCTGCTCGACCAGTCGAGGACACCGACCTGCGTCGTCGTCTCGGCGATGGGTGGCATGACGGACGATCTGTACCGGCTGTCGGAATTTGCGGAAGCCGACGACGATCGATTTGAAGCCGCGCTGGAAGCGATAGGCGCGCGTTACTCCGAAGCAGCCAACGATTTGCTGGAGGCCGCGGCGCGTATTCCGGTGCTGGACCAGTGGCGCGCCGATGCGGACGATATCCTCGATTTGCTGAAGGCGGTTGCGCTGGTGCGTTCGGCACCACAGCGCAGCCGCGACGTGGTCGCCGGTTACGGCGAAATCTGGTCGGCACGCCTGCTGGCGGCCGTGCTGGCGTCACTGGATCCCGAGCGCGGCGGCCATTGGCTCGATGCTCGTCGTGTGATCACCGTGCGACACTCTGAACTGGGCCCCAGCGTCTTGTGGGACGCGTCAAAGTCAAAGTTTGACGCCGAGATGCCAGCGGACTTCGATGGCATCACCGTGGTCACCGGTTTCATCGCCAACGACGAGGAGGGGCTGCAGACCACCTTGGGTCGCAACGGCAGCGACTTCTCCGCCGCCATTTTCGCCGCGCTGAGCGAGGCAGAATCACTGACCATATGGACCGACGTCGAGGGGGTCATGAGCGCTGATCCGCGACAGGTTCCGGAAGCGCGCGTTATCGGCGAACTGAGCTACAACGAGGCGATGGAACTGGCGTATTTCGGCGCCAAAGTGATTCACCCGCAGACCCTCGGCCCCGTGGTTGATCGCGGCATACCGGTATTCATTCGCAGTTCGTTAGAGCCGTCCTTGTCGGGCAGCCGCATCGGTCCCGACAGCGCCGGATCAGACAGCATCAAAGGCATTACCACGGTGGGCGGAATGGCGCTGGTCAACCTGGAGGGCTCGGGCATGATCGGTGTGCCGGGTACTGCCGACAGGCTGTTTGCAGCGCTCAAGGAGGCGGGCGTCTCGGTCACGCTGATCTCCCAGGCCAGTTCGGAACACTCCATCTGTATTGCCGTCCCTGAGCCGATTGCCGAGCACGCACGCCGGGTCGTATCGGACGCCTTTGCAGAGGAACTGGCGGGCGGCCAGATCCAGAAGGTGGATGTGACGCCGGCACAGAGCATCATCGCGGTTGTCGGCGACGATATGGCCGGCGTTCCCGGCGTTGCCGCCAAGTTTTTCGGCACCTTGGGTAAAGCCGGTATCAATATTCGCGCGATCGCGCAGGGCTCGTCGGAGCGCAATATCTCGGCGGTCATTGATTCAGACGACGCCACTCGTGCGTTGCGCGCGGCGCATTCCGGTTTCTACCTGTCGGCCAAGACCATATCGATCGGACTCATCGGACCCGGTACGGTCGGGCAGGCGTTTTTGCGCCAGCTCGAGCGTCAACAGCAACGGTTGCTCGATGAGTTCAACCTGGATCTCAGGGTACGCGCCATCGCGCGCTCAAAGACCATGCTGCTGGGTGATCGTCGCGTCGAACTGGCAAGCTGGCAGGACAATTACGAGCGAGATGCGGTGGAGCTGGATTTTGCGGCCTTCGAAGCACACGTCAATCCGGATCACCTGCCGCATGCGGTTATCGTCGATTGCACCGCCAGTGACGCCGTGGCCGGGCGCTGTGCGGACTGGCTGGCCGCGGGCATCCACGTTGTGACGCCCAACAAGAAGGCCTTTAGCGGCGACTACGCGTATTACGAGAAAATCGCCGATGCCGCTCGACGGATGTCGTCTCACGTGTTTTATGAAACGACGGTCGGTGCAGCTTTGCCCGTCATATCGACGCTGAACGACCTCGTGGATACCGGCGACGAAGTTCGCTCCATCGAAGGCATTTTCTCCGGTACGCTCGCCTACCTGTTCAACGTGTACGACGGCAGCAAGCCGTTCTCGACCATCGTCCGCGAGGCACGAGACGCCGGGTACACCGAGCCT
>JBCDJX010000054.1:0-23209 GCA_038747355.1 Pseudomonadota bacterium | reverse complement strand
CGACAACTTTGGCGGCGTCGCAAGCATCGTGACCGAACTCGTCGCACTTGAAGAAAAACCGGGTCTCATTTCCTGGCATGGCGTCATTGGTGAGAACACTTATTGGCCGACAGCGATGGATTACCTCATCTGGGGCATGATCATCGACATCAGCTGGCTCATGGTCTATGCCGTCAGCCCCTGGCAGTCCAGTCGACACATGATGGCGAAAAACGAGCATGTCGTTCTGCGCGCCGCGATCATCGCCTGTGTCGTCGTCGCGCTGCTGCAGGTGCTGGTCTACAGTCTCGGTGCCATCATTAATGTCGCCAACCCGAATATCGAGCCGGTCGAGAGCGCGACGATCTGGGCGTCGCTCAACCTGCTTCCCGGCGCGCTCGGCGCGCTGTTGCTGGCCGGTATCACAGCGGCGGCACTGTCGTCGGCATCGACCTTCTTGTCGCTGGTCGGCTTCAGTGCCAGCAACGATATCGGTATCAAGCATCGAATGGACGATAAGGGCGGCATTCGCTTTACACGCATCATCATGTTGCTGGTCGGCATTGTTGCGCTGGGCGCAGCGCTGGTTTTCCCGCCGGACATTTTCTGGCTGATGATCTTTATCGGCACCATCTTCGCGTCCTCTTGGGGGCCGGTTGCGATCATGAGCATCTGGAGCAAGCGCATCACCGAGGCGGCGGCGTTCTGGGGCATGACGGCTGGTCTCGTGTTCAATATCGTCCCGAAGGCGATCGAGTTTTTCGGCTTTATCGCGTTGCCGTCGTACATGGAGCCCGCACTTCTCGGCGCCGTGGCAAGCCTCGTCACGGTGATCGTCGTCTCACGCAAGACCACGGTCAGCGAGGCTGAAGCCCGCTATCTCGCCCGGCTGCACGTGACGCCGGCCTCCGAGAAGGATGCCCACAAGACGCGCTGGACCCTGGTCGCACCGATGCTGCTGATCGCCAACGGCGTCGTTATGCCGTTTCTCATCGTGACTTTTTATATTCGACCGTTCCAGGCGGCGAGCGGCATGCTGGATGCAGACGGATCGATCAACTGGTTCACGGGAGAGGTTGCGCTCGCGTCCGGGTGGTTCCTGCTGTACGTCTCGCTCGGTGTATTCGCGATTCGCGTGATCCGGCACGGTTACGGTGCACCCGGCGAGGAAAAACCCGCGGCCACCGTTGTGTCGACCTGAGCACGGCCACGGGATCATGTTTCACATGATGAGTTGCTTCTCGCTGGCCGACGGCATCAGCCACGACGAGTTGTCGGGGCGACTCGAGCGATTCGTTCGTGCATGCGAGGCGGAACACCTGATCAGCACCGCGAGCGGGCTGGGTGTTCGCCGGCCGCACCCGGTCATGGATACCGACGGGCGTTCGTTCACGCACAGCTTTTCCCTGAGTTTTCAGGACCGGGCGCACTGCGATGCGGCCGTGGCGCGTTTCTTTGCACCTGATTTTCCGGAGAAGGAGGCTCACGAGGCCTTGTTCGCTGCGATCAGCGAACCCGAGTTTTTCTGCTGGGAAGAGTGACGTCCTAGGACAGCGGCGGCGGCGTGGCGCGCGCCCGACCCGGAGACCAGAACGGTTTTTTCTGGATGCGGCAGCGTTCGACCCGGCTGTGCTTGCGCAATTCCTTGTCGTAGTAAATCTCGGCCCAGAGCTCGCCGTCGAGCGCGTCGGTCTCGATCATGGCGAGCGCGATGTTTGCCTTGACTGCCGGTGACCACATGGCGGAAGTGACGTAACCCACTTCCTTGGTGCAGGCTTCGTTGCTGTAGATGTGCGCGTCTTCTGCGGCGCGGTTGCCGTCGATGTCGAGTTTGGTCAGCGTGTATTTCGGGCCACGCTGTTTTTCTTCCCACAGCGCCTGGCGGCCGCTGAAATGCGGCTTTTTGAAATCCACCAGCCAGCCCAGGCTGAGTTCGAACGGTGTCTGGTCGTGCTCGAAGTGGATCGTCTTAAGCGCTTCGTTGAACTCCATCAGCGGCATGATGAAACCGGCTTCGAGGCGTGCCATGTTGGTGGCTGCTTCGCCGTAGGGCTGGATACCGTAGTCCGCACCCGCGGCGTACAGCGCATCCCACATCGCGAGCCCGGACTCGCGCGGAATCCAGAGCTCGTAACCCAGGTCACCGGTGAAGCCGGTGCGTGACACCATCAATGGCTGATTGTCGAAGGTAAAGTGCATGATGCCAAAGGGCTTCAACGTCTCGACGCCGTCCAAACCCATGGTTTTCAGGGTTGCGAAGGACGTCGGTCCCTGCAGTGACAGGGCGGCGAGCTCGTCAGTCACATCGCGAATTACAACGTCTTTAAAACCGCAGGCGCTCTTCTTCAACCAGGCGTGGCTCGGGCTGCCGCAGGTCAGCATGAAGCGATCTTCGGCGAGGCGGAAGATGGTGCCGTCATCGATCATCCGGCCTTCGTCGGTGCACCACAGGCAGTAAGACACGCGATTGATGCCGATTTTTTTCACATCGCGCGTCACCATGCGGTTGAGCATCGCTTCAGCGTCGGCTCCGGAGATCTCGTACTTTTGCATCGGGCAGATGTCGTAGGTGCCGCATTGGTTGCGGACACAAAAGTACTCATACTCGGTGTCGTAGTAATACTCGGCAAACTTGTAGCCGTTCCATGACGACCAGGCCTCTCGAATGTTCAGCTCTTGTTGCCGTGGATAAAACGGCGACTTCCTGAGTCGCTCGCCGGCAAATCGATCGGTATCTGCAGTCATCGCTTACTCGTCGTAGAAGTCGTCTTCGGGCACGGTGTTCGGGCGCTTCAGGTCCATCAGGATTTCTCGCGCCGCATTCGCGCCGCAGGCGGAGGACACACCGCCGCCCGGGTGTGTGGAGGAGCCGCACATGTACATATTCTTCACCGGCATCCGGTACTGACCAAAGCCCGGGAACGGACGGTTGAAGAACAGCTGGTCGATGGTGAGCTCGCCCTGGAAGATGTTGCCCTCGGTCAGCCCGACTTCGTTTTCAATCTCGTACGGCGTGCGCACTTCCATATGCACGATCAGGTCCTTGAAGCCCGGCGCATAACGTTCGATTTTGTCGATCACGGTCTGGCCAAACGCGTCACGCTTCTCCGGCGTCCATTCGCCGTCCGCAAGTTTCGGCGGACAGTACTGAATGAAGTTCGACATCCAGTGCTGGCCCGGCGGCGCGACGGTCGGGTCCCAGACGGACGGGATCACCGATTCGATAAACGGGTCGTCCGACCACTTGCCGCGTTTCCAGTCGTCGTAGGCCCGCTCCATTGTTTCCAGGGAACCACAGAAGCCCTGGCCGCCGCGGTTGAGGTAGGGATTGTCGGGCACGTGGGTGAATGTCGGCAGTCCGGAGAGCGCGATATTCACCTTGCCGGATGAGCCGCGAATCTTGAAATTCTTCGCGCGATCGTAAATGCCGTCCGGCAGGTCGTTCTTGTCCATGATCTGCGTGAAGGTGCGCTTCGCGTCAAGGTTGGACACGACAATGTCAGCCGACAATTCATCGCCGTTGCCGAGCACGACGCCAGCGGCTTTGCCGTCTTTAACGAGAATCTGCTGCACCGGTGCCTCGGTGCGGATTTCGCCGTCCATGGATTTGAGTGAAGAAGCCAGTGCGTTTGAGATAGCGCCCATGCCGCCGCGCGCGAGGCCCCAGGCGCCGATGCTGCCGTCGACATCGCCCATTACGTGGTGCAGCAGGATGTAGGCAGAGCCTGGTGAATAAACACCCAGAGCTGTGCCGATCACGCCCGGGCTCGCCATCGCGGCCTTGATCAGGTCGTTCTCGAAGTAGTCCTCCAGCCACTCCGCTGCGCTCATGGTGAAAAAGCGGACGTACTCGTAGATCTCTTTTTCGCCCATGGCCCAGGTCTGCTTGGCCAGGAACAGGAATTCCATCAGGTCACGTGGCTTCAGTGACGACGGATCCGGCGGTGTGCGCAACAGTGTCTTGCGTATCAGCTGTGAGTAACGATTGAGGTCGGTCTGGAAGCGCGCCATGGCGTCCGCGTCGTGACGGGAGTGGCGTTGCAGTTCAAGATACGCCGCTTCTTCATCGTGATACTGGAACAGACGCTCATCGCCATCGCCGAACGCGACGGTGCCGAGGTAGGGCACGAGGATCAGTCCGTGCCGAGTCAGGTCGAGGTCGCGATGGATCGCCTGGCGCATCATGCTGCAAACGTAAGAACAGCTGGAATACCACCAGCCCTCGTGCATTTCGCGCGACACCGCGGCGCCACCGATGTAGTCGTTCTTTTCGAGCACGACGACTTTCAGCCCTGCCTTGGCCAGGTAAGCCGCGTTGGTCAGGCCGTTGTGCCCGGCGCCGATGATGATGGCGTCATAGTGACTCACGCCAGCACCGCCTTGGCCGCATTGTGGCCGGCGAGTCCGGTCACGTCGCCGCCCGGGTGACTGCCGGCACCGCAGAGGTACAGGCCCGGCACGGGTGTCGCGTACTGGCCGGCCTCGTAGGTCGGTCGCATCATCAACATCTGGTCCATCGCAAATTCGGTGTGGTGCCAGTGGCCGCCAGTAACGCGGTAGTTTGTTTCGAGGTCCGCTGGCGTCAGCAGTTCGGTGGCAATGACGGTCTCCCGCAATCCCGGACTGAATCGTTCCAGCGAGGCGAGACTGCGATCGATAACCGCCTGGCGGGCGGCGTCGTTCCAGCCACCTTTGAGCTGGTAGGGCAGGTACATGACGTGCGCCGACAGTACGTGCTTTCCGTCGGGCGCGAGACTCTGGTCATACAGGCTCGGGATGATCGCCTCCATGACGGTAACGTCCGGTAGTTCGCCGTACTTGGTCGGGTCGTAGCAGAACTCGATGTCGTCCATGCTGGCGGCGGTCAACATGCGCTGGTCGGGGCGTTCGATACCGGTGAACGCCGGCAGATGATCCAGCGCGAGGTGCAGTTTGCCGACCAGACCGTCGCAGCGCAGGCGGGCGATGCGATTGGTGAAGCCGATGTCGAAGTGTTCGACGCCGACCAGATCCACGAAGGTGCGGCGTGGGTCGGTTGCCGAGATCACACGATCGGCTTCGATGGTGTCGCCGCCGGCGACACGAACACCGGTGACGCGCTGGCCGTTTTCGTCGCCGTCGATCGCAACACGCTCGGCTGCCGTCGCAAGCCGTATCTCCGCGCCCGCGTTGCTGGCAGCGTTGACCAGGGCATCGACCAGGCCGCCGATGCCGTCCTTTGGAATCTGGTGGGTTTCGGTGTCACCCTCAGACAGCCGATAGAGCAGGGCGAGTACCGAACTGTTTGGTGAGCGGGGTGCCATCCGCGAGCCGACGAGTCCGTCCCAGCTCAATGTTGCCTTCAACAGGTCGCTGTCAAAGTACTCGTCCATCAGGTCACGCATCGGCAGTGATGCGACCCTGAAAAACTCGAGCATGTCGTCGCGCCCGAGGCGTTTCAGATTCCAGCCCAGCTGCGCGAAGGTCAACATGTCTTTCATCTGGCCGGGTGCGATTCTCGGCATGGTCTTGGACCAGAAGGGCGAGAGCGCATCGGCGAAGGTCCTGAGCAATGCGCGGTAGTCGGCGAAGGCGCGCTGGTCTTCGTTGCTGACGCCGACAACGCCGTTGCTGTCGAGGTGCACGTGTTCACCGTCGGCGTCGAGCCCGGTCAGGCCGAAAGACGCAGCCGAGCTGAACTGGTCGCTGATGCCGAGGTCGCGCGCGACCGACGAGGAAAAGTGGCCCAGCGAATGCGCGGGCGATGCCCGGAACCCGGGATGAAACTCACGACCGGCGGCGAGACCGCCGGCGGTATCGGCGGCTTCGAGAACCAGGACGCGTTGTCCTGCTTTTGCCAGGTAAGCGGCGCACACCAGGCCGTTGTGGCCGGCACCGATGATGATGGAATCGTAACGCGACACGCTGTGTCCTGACGGGAAAGGAGGAGCGCAACGCTAAGGCGACCGGCGCTTGTGGGCTTCCGCGCCTACACGCGAATAGTGGCCTCGGCGGGCGATGACAGTACAATCCGCGCTCCGTTCCCGGCGCCTTTCTGAATGAACCAGCCTGTCGCATCACGCACGACCTTCAACCAGGTGATCAAGCTGATCAACACGGGGCAACTCGTCGACGCCGTTGCCGCGTGTCGGGCGGCTGTTGCGGCGAATAACGACGATGTCACGATGGTCGCACTGCTCGGCGCCACGCTGCTGAAAACCGGCGAGCGCAGGGAAGCCGAGGAACAACTGCGACACGCGATCGCGCTCGCGCCGGCCTTCGCCAAACCGCATGAGGACCTGGGTTTCCTGCTTGTCGAATCCGGACGGATGAAAGAGGCCGTTGACGTTCTGGAAACAGCGACGCGGCTGGACCCGAACGCCGAACTTGCCTTCATGTCGCTCGGCCGCGCGTTTGCGGCGACCGGGCGCGGCGCGCAGGCGGACCGGGCATTCGAGGCGGCATTTGAGCTAAACCCGGAACGCAAGCGACTCGCCTTCGCTGCAGAGCATCAGAAACACGGGCGGCTGGATGAGGCCGAACGTGAATACCGGGAACTGCTCGGCAAAAATCCGGACCACGTGGATGCGCTGCGCCTGCTGGCCAGTATCGTGTCCACCCGTCATCGACTGGATGAGGCGGAAATGCTGCTGCGTCGAGCGATCGAACTCGCACCGGACTATACGCTGGCGCGCGTCGATCTCGCGAGAGTGCTGCACGAGCAGTATCGCTACGCCGATGCGCTGGCGGAGTACGACCGCGTGATTGCGGCAGAACCGCAGCGGCCGAAGGGCTACTACCTGAAAGCGGCATCGCTTGCGCCCGTCGGCGAGACCGAGCAGGCGCTGGCCATGTACCGAAAGGCGCTGGAGCTTCGGCCGACACACGTCGGCGCCTGGCTGGGCACCGGCCACACATTGAAAACTCTCGGCGATCAGGCGGAGGCGGTGAACGCGTATCGCGAGTGTATTCGCCTGCGGCCGGACAACGGCGAACCGTGGTGGAGCCTTGCGAACCTCAAGACTTACCGCTTCAGCGACGACGACATCGCGACCATGGCATCCACGATCGACGGCAAGCAGGACATCGAGGCATCCTCCAGGGTCAATTTCCTGTTTGCGCTGGCCAAGGCCTGCGAGGACAAGGGCGATTTCGAGGCCGCCTGGCGGTACTACCGCGACGGCAACCAGGCGCAGCGTGCGATGGAGCACTACGATGCGGTGCAGACCGAGACGACCAACGACGAGATCATCGAGGTCTTCGATCGCGAGTTCATGCAGCAGCACGACGGCGAGGGTTGCCGGGAGGCGTCGCCGATTTTTATCGTTGGCCTGCCGCGTTCCGGTTCGACGCTGTTGGAGCAGATTCTCGCCAGCCACAGCCAGGTCGAGGGCACGTCCGAGCTGCCGTATATCGGCCGTGTGGCGACATCACTGAACCGAAACCCGGCGGAGGGCATCAACTACCCGTACGCGATGCGAGAACTGCAGGCGTCGCATCTCGAGGCGCTCGGCAAGGCCTACCTGGAACGCGCCAACGCCCACCGCATGACGGATCGTCCTCGCTTCATCGACAAGATGCCCAACAATTTCCCGTCGGCGGGCTTCATTCACACGATTTTGCCGCACGCGAAGATCATCGACGCACGCCGTTACCCGCTGGATTCGACCCTGAGCTGCTATCGCCAGTTGTTTGCCAAGGGCCAGTCCTTCGTCTACGACCTGCAGGACATCGGCGATTACTTCCTCGAATACCAGCGCCTGATGGATCATTGGCACACCGTCATGCCCGGCCGCTTGCTGACGGTGCAATACGAGGACATGGTCACCGACCAGGAAACCCAGGTTCGTCGTCTGCTCGAGTTCTGTGAGTTGCCGGGGGAGGATGCATGCATGGATTTTCACAAGACCCGGCGCGCCGTTCGGACCGCCAGTTCAGAGCAGGTCCGCCAACCGGTCTACACCTCCTCGGTGCACCACTGGCGCAATTACGAGCCGTGGCTGGATGAGTTGATCGACGTGCTCGAGCCGGTCCTGCCACGCTACGCGCAATACGAGTCGATCAACCGCTAGCGTTCGGGAGCTCGCGGTAGGGCCAGACCTCAAGGCCGTGGATCGCGTTGCGGATATCCATCGTCAGATTGATCGACAGAGTGGTCTGCATGCTGTCGAGATCATACAGCGTGACGGTTGACGGTGAAGAGCCCGCCGCAACCAGCGTGTCGCTCAGCACGCAAAGCCCGCGACCAAAGCCCTGTCGGGCTACCCGCGTGTCGTCGAGATCCGTGTTTTGCAGCAGCGACTGTTCGTACACGGGAACCCGGAACACGCGTTCTTCGCCCTCGCGAGACACGTAGCGAACCGCGTCTGAGCGGGTGTCGTTAAACAGCACGCCCGTTCGGTGCGGTCGTGCATTGTGCGTACCCTGTGGCAGCGTGACGGCCAGGTTCACGTTACTGCCGTCAAAACTGAACAGACCGCCGCTGCGAAGGCCGCTGAAATACAGGGCCTTGTTTGTGCAAAAAACATTGTTGATGTGCAGCGTATTGGACGCCGCGGGGCCCTTGTCGCCCTCGGGAGAGAACGGCGTGCCGCGCAGTCGATCCTCCTGACCCGTGATGTGCAGTCCCCAACTGAAGCGATTGCGATCAAGATCGAATGCCAGCAGCGAGTCGAAGCCGGTGGATGTCAGGTACAAGCGTCGCCGATAGCGAAATATCTCATGGCAATGTTTCAGGTAGGGCGAGCGATACGAAGCCACCTGCCGGAAGTTGCGGTCGTACTCGAACAATTCGTCGCTTGCAGCGATGAACACGCGATCGCCGTCAAAGTCGATACCGCGCAGGCCGCGATCCCATCCTCGTCCTTGCCAGTCGATGTCCATCGTGTTCCAGTCGACGGGTTGCAAGACACGCTGGCCGTCGAGGTCGATAAGGTACACACCGCCGTGGCTCTCGCCCTGCTGACTGCCGCGGACGACAGACGTAGCTATCAATGCAACCAATGCTGTTTTTTCCTGTCCTATAGGGGGAAATAAGGTATTGAAATTTCTGGAAAATTACTCAGGCCCTATCTAGTATAAGGGGCTAACCCAAAAAACAAATCCTTGATTATTGAAGGGGGACTTCGGATGTCAGGGAACGAGAATCCTGTTTCGTCAAACGCTAAAAATCTTTTCTCCAAGAACAAGTTAGGGCTTGCGGTTTCCGCTGCCGTTGCCGGAATGCCGGCCGCGCAAGCGCAGGAACTGGAGCTCGAGGAGATTGTCGTCACCGCGACCAAACGCGCGGTCAGCCTGCAGGACGTGCCTGTCACCGTCACGGCGATCAGCGAGGAAGAGATCACCTTCCAGCGATTCAAGAATTTCGCCGATTACGTCGGGCAGATCCCCAGCCTGTCCGTCACCGACCGCCAGCCCGGTGCGCAGTCCGTCATCATGCGCGGTTGCGCTGCACAGGGTCTGTCATTCGCCGACTCGGCCACGACCTCGGTGTACCTCGACGAGCAGCCGATTACTTCGTCCGGCTTCAATCCCGACCCCCGCCTGATCGACATCCAGCGAGTGGAAGCACTCGCCGGGCCGCAGGGAACGCTGTTTGGTGACGCGGCACAGTGCGGCACGCTGCGCATCATCACCAACAAGCCGGATTCGACCCAGTACAGCAGCTGGGTGGATCTGACCGCGATGACGGTAACCGACGGCGGCAATGGCTTCGACGTCAGTGCGATGGCCAATATTCCCTTGATCGAAGACAAACTGGCGCTGCGCCTGGTCGGTTTCACGGCTGACGATCCGGGCTGGATTGACAACGTCCTGTCGCCGAGCCCGGGACAGCAGCGCGACAACGCCGCCTTCGTTGACGACGACGTAAACTCATCAACCTGGTCCGGCGCCCGCGCGATGCTGCGCTTCAACCCGAACGACCAGTGGACGATCGACGTCGGTACGATTTTCCAGACTTACGAGCTGGATGGTTTCGGCGATGCTGACCTCAACCAGCAGCAGTACGCCGATACCGGCGTCTACCCGACGCTGGACGGTCGAGAGCAGATCCGCTTCCTCGACGACCGCTGGGAGGACGAGTGGTATCAGGCCTCGATCACCATCGAGGGCAACCTCGACTTCGGCAACATCGTCCTGACCGGCTCGTACTTCGAGCGCGACAGCGAGTACTTTGCAGACACCTCGGCCTACCTGAACGCCTTCCAGCTGCGCGGTGATTACTTCCGCTCTGGCAACACCGGCGACCCGTACTACGACGTCGGCGGCATTTACGACTTCGGCGGCGACCCGCTGGCCAGCAACTTCGACGTTCGCGACACCAAGGTGCAGTCCTTTGAGCTGCGCTATTCGACGCCTGACGACAATGACAGCCGCTGGTCGGCCATCGTCGGTGCCTTCTACAGCCAGCGCGAGGTTGACGAGGTCTTCATCGCCAACATCCAGGGCCTGACCGGCACGGCGGCGTTCGACTACATCAACTACGCCGCTTACTCATTCTACGGTGTAACACCGAATCCGAGCTCCGATAACTGGTTCTCCGGTTTCTACACCTCCGAACTCAAGCAGTGGGCGATCTTCGGTGAAGCGACGGTCGACGTCACCGAGAACCTGTCCATCACGGCCGGTGGTCGTTTCTACAATATCGAAAACGACTACCTCAATCAGCGTGCACAGCTGGTGGGTCAGTCGGGCGGCATACCGAATTGCGACGTTGTTTATTGTCTCGGTCAAAGCGAGGTCGGCAGCTCCGACGAAGACGGCTTTGTCCCCAAAGTCAGCGCTGCTTACCGATTTGGCGACAACGACAACCTGCTGTACGCCACGTACTCCGAGGGTTTCCGCCGCGGCGGCGCTAACTCGGCGCGGCCGCAGTCGGTGTTCGGCCCGCCGGGACGCTTCCCGGAACCGGCCGGTACCTTGAGCGAATACGAGGCGGACACCGTCAAGAACTATGAACTTGGCATTAAGACCGACTCGGCCGACAGTCGCTTCCGTTTCAATGCGGCGATATACGCTCTTACCTGGGACAACATTCAGATCCAGGCCACCGACCCAACGGGTACGACGCCGTTCCCGGGCGTTCTGAACTTCCCGGAAGCGGAAATTACCGGTGCCGAGGCTTGGATGAGCTGGCTGGCATCGGATTACCTGACGTTTGAGGCAACGCTTGGTATCAATGAAGGAGAGCTGTCGGAGGACGGTATCCTGTTCGAAGGCACCGTCGGCGAATTGCCCATTTCGCAAGGCATCGATCTACCGATTGTGCCTGATGTCCAGGGCAGCCTAAATATCAACGTTAATCTGCCAACCGAGATTCTCGGCGCGACGCCTTACATTTTCGCGAGCTACAGCTACACCGGTGAGTCCATCAACTCGCTGGACGGCGTCGAGCCGCTAGAGTTCGATTCGACCACGCGTCGGATGGCAGCCTACAGCACCATCGACCTGCAGACCGGCATCGACAACGGCACCTGGTCGGCGACGCTGTACGTCGACAATGTAACCGACGAAGACGCCGAGCTGTTCTGGAACAACCGCTGGGTGCAACAGCGCCTGTCGACCAACCAGCCGCGGACCATCGGCGTCAACTTCCGCTACAATTTCGGGAGCCAGTAGGCTCACGCCGAAGCGCCGGATGGACATCGGCCAACCCTTGCGGGAATTGGGCGCCGTTGACATGACGGCGCTCGGTAACGCCATTCTCGCCCAGGATGAGAATGCCTGGCGGGAAAACGATCATCGACAAAACGCCTACGAAGTGCATCGGGACACCGAGTCCATCGTGCTGGTGTTTGCGGACTCTGACGCCTGGCCGGATCTCGTCGTGCAGAAAATGCCGGGCTGGGACCGGCTCGTGGATGTCGCCGGCCCCGTGATGCACGCCATCATTCGCGATCACTATCCCGCCGGCGGAACCATCATCCGAGCAATGGCCGCCAAGCTGAAAGCCGGTGGCAAGATCACGCCACATCGCGATTCGCACCCGTCCTTTCATAAGGGCCATCGAATCCACGTGCCGATCACGAGCAACCGTCGGGTACGTTTTTCGATCGATGGTCGCCCGTACCAGTTCGAGGTCGGCCAGGCCTACGAAATCAATAACCAGCTGCAACACAGCGTCGCCAACAAGGGCAGCGAAGATCGCATTACGTTTATCTTCGACTACGTGCCCCCGGCTGAGCTGGGCAGAGCGCGTTCAACGGCCGCCTGACATTACCAGCCGACAGGGTCGGTCGCGGCCCCGCAGCGATTGTGAGAGCATGATCCTATGTTGAGTTACCGTTTAGGTCGTTTATGAACGCGCCTGCAGATCCGAGCCAATGGTTTGACAAACACGCGACCAAGTATCTTGAGTTGATCGTTTCCGACATGGCGGGAATCGCGCGCGGCAAGGCCCAGCCTGCCGCCGACTTTGCAAAGAAATTCAAACTGCCCTGGTCGATCTTCGGGCAGACCATCACGGCCGACTACTACCTGGAGGACAACGTCCAGGATAAGGACATGGAGATTCGTCCCGACTGGACGACCCTGCGCCCGGTTCCCTGGGCCACCGAACCCACCGCCTGCGTACTGAGTGATTGCTTTGAACTTGACGGCGAACCGATGACGCGTTCGCCGCGGGTGGTGCTGCAGCGTGTGCTGGGTCTGTACGCCGCTCAGGGCTGGTATCCGATTGTCGCGCCGGAGGTCGAGTTCTACCTGATCAAGGACACCGAGGCCGGTGACAGCGATGCCGATGTTTACGACCCGGAAAGCGACGCAGCACAGGAAGGTCTCATCGATCCCTACGGTTTCGACTATGTGCACGACCTCGGCGATTTCTTTCAGCAGCTGTCGCAGTTCTGCGAGCAGCAGGACATCGCTGTGGGTGCTGTGTCCCAGGAACTGGGTCCGTCGCAGTTTGAAGTGAATTTCAACCACGGCGAACCGATGAAATTGGCCGACGATCTGTTTCACTTCAAGCGCACACTGAAACGTGTGGCGTTTGCGAACAACCTGCACGCCACCTTTATCGCCAAACCGGACCCGGAGATTCCGGGCAGTGCCCTGCACGTTCACCAGAGCATCTACGACGCCGACGGCAACAACGTGTTCTCGAAACCGGACGGCGAGCCGAGTGAACTGTTCAGCTACTTCCTTGGTGGGCTGCAGACCTACATGAAGAGCGCCTTGCTGATGTTCGCACCGTATGCGAATTCCTACCGGCGTTTCCTGAGTCACTGGTCATCGCCGATCAACCTCGAGTGGGGTGTCGACAATCGCACCGCGGGGCTTCGCGTTCCGGAGAGCGATCCGCAGCAGCGTCGAGTCGAGAATCGTATCGCCGGCAGCGACGTAAACCCTTATCTCGCGCTGGCGGCGACGCTCGCCTGTGGCTATCTCGGCATGATGAAAAAGATCGATGCGCGCCCGGAGATCGAAGGCTCGGCCTACAAGGTCCCGTTCGCACTGCTGCGCCATCAGTACGAGGCGATTGACGCCCTGCGCGCGTCGAACGAGCTCGGTGAGGTGTTCAGCGAAGACTTTGTTCACGCCTACACCGCCGTGAAGGAACTGGAGTATCGCGAGTTCCAGGCGCGCGTTCCCGAATGGGAGCGCGAAGAGCTGATGCACACGCTGTAGCGGGCGGCTCAGGCCGTTGCGTGTTGGGCGGCCTCGACGATGCCTTCCGGCCGTCCCGTGGTGGACAGGTTGACGCCGCAGATGCCGGGGATGTTGCGCAGCGCTTCGATCATCTCCGCTGCCAGCTCAATACCAAACGCCGCTTCGTCGGATGCCGATTCGAAACGTCTCACGATCGATTCAGGAACCACCGAACCACGCAGGTTTTCGAACAGCCAGCGCGCGTTTTCCGCCGAGCTCAATACCGGAATCGAGACGATAACGCGACACTGACGCGTGATTCTCGACGACACGAGAAAATTCGTGTAGCGCTGCAGGAGAATCGGGTCGAGGCAGATCTGGGTCTGGATGAATCGCGCGCCGGCGTTGACCTTCGCCATCAGCTCTTTGGGAACCCAGTCATCTTCCGGCAGAAAGACGGTGGCCATGGTGCCGAGATTCAGCTCGCCTACGCCGGTGGACTTGCGATAGCGATTGAGCTGGCCCGCAATGCCCAGGAAGCGCTTCGCCCCGGTGTCGAAGACCTGTTTGCTGGTGGGCAGGACGCCATCCGGTAACTGGTCGCCGCGCTGCAGCAGGAGGCTCGTGACGCCGATAGCGGCGGCACCGAGTAGCTCGCTTTTCAGGGCAAGGCGATTCCGGTCGCGGGAGGACAGCTGCACAACGGGATCGATACCGCGGGGCAGCAACAGCGAGGCGGCCGCAAGCCCGGACATATGCAGCACGCCGTACGGCAGGTCGGTAATCGACACCGCGTCGACGCCGTCAGCCAGGATCTCTGCCTGTCGAATCACGTCGTCGGCGCTGTCGTTCTCGTGCAGCCTGAGCTGCCCGGTAACGACGAAGTCCTTTTGATCTAGGCTGTCCTTGAACGTTTTCATTCGGCCACGGACGTTAGCACAGCCGTTCGCGAACGTCGCCGGATCAGGCGTCGGGTTGCTTCTCCGGTCGCGCACGGTCAAACGCATCGAGTGCGAGGCACCGGGCTTCCACGGCGAGAATATTCAGGAATTCGCTCATCGGCACGTCAAACCGATGCGCGTTGTAGACCTGCGGGACCAGCAGCACGTCAGCCATCGTCAGCGTGTCGCCAAAAACGTAGGCACCGCCATGGCGTGCAATTTCCGACTCGGCCGACCGAAACACCCGATGCACCCAATGCGCGTACCACGTACTTCGCGCGTCATCGTCAATGCCCAGATCGTTGCTCAGGTAGGTCAGTACGCTGACGTTGTTCAGCGGATGCACGTCGCAGGCGATGTGCTGGCAGAACGCGCGAACCTCCCCGCGTTGCTGTGTGCCTGCCGGCAGCAGACGCGGTTCCGGGTATCGTTCCTCGAGGTATTCGAGAATGGCCATCGACTGTGCGAGCGAGACCCGGTCGTCTTCAAAGAAGGGAACAAGTTGCTGCGGGTTACGCGTCGCGTAGTCGTCTCCGCGGTTTTCCTTCACGCCGGGTGCCAGGTTAATCGAGACGAGATCGTAGTCGACGGCTTTCAGGTTCAGCGCGACGCGAATCCGGTAAGCGGCGGTCGAACGCCAATAGCTGTAGAGCGTCGCCGACATCAGGGGCCGTCGTAGCGTTCGACCGTCTGGTCAATCAGGCCGAACACGGACCGGCCGTCTGCATCGTGCATCTCGATGCGTATACGATCGCCGAACTGCATGAACGGCGTGGACGGCTTGCCGTCGTTGATCGTCTCGATCATGCGTATTTCTGCAATACAGGAATAGCCGACGCCGCCATCGGCGATCGGCCTGCCCGGTCCGTCATCGAGCTTGTTGGAGACCGTGCCCGAGCCGATGATGCTGCCCGCCGCCAGCGGCCGCGATTTCGCGGCGTGTGCTATGAGTTGACCAAAGTGGAACGTCATATCCACGCCCGCGTCCGGTTTTCCGAATGCAACTTCGTTCAGTGTCGACAGCATCGGCAAATGCAGCTTGCCGTCGCGCCAGGCGTCGCCAAGTTCTTCCGGTGTCACCGCCACTGGCGAGAACGCGCTGGACGGTTTTGACTGGAAGAAGCCGAATCCCTTGCCCAGTTCACCAGGAATCAGGTTACGCAGCGACACATCGTTAACGAGCATGACCAGGCGGATCAGGCCTACCGCATCCGCTGCCGAGACACCCATCGGCACATCACCGGTGACGACGGTGACTTCGGCTTCAAAATCGATGCCCCAGGCTTCGTCGGCCATCACTATGGCATCGCGCGGCCCAAGAAAGCTGTCGGAGCCGCCCTGGTACATCAGCGGGTCGGTCCAGAAGCTCGCCGGCATTTCGGCACCGCGCGCCTTGCGGACCAGTTCGACATGATTGACGTACGCGGAGCCATCGGCCCATTGGAACGCGCGGGGCAGGGGAGATGAACAGTTCGCCGGGTCGAAGCTCTCGCCGCCGCCGGATTCAAGCTCAGCGGCCCGCTGCGACAGTGCTGAGACGGTCTCATCCCAGCGATCCAGCGCATCCTGCAACGTGCCGGCAATGTCCGTGGCGTCGATGCAGCGCTGCAGGTCGCGAGACACGATGACGAGGCGGCCATCTCGACCGCCCTTCAGTGAGGCGAGTTTCATTGTGCGTCCCCGTCAAATTCCAGTTCATGCAGCCAGGCTGCGTGGCGCGGTGCTTTCTTGGTCTGGCTCCACTCGTCGAGCATATCGGGTGCGACCCGTTTTAACTCGGCCAGCTGTTCGTCGGTGCCGTTATTCCAGGCGAGTTCCACACGATGACCGTTCGGGTCAAAGAAGTAAATGGACTGGAAGATGCCGTGGTTGGTCGGGCCGACAACGTCGATACCGGCGGATTCGACATGCGCCTTCGCATCCAGCAATTCCTGCCAGGTTTCGACTTCAAACGCGATGTGCTGCACCCAGGCCGGCGTCTTTTCATCGCGGCCCATGTCTTCCTTGGTGGGCAGCTCAAAAAAGGCGAGGACGTTACCCATGCCGGCATCGAGAAACACGTGCATGTAGGGATCAGGTTCCTTGGTCGACGGTACCTGGTCTTCGGCGAAAGCCATCGTGAATTCCATGCCCAGCATCTGCTGGTAGAACTCAACGGTCTCCTTCGCATCCCGGCAACGGTAGGCGACGTGATGGATGCGCTTTAGCGTCATGCGGCGTGATCCTCTGTATCAACGATGCCCCGGGCAACCTGGTCGCGTTCGATCGATTCGAACAATGCTTTAAAGTTGCCTTCGCCGAAGCCTTCGTCTTTCTTGCGCTGGATGAACTCAAAGAAAGTTGGGCCGACCATATTGTTGGAGAATATCTGCAGCAACAGCCTCGGGCTACCGTCGGTCGAGCCGTCGAGCAAAATGCCCCGGGATTTCAGTTCGTCGACCGGTTCGCCGTGACCCGGCAGCCGTTCTTCGAGCATCTCGTAGTAGGTTTCCGGCGGCGCCGTCATGAATTCGATGCCGCGGGCCTTCAGCCGGTCCCAGCACGCAATCAGGTCGTCGCAGGACAAGGCGATGTGCTGAATGCCCTCGCCGTTGAACGCCATCAGGTATTCCTCGATCTGCCCGGTGCCCTGCGAGGCCTCCTCGTTTAACGGAATCCGGATGCGGCCGTCGGGTGCGGTCATGGCTTTCGAGGTCAGGCCGGTGTATTCGCCCTTGATATCGAAGTAGCGGATTTCCCGGAAGTTGAACAGCGTTTCGTAGTACTCGGCCCAGAACGCCATGCGGCCACGGTACACATTGTGCGTCAGGTGATCGATAACGTTGAAGCCGCAGCCTTCCGGACGCCGTTCGACACCGTCGAAAAACTCGAAATCGATGTCATAGATTGAGCTGCCTTCGTTGTAGCGATCGATCAGGTAAAGCGGCGCACCGCCAATGCCTTTGATCGCGGGCAGACGCAGCTCCATCGGGCCGGTCGGAATGTCGACGGGCTGGGCGCCGAGCTCGAGTGCACGCTCATAAGCGAGATGTGCGTCGCGAACACGGAACGCCATACCACAGGCGGAGGGGCCGTGTTCCTGGGCGAAGTAGTGGGCCGCGCTGTTGGGCTCTTCGTTGAGAATGAAGTTGATGTCGCCCTGTCGGTACAGCGTGACCGCCTTCGAGCGGTGTTTTGCGACAGCGGTAAATCCGAGCAAGTCGAACGCGTCACGAATGATCTGCGGGTCGGGGCTTGCGAATTCGACGAACTCGAAGCCGTCGAGGCCCATGGGGTTTTCAAACAGGTCAGCCATCGGGATTCTCCGGAACAAATTTGCTTCGAGCATTATGGTTACAAATAGCGAAAAAAGGGTTCAATAAGGCGCTCTATGTCTAATTGAACGAGAAAAATGTGACCAATATCCATAAAAAGTGAGTAATATGTGCTCATGAAACTGAGTCGCAGTGATCGGCGCCTGCTGGACGAACTGCAGCGGGACAATACGCGCAACCAGAGTGACCTCGCCGATGTCGCCGGCATGTCGCGTTCGTCCGCATCGCGGCGGATTCGCGAGTTCGAGGAGCAGGGGCTGATCGAACGGCAGGTGGCGCTGCTGGACCCGCGCCGGGCGGGATTCAATATCCAGGTGTTGCTGGCCGTGTCCATGACCGAACACACGGACGAGAATCGGCAAGCGTTTGAAAACCACGTCAATCGCCTCGACGAGGTGACCGAGTGCTTTACCGTTGCGGGAGATCGAGATTATGTCCTGCACGTGTTTGCACACGATATGGAGAGTTACACCGAATTCCTCAACCAGGAGATCCTGAAGCACCCCGCGGTGCGCTCGGCCGGCTCTACCTTTGTGCTTCGCCGGGTCAAGTACACGACGCGTTTACCGGTTTCGACCGACTGAATCCGCGAAAAAACCTGCGCACGGCGGGGATTTTTCGATGGGCCGCACAGTCCAAGCTGTGAAGTAGTTCACAATTTTACAAAACACGCTATCTGTTGCGTCGGTGCAACAAAGCAGGCGGGGCTCCGCTATTTTTGCCGCTGTCCTGTGGCTCGAAAGCACTTTAACTATTTCGTTTATCTCGCAACAGAAATGTGTGGCGTGGTTCACCGTATGGACGGCGCGCGCTTTGGTACTCCATGGATCGTCAGCACAGCGGCTAACCCATACGCGAGGTACGATCGATGAAAGTTTTAGGAGTCTTGGCAGCACTGTTACTTGTCACCGGCTGCGCCAGCACCAAGAGCATGGACCAGCTTGAGCTTGAGGCCAGCATCAGCGGTGACTGGTCGGAGGTGGAACGACGTGAACGCATTCTTGCACGACGCAAGGAGAGTGACGCTCTACGCTGCCCGACCGGCTACGTGAGCTTCTGCGAGCAGGTGGGCGGCGTGAAAAACTGCGGCTGCGTAAACCGGCAGGGCATGCGCGACATTTTCGCGGGCCGTTAGCGTCTACTGCCTGTTATTGGTGACCAGCGCAACTGATCGCGCCGGTATGCCAACAACCCGGTCGTTGATAGCCACCGCGTCACCGTGAGTGACGAACGCGATGTGCCAGTCGCGACCATGCAGTCCCTCCGGCAACGCCATCCTCGCCGCCTTGCCACCGCGATTCACCAACATCACCGCAAATCGTCGATCCTCACCGGATACCTCTTCGATATACGCGACCGCGAACACGGAAGCATCTGTCCACGCGTGTTCCCGCATCGGCAAACCGTCGATATCTAGCCACTGAATATCGATGACGCTGAAGCCCGTATTCACTTGCCCGTGCACGTAATGCTGCTGGCGTAGCAGCGGCAGGCTGCGACGCAGCGCGATCATCTGCTTTACCTTCTCCAGGAAGTCCTGGTCGTCAAACAGCGTGGACCAGTCGAGCCAGGCAATATCGTTGTCCTGCGCGTAGGCGTTGTTGTTGCCGCCCTGGCTGTGGCCCATTTCATCGCCAGCCAGCAACATCGGCGTGCCTTGTGCGAACAGCAGTGTGGCGATCAGGTTCAGACGGTGCTTGCGTCGCAGTGAGTTGATTTCGGTCAGGTCGGTTTCGCCTTCAACGCCGTAGTTGCAGCTGAAGTTATGCGCGTGCCCGTCACGGTTGTTCTCGCCGTTCGCCTCGTTATGGCGATGATCGAAAGAGACCAGGTCCGACAGGGTGAAGCCGTCGTGGGCGGTGATGAAGTTAACGCTGGTGTGAGGCGCCCGACCGTGCGCATCAAAAATGTCCGCAGAGCCGTGCAGCCGCCTCGCCAGTTCACCGGTAGCCCCCTGGTCGCCACGCCAGAAGCGTCGCGCGGTATCCCGAAACTGATCGTTCCATTCCGCCCAGGGCGGCGGGAACTGCCCGAGCTGGTAGCCGCCGGGGCCCGGATCCCAGGGCTCAGCGATCAGCTTGACGTTGCGCAGCACCAGGTCCTCACCGATGGCCGTCAGCAGGGGATGGTCGCGAGAAAAACCGTCGGCATGCCGGCCGAGAACGGGCGCAAGATCGAAACGGAAGCCATCGACCCCCATCTGCGTGGACCAGTAGCGCAGGCTCTCGATCACGAGTCGCTGCACCTGCGGGTGATCGACATTCACGGTGTTGCCGGTGCCCGTGTCATTGATGTAGAGCGAAGGATCGCCAGGCTCTGTGCGGTAATACGCGAGATTGTCCAGGCCGCGAAAACAAAGGGTCGGGCCGCGTCCGTCGCCCTCACCGGTGTGGTTGTATACCACGTCGAGAATGACCTCCATGCCGGCGTCATGGATGGCCGAGACCATTTCACGAAACTCCTGCAGCGGGTTGTCTCCGCCCAGACGCGGCATCGGGGCAAAAAACGCCATGGAAGCATAGCCCCAGTAATTCCTGAGATCTTTCTTTGCCAGGTGGTGTTCATCGATCCACGCGTGCGCCGGCATCAGTTCGATCGATGTGACACCGAGGCTTCGGATGTGCTCGAGCACTTCGCGGGTTCGCATGCCGAGAAATCGGCCACGATCCCGCTCGTCGACCGCGGGATGACGCATGGTGTAACCCCGAAGGTTGGTCTCGTAGAAAATGGTCTCCTGCCACGGGATTCTCGGTGACGGGCTGACCGGATCATCGAAGTCGGCGACGACCACGGACTTAGGCACCCACTTGGCGCTGTTTCGCGAGTTCGCACCGCCTTTTTGTGTGTAGCCAAACAGTGACGGGTGCCACGCAAAGTCACGGTCGAGCTGCCGGGCGTAGGGATCGACCAGCAACTTCGCCGGGTTGCAGTACAGGCCCTTGTCCGGGTCGTAAGGTCCGTGCACCCGAAAACCGTAGCGTTGTCCCGGCAGGCAATCGGGCAGGAAGCCGTGCCAGACATGCTCGTCGCAGTGCTTGAACTCATGCCGGGTTTCCTTGCCCAGCGCGTCGAACAGGCACAGCTCGACACGATTCGCCACGGACGAGAAAACGGCGAAGTTCACACCGCCCTTAACGGGCGTTGCGCCGAGTTGTCCCGGATGGCCTTGCTGCATCAGTGTCCGTTGTTGAGCTTGATCGTCTCGAGGTGCCAGATGTCGTCGTTGTAGTCCTGCATGGTGCGGTCGGTTGAGAAACGACCGGACATCGCGGCATTCAGAATGCTCATGCGTGTCCAGCCTTCGACGTCCTTGTAGGCGTCATCGACGCGCCGTTGCGCATCGATAAACGATCGAAAATCGGCGGCCGTCATCCACTGGTCGGAAGGTTCCCGAATCGACTGGATGACCGAGTCCAGGCAGCCCGGCTCGAAACGATTGAAGTGTCCGGAGTCCAGCAGGTGCATGACGCGCGCGAAATCCTCGTCCGCGTTGATGATCGCCTGCGGGTCGTACTGGCCACGCTGGTCCTGGATTTCGTCGACTGTGAGGCCGAACAGGAAAAAGCTCTCGTCGCCAACCGCCTCACGAATTTCGACATTCGCGCCATCGAGTGTGCCGATGGTCACCGCGCCGTTCATCATGAATTTCATGTTGCCGGTTCCGGAGGCCTCTTTGCCGGCCGTCGATATCTGTTCCGACAGGTCAGCCGCCGGACAAATGATCTCCATCGCCGAGACGTTGTAGTCCGGGAAAAACACGAGTTTCAGACGATCGTTCATCAGCGGATCCGAGTTGATCACGCGAGCGACGTTGTTGATCAGCTTGATCACGTTTTTTGCCATGACGTAGCCCGGTGCAGCCTTGCCGCCGATCATGATGGCGCGTGGCACAAGGTCATCGCCGTTACCGCGGCGGATGCGATCGTAGAGGTGAATGGCGTGCAGCACATTCAGCAGCTGGCGCTTGTACTCGTGGATTCGTTTGACCTGCACGTCAAACATCATGGTCGTCGACAAGCTGATGCCACATTCCTCCTGGACGGTGCGCGCCAGCCTGACCTTGTTGGCCAGTTTCGCGCGCCGCCAGTCGCTGCGGAAATCAGCGTCGTCCACGTGTTGCTTGAGCTTTTCCAGCTCCGACAGTTCGACAATCCAGGAGTCCCCGATACGATCGGTCATCAGCGTTGACTGCTCAGCGTTGCAGGCAGCCAGCCAGCGACGCTGCGTAACACCGTTGGTCTTGTTGTTGAACTTGTCGGGCCACATCTCGGCGAAATCGCGGAACAGGCCTTCGGTCAGCAGCTTCGAATGCAGTTCGGCGACGCCGTTGACCGAGTAGCTGCCGACGATGGCGAGGTAGGCCATGCGGACCATCGGCTCATGACCTTCCTGGATTAACGACATGCGCTTGATACGGTTGTTGTCGCCCGGCCAGCGCTGCGAAATATCGGTAATAAAGCGCGCGTTGATCTCGTAGATGATGTCGAGCAGTCGCGGCAACAAACGGCGGAACATCGATACTGGCCACATCTCGAGCGCTTCCGGCAGCAGCGTGTGGTTGGTGTAGGCCATCGTGTTGCGCGTGATATCCCAGGCTTCGTCCCAGTCCAGACGATGCTCGTCCATCAGCAGTCGCATCAGTTCAGCAACCGCGATAGCGGGATGCGTATCGTTGAGCTGGTAGCAGTTTTTCGCCGCAAACTCTGTGAAGTTGGAACCGTTGTGCGAAACCCAGTAGCGAATCGTGTCCTGCAGACTGGCTGAAGCCAGGAAGTACTGCTGGCGCAGTCGAAGCTCCTGGCCGTTTTCTGTAGCGGCGTTCGGGTACAACACCATGGTGATGTTTTCCGCCTCGTTCTTCGACGCCACCGCATCAGCGTAGGAGCCCGCATTGAATTCATCGAGATCAAACTCGTCGGTCGCCGACGCTGACCAGAGTCGTAAGGTGTTGACGATGTCATTGCGGTAACCGGGTACCGGGACATCGTACGGGATTGCCAGTACGTCACTGGTTTCGACCCACTGATAGCGCTCGTTGCCGTTGGCGTCGGTAAAGGTCGTCGTGTGTCCACCGAATTTCACCGTCTGAGCGAATTCGACGCGCTCGATTTCCCAGGGGAATCCCTCGCGCAGCCAGGCATCCGGCTCTTCCACCTGGTGGCCGTTCTTGATGCGCTGGTGGAACATGCCGTAGTGGTAACGGATGCCGTAACCCATAACCGGTAAGCCGAGCGTCGCGCAGCTGTCCAGGAAACACGCGGCGAGTCGACCGAGGCCGCCGTTGCCCAGTCCCGCGTCCCATTCCCGGTCGTAAACCTGTTCCATCTCGAGGCCGAGACGGCTCAGCGCTTCACGGGTCTCGTCTTCAATACCGAGGCTAAGCAGGGCGTTGTGCAGCAGGCGACCCAT
>JBCDJX010000053.1:0-23521 GCA_038747355.1 Pseudomonadota bacterium | reverse complement strand
GTGATGACGATATTCTGTCGGTTCGGCAGCGGGCGTCCAATGGACTCCCAGGTTTTGCGACCCATGATCACCGGTTTGCCGGTTGTCAGGGCTTTAAAACGCTTCAGGTCGTCGGGCAGCCGCCAGGGCAGATCGCCATCGACGCCAATCACGCCGTTGCTCGACGCCGCCACGATGAGACTGATCAAGAGAGGCTGCTCCAGGCCGCTAAACGGCGACCTTACCCGCGATGTGCGGATGGGATTCGTAGCCGACGATGTCGAAGTCCTCAAAACGATAGTCGAAGATGCTCTCCGGCTTTCGCTCGATCTTGAGAGTCGGCAAAGGCAGCGGTTCTCGCGTCAGCTGCTCGTCGGTCTGTTCGAGATGGTTCAGGTACAGGTGGCAGTCGCCGCCGGTCCAGACAAAATCACCGACGTCGAGATCGGCCTGCTGCGCCATCATGTGGGTCAGCAGCGCGTACGACGCGATATTGAACGGGACGCCGAGGAAGATATCGCAGCTTCGCTGGTAAAGCTGGCAGGACAGTTTCCCGTCGGCAACGTAGAACTGGAACAGGCAGTGGCACGGCGGCAAGGCCATGTTGTCGACATCGGCGACGTTCCAGGCGGAGACGATGATACGTCGTGAATCCGGCGATTCCTTAAGCTGACGCATCACCTGGCGGATCTGGTCGATTGACTCGCCGCTGGGCGTGCCCCAGCTTCGCCACTGCACGCCGTAGACCGGGCCGAGATTGCCGTCGTCATCGGCCCACTCGTTCCAGATCGAAACGCCGTTTTCCTGCAGGTAGCGAATATTCTGGTCACCACTCAGGAACCACAGCAATTCGTGAATGATCGATCTCACGTGCAGTTTCTTGGTGGTGACCATCGGGAAACCTTCCGACAGGTCGAAACGCATCTGGTGTCCGAACACACTGAGTGTGCCGGTACCCGTACGGTCTTCCTTGCGTGCGCCGGTATCGCGAACCCGCCGCATGAGATCGAGGTATGCCTGCATTGCTTTTCTAAACCTGTGCCTGGCGACGATACGCCAGAGTCATTAGCACCAAACCACCGACAAGCATCGGCAATGTCAGAATCTGACCGGTGGTTACCCAACCGAACAACACGTAACCACCGTCCCCCATGTGGCTGTCTGGCACGCGAACAAACTCGACAATGAAGCGACCGGCCCCGTAGCCCAGCAGGAACAGGCCGGATACGGCCATGTGCGGCCGGGGCTTCGACGAAAACCACCAGAGGATAATGAACAACACTAATCCCTCGAGCGCCGCCTCATACAGCTGGGTCGGATGGAGAACGCGGCCGTTGTACAGCACGCCCCACCAACCGTCGGTCTCCTTGCCCCACAGCTCGCCGTTGATGAAATTGCCGAGGCGCCCGAAACCCAGGCCAAGTGGCACCAACGGTGCGACGAAGTCAGTCACCGTCAACATATCGTGACCGAGCTTCCGCCCAAACCACCACATCGCAACCATGACACCAACAAGGCCGCCGTGGAACGACATGCCCCCCTGGTTAACCTTGAAGATGTACAGCGGGTCCGAGGTAAGGTCTGACCAGCCGTAGACCAACACATAGCCGATGCGGCCACCGAGGATCACACCCAGCATGCCGTAGAACATCAGGTCATCCACCTGCTCGGCATTGACAATCGAATCGGCGCGCTGACAACGGCGACGCGCCAACCACCAGGCAAACAGGAAACCGATGACGTACATCAGTCCGTACCAGCCAATATTTATGAACCCGATCGAGAAGATAATCGGGTCGAAATTCGGGAACGTGAACACTCGACAGAAACCCTGGGGCGCGAACAGCGCGTAGTCTAACATCGCGCTGCGGTATAGTGAGCGCCCCCTGAATACCGACCTTTGCCATGAGCAATCGACTCGCCACCGAGACCAGCCCCTACCTGCTGCAGCATGCCGACAATCCGGTCGACTGGTACCCCTGGGGCGAAGAGGCGTTTGCGCTGGCCCGCGAGTCCGGAAAACCGGTGTTGCTGTCGATCGGTTACTCGGCCTGTCACTGGTGTCACGTGATGGCGCACGAATCGTTCGAAGATGACGATACGGCGGCGGTGATGAATGCGCTGTTCGTCAACATCAAGGTCGACCGCGAGGAGCGTCCGGACATCGACCGGGTCTACCAGACGGCGCACCAGTTATTGACCCAGCGTGGCGGTGGATGGCCGCTGACGATGTTCATCGATGCCGACGACCGCCGACCCTTTTTCGGCGGCACGTATTTTCCGAAAACGCCGAGCCACGGTATGCCGGCGTTCTCCGAGATCCTCGACAACGTCTCGACCTACTACCGTGAGCAACGAACAGAGGTACAGGAACAGGGGGCGTGCCTGATGGATATTTTCCGCCAGCTCGAGCCCCCGGGCGCCGACAACGACGGTGTTCTTGATCGATCACCCCTGGCCGGGTTCAGCGAGCGCATCGCCCAGGCTTTCGACCGGGAATTTGGCGGCGTCGGCAGGGCGCCGAAATTCCCCCAGCCCGCGATACTTGCCGGACTGCTGCGTCGCTGGCGCGAAACGGCACATTCGGCGGAACCCAACCTTGATGCGTTGTTTATGAGTTCGCTGACCCTGACACGGATGGCGGAAGGTGGTGTGTTCGACCACATAGGCGGCGGTTTTTGTCGATATTCGGTTGATCGTTTCTGGCAGATCCCGCACTTCGAGAAGATGCTGTACGACAACGGTGCGTTACTGGCGGTGTATGCCGAGGCGTTTATCGCGACCGGCGACTCGCTGTTCAGCGATACCGCCAACCGGGTAGCCGACTGGTTGCTCGAGGACATGCAGGCTGGCGACGGCGGGTTTTTCTCGTCACGTGACGCCGATTCGGACGGCGGGGAAGGCAGGTTCTACACGTGGACACCGGACGAAGTCAGGGCGCTGCTAGGTGATGATTATGCCTTGTTCGCGGCGCGCTACGGTCTCGACGGCGACGCAAATTTCGAAGGCCGCTGGCACTTAAGTGCGGTCCGTGACCTGAAGTCCATCGCCCGGGAACAGGGCGCGACAATGGACAACACGCGCGAGGCCATCGGCCGCGGGCTTGTCGCCCTGAAAGCGCGCCGCGCCGAGCGTGTCGCGCCGGACCGGGATGAAAAGCGACTGGTAAGCTGGAACGCCCTGGTGATCCGCGGCCTCGCGATGGCGGGCCGCATGCTCGAACGCGATGAACTCGTCGACGCAGCGGTCGCAGCCACCGAGTTCGTGTGCGGTCACCTGTTCGCGGGAGGCCGCCTGCAAGCCTCGTGGAAAGACGGCCAGGCCCGCTTTAATGGCTATCTCGATGACTACGCCTTCATGCTGGATGCTGTTCTGGAGCTGCTGCAGTCTCGCTGGTCAACATCGCAGCTCGAGTTTGCGGTGGCCCTGGCGGACGCGATGCTGGAGCACTTTGAAGACGATGAAGACGGCGGCTTGTTTTTTACAGCGCACGACCACGAGGCACTGATCCACCGCAGCAAGCCGCTGGCCGATGAGGCCCTACCATCCGGCAACGGAATCGGCTTGTTTGCGCTACAGCGCCTGGGGCTGTTGCTTGGAGAGACTCGCTACCTGACCGCCGCCGAGCGCGGGCTTCGTACTGCCTGGCAGGCGATGCAGGACTACCCGCACGGCCACGCCAGCTTGCTGAACGCGCTGGACGATTACCTCACGCCGCCCGAATCCATCATTCTGCGAGGCCCCGCGGACGAAATTGGCAACTGGCAACGCTCGGCCAACCGCCTGTTCGCACCGAAGCGTATGGTCTTTGCGATCGACGGTTGCGAGCAGGACCTCCCCGCCGGGCTCCGCGACAAGGCATCAAAGGACGGTGAAACACTCGCCTACCGCTGCGTTGGCACGCGCTGCGAATTGCCCGTCACCAGCTGGGAAGCGCTGGCCGCCAGCCTCAGTGAGGCAGGCAGCGGCGCCAGCTGACCGGTTAACCGCCGATGTCGAGCCTGCGCCAACCGTCGTTGTCACGGCGGATTTCGTAGGCTGGCCAGTACTGGTTGTCGAGCTTCAGGGTGATGACGTCGATGGCGCCATTCCAGGACACGGTTTTGATGCGAATCGATTCCTGGTCTTCCTTACTCGACACCACGTCGACGAAATCCTGCAGGTGTGCGATTGGTGTTTCGTCAATTTCGACCACCCGGCGTCCGGCCCAGAGACCGTAGCGGGTCGCCGGTGAGCCATAGCTGAAGAACGCTACGTAAACACCGTTCGGTTCGATGCCACGCTGCGCCGCCATCGCACGGTGCGGATTCTGCAACAGCGCGCCGCCCCATGCGACCACACGGTCGATGCCGTCGCCGCTGAGCGCCGCGGTCTGAATCGTGATGTCCGTGGCTTCGCCGTTGCGCCACACGGTGATCGTGACTTCCGGTTTCTGGACCGACTTCTCGAGTTCCCGGTAGCTGGTCACGACGTCACCGTCGACCGCGAGCACCATATCGCCGTTTCTGAGCTTGGCCGACGCATCGCTGCCGGCAACCAGCCGACTGATGGACAGGGCCCGGCGTTTGTCCGGGTTGGCCGTCTCCAGCTGCTCGAGCCAGTCTTCGTCAACACCCATCTTGCGAGCAGCAAACAGCGGTGCGTAAACAAACTCGGCTTCCAGTGAGTAAAACGGCTCGTCATTGCGCACCTTGTCGACGAATTCCATGACCAGGTCTGCCCCCACGCCGCGATTAAACTGCGCGGTATCACCGCCGGACTGGGCAACGAAACTGGACCACACGGCCAGCACGCGGCCGCGACGGTCGACCAGCACGCCGTCAAAGTCATTCGGCGCGTTAACCAGGTTGATTCCTTCGATGTTCGAGTCGCGGAAACGCAGCGTGCGTGACAGCGGCAGCACCATCGGATCAATGGACGCGACCTTGCTCTCCTGGAAGGTGAGCTGGTGGTCCGGCTTCTTGCCAACCACGAAGACGTCGTCGCCGCTGGCCAGTTCGCGCGGCTGGAAGCGTGCTGCTTTCACCGGCGTATCACCGATGCTGGCCGGATCGTAGGACACGATGGCCAGATTGTGCAGCGGATGCAGTTGTTCGACCTTGCCGCGCACTTCGAGGGAACCGGCAAAGGTCACCGTGACGTCACCAATCGCGATCGGCACCGTATTGCGGTCAACCACGACATAGCCGCGTTCGGCATCCACAACCAGTCCGGTGCCGTAGTAATGACGTTCGGCCACGCCGGAGACCGTGTACGGCAGGTCGAAATTGACGACGACCAGGGACGGCGCGATCGCGCGTACGCGCGGATCCGAATGATCGGCAAACTTCGTGGAACCGCCCTCTTCCGCCTCCGGCGCCGGACCATCGGCCAGTTCGCGGCACGGCCAGACGCCGGTGTCGTCATCGCGCTGGCAACGACGCGCAGGAAACCAGGTGCGATCCATCTCGAAGGGTCGCAGGATGCTGTTGCTCGGATTGTCGATGGTCACGTAACGCACCTGTGTGCGATCACGGTCGGCCAGGAGGTCAATAGCCGCTTCAAGATCGTCCACGGAGCGAATAGGCGATGTGCCGAATTCGGTGATAACGGCGCCGCGAGGAATGCCGGCTTTCGACAGAACGTAGCCCGGGTTGGCGACGTAGACGCCTGCCACCGGCAGGTTGTAATGACGCGCCTGCTGGTAGGACAGGTTGTTGACAATGGCATCGCCAAACTGGACGTACTCGTCCGGTGTTATTGCATGCAGGTCGTCGACGACAATCTCATGGATCATGCTGCGACCGCCTCGTTCGAGCTCCAGTTCGATCGTTTCGCCAACCTTGTCGTCGAGCACGGCCGCGAGCGGCACAAACTGCGTGATCAGCTCGCCGTCGACGCGAATCAGGATGTCACCCGGCGACAGTTTGTCCGCGGCGGCGGAGCCCGGAATGACCTGCTCGACCGTCAGCATGCCGGTCTGTTTCGGAAAGGTTGAGCGCGCTTCGCGTTCCGAATCATCGCTCAAGCCAAGTCGTTTCAACTCGTCGTAGGGCTTGTTCTCGAACATGGTCTGCAGGGTGCCGCGCGAGACGGTTTCGCCTTCCTGGATCAATCGCTTGGCGCGTTCGATGCGATCGAGCGGCAGGAAGAAACTGCTGGCCGCCGAGTTATTTGCGCCGGCATTCAGGGCGACAACTTCGCCGTCGATATTGACGACCGGCGAACCCGACGAGCCTCCTGAGGTTCCGCTGGCTGCCTGCAGGTAGAAGGTGTTGAAGTCGTTGTACTTACCTCGGCCGTAGTCCGGCGCCTTGCGATCGAGTCGCGCAATGGTGCCCGCAAGGATGGACAGTTGTTCGCCGGCGTCGTTACCGATAACGCGAATCTCACGGCCGACACCGGCGCCGTCGGGCGACAGGGGCAGCTCGGCCGGCGTTATGTAACGCAATTCGGCGGGGTCGTATCGGAAAAATCCGAAGTCGTGTACCGGGTCGCGATAGACCGGCGTCAGCCTGACTTCTTCGTTGTTACGAAAAACCGCCTCGGCAACGACCGGTCCCGGTGTGACAACGTGGCGATTGGTCAGGATCAGGCCCTGCTCAGCGTCGACAACGAAGCCGGTGGCCTGGCTGGACGAATTCCACTCCGTATCGAAGGCGCGGGTGCTGTCAACGCGAATCGATACGACGCCCGAAGAGATGCGCTCGAGCGTCGCTACCCAGGCGGAGTCTTCAGCAAGAGCGCTGTTCGCGAAGAAAAGGAGGGCGACGACGACGCCTTGTTTGCCGTAGTTCATTCTGTATCCGAGAGATAAAAGACAGGGTATGAACCACAGACTATATCGCCTGCGTCCGGTTCCCGCTAATTGCAGGAAGCGGTCACATTTTGATCAGGCGGCGTCTTCGGAACTCGGCTCCCAACGAACGTTTAGCTCGCGTGCCGCTTTGACGTCGTCGAGACGGCGCACCGGCATGGTGTACGGCGCATCCTTGAACTTGGCGCCGTTGTCGCGAACGTCGGTGACAATCGCGGTCATCGCGTCGACAAACGCATCCAGTGCTTCCTTGCTCTCGGTTTCCGTCGGCTCGATAAGCAGGCATTCCGGCACCATCAGCGGGAAGTAGGTTGTCGGCGCGTGAAACCCGTGGTCCAGCAGCGCTTTTGCGATATCCATCGCCGTCAGCTCGTACTTCTTGGCCTCCGATTTCAGCGTAATGATGAACTCGTGGCTGGCGCGACGGGTCGGGAATGCCAGCTCAAAACCGGCGTCTCGCAACCTGGCCTGCAGGTAGTTCGCGTTCAGTGTGGCGAACTCGGCGACACGACGCATACCGTCGCGGCCCAGCATGCGCATGTAGATGTAGGCGCGCAGGTTGACGCCGGCATTGCCCATGAATCCTGACAGGCGACCGATGGTCTGCGGCATGTCCTCTTCGGTCAGCCAGTCGTAGCGGGTTTCACCGTCAACGTCCTTCTTGCCGACGACCGGCAGTGGCATGAACGGCAGCAGGCGCTCGGCAACGCCGACGGCACCCGAGCCCGGACCACCGCCGCCGTGCGGCGTCGAGAAGGTCTTGTGCAGGTTCATATGGATAACGTCAAAACCCATGTCGCCCGGACGTACCTTGCCGAGGATCGCATTCAGATTGGCGCCGTCGTAATACAGCAAACCACCCGCTTCGTGCACAATGCCTGCAACCTCCTGGATCTTGCGTTCAAACACCCCCAGCGTTGACGGGTTGGTCAGCATAATGCCGGCGGTCTGTGGCCCGACCGCGGCCTTCAGCGCCTCAACATCAACGTCGCCCTCGTCGTTGGTTGGCAGTTCGCGGACCTTGCAGCCGCACATCGTAGCCGTGGCCGGGTTGGTGCCGTGCGCCGCGTCCGGTACGAGAATCTCGCGTCGCTCAAAATCACCGCGTGCGTCGTGATACGCACGAATCATCGCGACGCCGGCGAGTTCACCCTGCGCGCCGGCCATTGGCGTCAGCGAGACGCCCCGCATGCCGGTGACGTCCTTCAGCATATCCTGCAGTTCGTACATGCAGGCGAGATAACCCTGGCCGTGACTGACCGGTCCCAGCGGGTGTCGGTTAGCGAAACCCGGCAGCTTCGCCAGTGTGTTGCAGGCCTTCGGGTTGTACTTCATCGTGCACGAACCCAGCGGGTAGAAGTGCGTGTCGATTGAGAAGTTCTTCTGCGACAGGCGCGTGTAATGACGCACGACCTGCAGCTCTGAGACTTCCGGCATCGTCGGCACGTCGTTGCGCTTCAGAGAATCCGGCAGATCGAGCTCAACGTCGTTGAGCGGTGCCTGTGCGGTGGCACGACGACCTTCACGAGACTTCTCAAAAATGGTTTTTTCATAGAGGTTGACTGACACGGGTTTGATTCCTCTTTGCTTATGCAGCGTCGAGACCTAAAGCTCGAAACGCTGAGACGTAATCCGGTTCGGTAGCGATGTCTTCGACCTGCTCGGTGTAGACAACGGTGTTGTTTTCGTCGAGCACAACGACGGCGCGCGAGAACATGCCGGCCAGCGGGCCTTGCATGATCTGTACGCCATAGTTTTCACCGAAGCCTTCGTGGCGAATCGCCGACAGGCCCGTGGTGTTGTCGATGTCCTTGTCTTTGTGGAAATGCCGATGTGCGAATGGCAGGTCGTAAGAAACCGTCAGCATCGCCAGGTCGTCGTGCCCTCGGGCGGCTTTCGAAAACTCAACCACCGACTTCGCGCAGACCTCTGTGTCGATACTGACGATGATATTCATCAGTTTGCGCCTGCCGATCCAGTTGGCCAGCGACACGTTGTTCAACTCGGTATCCACGAGTTTGATGTCCGGCGCGCTCGATCCGACCTTCGGCAACTCGCCAAAGGTCGGGTAGTTCTTGCCCTCAAAGGTGATCGTGGCCATATCGCGTTCAGGCCGAGCGCGTGCTGCTTTGCCGCAGGATGTCACGCAATGCCTCGACGTAAGCGTCGATATCTGCCGCCGTCTTGGTTTCCGTTGCGCACACGAGCAGGACGTCGCCGAGCTGCGGATACTCTTTGGACAGATCGTAGCCACCGAGGATGTTGTGGGCCGACAGTGCTTCCAGCACTTCCGCGACCGGACGCTCGAGTCGTATCGCGACTTCGTGGAAGTGCGGCGCATCGAAGGCTTTGCTTACACCCGGGATGCTGGTCAGACCGTCCAGCAGGCGACGCGTGTTGGACAGCGACTCAGATGCCACACGACGCAGGCCTTCGAAACCGAGCAGCGACATGTAAATGGTCGCCGCGGTCACCATCAGGCCCTGGTTGGTGCAGATGTTCGACGTCGCCTTGGTGCGGCGAATGTGCTGCTCACGTGCCTGCAGCGTCAGGGCAAAACCGGGCTTGCCGTCGAGATCGGTGGTCTTGCCGACGATACGCCCGGGCATCTGCCGGACATACGGTTGCTTGCAGGTCATAAAGCCGAAGTACGGTCCACCGGACGACATCGGTACGCCCAGCGGCTGGCCTTCGCCAATCGCGATGTCGGCGCCCTGTTCACCCCAGTGACCGGGCGCTTTCAGAACCGCCAATGATGTCGGGTTGGTGATCGAGATCACCATCGCATTGCGGGCATGCGCCCAGTCCACGATGCGGTCAACGTCTTCCAGTGTGCCCTGGAACGTCGGCTGCTGGATAACCACAGCAACGGGCTCCGCCGAGTCGTCCAGCGCGGCAAAATCGAGCCGGCCGCTGGCAGCGTTCATCGGCAGTGTCTCGAATCGCAGGCCCTGGCTGCCGGCAATGGCCTGGCCCACTTTCTTATAAACCGGATTCACGCCGGGTGCGAGCAGCACCTGGCCGCTCTTGACCTTGCGATTGCTGCGCACGGCCATTAGCGCTGCCTCAGCCAGCGCCGATGCCCCGTCGTACAAGGATGCGTTGCTGACATCGTGGCCGGTCAGTGACGTGATCATCGTCTGGTATTCGTAGATGGTCTGTAGCGTGCCCTGGCTCGCTTCCGCCTGGTACGGCGTGTACGCGCTGTAGAATTCACCGCGTGTTGTGGTCTCCCAGACCGCCGCCGGCACGTGATGCTCGTAAGCGCCCGCACCGATAAAACACAGCGGCTGGCCATCCTGTGCCGCGCGCTCGTGCATCAGGCGAGTGACCTGCATCTCCGACAGCGCCTCGGGAACAGCGTCCAGAGCATCGATCTTCAGGCCTTCGGGAATTTCGTCGAACAGATCGTCGATGCTGTCTGCGCCAATGGCGTCGAGCATCTCGGCGATGTCCTTATCGGTGTGCGGGATAAACGGCATGTCAGTCGTCCAGTTCGTCGAGGAATTTCTGGTAGTCATCCGGCGACATCAGGCTGCCTTCGTCGCCGCTGGGTTGCAGGCGAACGATCCAGCCGTCGCCGTACGGGTCGTTGTTGATCGTTTCAGGATCGTCGGACAGCGTCTCGTTGATGGCGACAATCGTGCCGGCAATCGGTGCGTAGACGTCGGACGCGGCCTTCACCGATTCGACGACCGCCATGTCACCACCGGCGTCGACCTCCTGGTCGACCTCGGGGAGTTCAACGTAGACGAGATCACCGAGCGCGGCCTGCGCGTGTTCCGTGATGCCAATGGTGACTGAACCGTCGTCTTCGCGACGCAGCCATTCGTGCTCGTCGGTGTAGAGCAGATCGCCTGGCAATTCATTCATGTCGTCACTCCTTCGGTGTAAGTGTTCAGATTCTGACTTCGCCGTTGCGGACAAACGGCGGCTTTACGATTCGGACCGGCTGTAGCTTGCCGCGGATATCTACGCTTGCGCTGTCGTAGTCGCCAGCGGGCAGTCGCGCCAGCGCAATGGACTGTTCCATCGTCGGCGAGAACCCGCCGGATGTAATTTCGCCCTCGCCAACGTTGTCGACCACGACGCGCTGGTGCCCGCGCAGGACACCTTTGCCTTCAAGCACGAGGCCGACAAAGCGCGGCAGTGCTGCGGCGTCTTTCTGCAACTCCAGCGCGGAACGGCCGATAAAATCGCGATCTGCGGGATCGAAAGCCACGGTCCACGCGAGCCCGGCCTCGAGCGGCGTCGTGGTCTCGTCCATGTCGTTGCCGTACAGGTTCATCGCGGCTTCGAGGCGCAGTGTGTCGCGTGCACCGAGACCGGCAGGTTTGACGCCCGCGTCGATCAATCGGCCCCACAGCGCAACGATGTCATCAGCCGATCCGACAATTTCGAAACCATCTTCACCGGTGTAACCCGTTCGCGCGATAAACAGCGACTCCGTTTGCTCGCCGGTAAACGGCTTCAGCGATAACGCCGCTGCGGCCTGTGCCTCCGTGAGGCAAGCCGCGGTCAGTTCCCGTGCCCCGGGGCCCTGTACAGCGACCATCGCGGCGTCCGTCTGTTCGCGCACATCGACGTCAAACGCGGCAGACTGCTTCTCGATCCACGCGATGTCCTTGTCGCGCGTGGACGCGTTGACGACCAGTCGATAGCGATCATCGCCGAGCCAGTAGCAAATCAGGTCATCGATGACACCACCCTCGTCATTCAACATGCAGCTGTAGAGCGCCTTGCCGGGCACCTTCAGTCGAGCAACGTCATTGGCGAGCAAGCGGGAGAGGAAATCGACCGAATCGCTGCCGGACAGGTCAACAACGGTCATGTGGGAGACATCGAATACGCCGGCCTGCTGGCGAACGTCATGGTGCTCCTGTTTCTGGGATCCGTAGTGAAGCGGCATGTCCCAACCGCCGAAGTCGACGATCTTCGCGCCAGCGGCGACATGAGTGTCGTAAAGAGCAGTGCGTTGTCCCATGCGGCTTCCAAAGAAAAAGGGCGGCAGACACCGGTCTGCCGCCCCTCTGTCCTTTGGTACCTGAGAGATTAATGGCTGATTGCCACTTTCCCCTTCGGTGGGCCTTAATGTTGGCCGCTCTCCAGAGCCGACGAGCACATGCAGTCCTTTTGCCTGAGCGTTTCCGGGCGAGTTGCGCCTTCGGCGTCCCGATCAAACGGGATCTCTTCGGCATGCGCTACATGTCGGTACGGCGGATGATAGCCAATAGCCGATGTAGTGGCCAGTCTCGCCGGCGACCGGTTGCCGCGAGCCGCACCGACGCGGCCCCCGGCTCAGCTGAACGACTTGCCGAAGGCGGTTTTGACCGCGTGCGCGCGAATCGGGCCGCTGGCGTTGAACAGCTGCATGCCGTTGCGGCGCAGCTCACCGACCAATGAGGTCTCGCTGGCGAACAGTCGATTCAGCGCTGACAAGCCATTCAGCATGCTGGCGTTGTCAAAACGTCGCGCTCGCTCGTAGCGGCGAAGCACTCGCCGTGAACCGGGATGCTCGCCCTCCGCGAGGGCCATCGAGACAACCTCCGCCAGCGCCGCGACGTCGCGCAGTCCCAGGTTAGCGCCCTGCCCCGCCATCGGGTGAATACCGTGGGCTGCGTCACCGACCAGCACAACGCCCGTCCTCACGTAGTCCTTTGCATGGTGCGCCCGAAGCGGGACATGGCCGCGCGGCCCCTCCACGACCAGTTGACCGAGCACCGCATCCGTGGCATCGGTCAGCAAGCGCCCAAGCGTCTTGTCGTCCGCGTCGAGCGCCGACTTTGCTTCGTCGCTGCCGGTTGACCAGACGGTGGATACCCGTCCGTCCGCCAGCGGTAACAGCGCTACCGGACCGCTCGGCAGGAAACGCTGCCACGCCGTATCCTCGTGCGGACGTTCCGGCCGCAGATGCGTGACGACGGCATCCTGCTGGTAGTTCGTTGTCGCCGTCTCGATTGAGGCTAGTTCGCGAATCGTCGAACGCAAGCCGTCGGCGCCGACCAGCAGGTCGTAATCGATGACCTCGCCACTCTTCAGGTGAACCCGGCGCGCTTCGATGTCGACGCGATCCAGTCGGGCTGCATAGCGCAGATTGACCGCCGACGCTTGAACGGCACTGTGCAACGCGCGCTGCAACGCGGCGTTCTCTACGATGTATCCAAGCTCCGACGCACCGAACTCATCGGCGTTAAATCGCACCGCCCGTGGACTGTCCGGTGCATCAGCCGCATCCCAGACACACATGCCGGCGTACGGATGACAACGCTCGGCCTGTAGCCGGGACCAGGCGTCGGCTGCGTTGAGAATATCGACCGAACCGGCTGCGATGGCTGACACGCGAAGACCGACATCACCGTCGTCGGCTGGCGGACCGTCTGCAGGATCGATCAGCGTGACGCGGCAGCGCGGGCTGACCATCAACGCGGCCGCTGTCAGACCAATGACGCCCGCGCCGACGATGACCGTGTGATGTGTCACTCGAGCGGCACTCCGCGAGACAGTCGCGGCAGGCGACCGTTCAGCCCCATCATTTGCCGGGCAAAGGCCTGCCTGACACCGGGAATCAGGTCGAAGCCGAGCATGCCGACCGCGCGGCCCGCGCGAGCGACCGGGTTCGGCGAACGGAACAACTCGACCAGGCCATCGGTGATGGACACCAGCGTACCCTGGTCCTTGCGACGCCAGGACGCGTACCGCTCGAGCTGTTCACTCACGTCGCCGGGCGCGTCCTTGATGCAGTCGCACAGCGCAGCCACATCACGCAGGCCGAGGTTGAACCCCTGGGCAGCAACCGGATGCAGACCGTGCGCCGCATTGCCGACCAGCACGCTTCGCGACGACCGCAGGCGATGTGCCTTACTGAGTGTCAGCGGATATCGCGTACGCGTGCCGATTTTTGAAAAGTCACCGAGTCGATGGCCGAAAGATTCGTGCAGGGTCCGCGTGAATGTCGCATCGTCCTGTTTGATCAGCTGGTCGGCGTGGAAGTGCGTGGTGACCCAGACAAACGCGACACGATCGTCAGCGATCGGCAGCATGGCAAGCGGCCCATCCTCCGTGAAGCGCTCGTACGCGACGCCGGCGGCCGAACGTTCCGGCAAAAGGTTGCCGATAATCGCAGACTGATCATAGTCCTTGCGCTCCACGCCGATGCCAAGCTGCTCGCGCAGGCTGGATCGCGCACCGTCGGCGGCGACCAGCAAGCCCGCCTCCAGCGTTTCGCCGGACTCGAGCGTCAAGCGTGCGCCGTCGTCCGTCTCCTCAACAGCCGTGATGCGATCCGGACAAAACAGCGTTGCGTTCGACGACCGCAGGCGATGTCGCAGCACGCCGCCCAGCACTCGGTTGATCACCACGTGACCAAGCGCCTCGACACCCTGCTCTTTCGCATCGATGTGTGAAAACGCGAAGCGACCCTTGTCCGAAACGTGTATTCGGCGAATCGCCGTGCTGGCCGCCGCCACGTCATCCCACAGCGCCATGGCGGAGAACATGCGTTGCGTGCTGCGAGACAGCGCCGTTGAACGTTCATCAAAGCTCGGCTGTTCGTCGTCTGTCACCTGCACCGGCTCGACGACGGCCACTTTCAGTCCCAGCGGTTCGAGTGCAAGCGCCAGCGACGTTCCCACCATACCGCCGCCGCCGATAACGATGTCAAAAGACCGGCTCATGCCGCCGCCATCAGTCTTTCAATGTCATCGGGCTCTTTGGCCAGTCCCTTGCTAAGCACGTCAGGGCCCTTGTTGGTCACGGCGACATCGTCTTCGATCCGGATACCGATGCCGCGCCAGCGCGCCGGCACCTTTCGCGAATTCGGAATGTAGATGCCGGGCTCGACGGTCGTCACCATGCCGTTTTCCAGCAGTCTCCACTCGTCGCCAACCATGTAGTCGCCAACATCGTGCACATCCATTCCGAGCCAGTGACCGGTCTTGTGCATGAAAAATTCACGGTAGGCGCCGTCCTTGATCAATCGTGGCAGGCTGCCTTCCAGCAGGCCCAGCTTTTTTAACCCCCGGGTAATTACCTGCACCGCCGCGTCGTGGGGTTCGTTCCAATGGTTGTCCTTCACCGTCTTGTCGATCGCTGCCAGCTGTGCTTCAAGCACGATCTCATAAACCGCTCTCTGCTCTGGCGTAAACCGGCCATTCACCGGAAACGTCCGCGTGACGTCCGATGCGTAGTAGTCGAGTTCGCAACCGGCGTCGATCAACAGCAGGTCGCCGTCCTTAAGTTCATCGCGATTGGTGACGTAATGCAGCGTGCAGGCGTTCTCGCCGCCGCCCACGATCGGGCTGTACGACATCCAGGCGTCGTGCTTGCGAAACTCGTGCAAAAACTCCGCCTCGATCTCGAATTCGAATCGACCGGGGCGCGTTGCCTGCATGGCCCGCTTGTGTGCGCCGACAGCGACCTTCGCTGCGCGACGCATTGCTGCGATCTCGCCGCGGCTTTTGTACAGGCGCATGTCGTGCAGCAGGTGATCCAGCGCGATGAATTCCTCGGGTGCATGCACACCGCGCGAACCACCCGAACGCAGGGAATTCACCCACTCGGCCATATGCGTATCGAAATCCGGATTCAGGCCCATCGCGTAGTAGACGCGTGAACACGATTCCATGATGCCGGGCAGAATGTCGTCGATATCCTCAATCGGGAAGGCATCGTTGGCGTGGTAGTCGGACACCGCGCCATCCGGCCCGGCTCGATAGCCATCCCAGATCTCCTTGGCCTTGTCCCGCTCGCGGCAGAACATGACGAACTCACCGCTGGGTCGTCCCGGCACCAGCACCGCGACCGCCTCGGGTTCTTCGAACCCGGTCAGGTAATAGAAGTCGCTGTCCTGTCGATAGCGGTGTTCGACGTCGCGACTACGAATACGGACAGGCGCTGAAGGCAGGATAGCGATGCCACCATTGCCCATCATGCGCATTAGCTGGCGACGTCGTCGCGCAAATTCCTCGGCTTTCATGGGTCTCCTGGCTGCCGTCAGTGGACGGCATCCGTTGTGTCTTGCGGTTGACGCAAGTCCTCGAGTTCCTCGAACACGAGTTGCGCTGATACGCGAAGGTACTCGACCAGCTGCATGTACGCTTCTTCGGCCTCTTCGTCGTCGACCTCTTCCGCCATGGCACGGGTGATTTGCAGCATGTCTTTAATAATGTCGGCGATCGGCTCGGCGGACAATCGAGCCCGAAGCTCGTCGCCGTGATCGGCAGAAACCAGCCCGTGCAAATAGCCTTCACACCAGTGCGCCAGGGCCTGCGCACGCTGGTCCGGGGCGGCTGCATCGTCGGGCAACAGCGGCGTAAATTCCGACAGTCGCGCGGACAGGGCCGAACCGGTGCGCTCAAACAGCGTCGACAACAGGGTTTCGCACTCCGCCGTCAACGCGTTAGAGGGATCGGTACCTTCCAGTACGGCCTGCAGCCAGCCGAAACCGGCTTCGGTGCCCGCGACCGCGAGACGACTGCTCAGCAATCCGTGCACCTGCGCTGCGTCCCAGCTGGCACCGCAGCGCCGCAGCGCGTCGTCCAATTCTTCATAATCGATATCTGTAGTCATTCCGCGTGCTTACGCCAAGTCTGGTGGTCGCGAATGATCCCACGCCTGCAACGCCGATCACAAACCCCGGTTTTGCCGGCTAACGATTGATTCATGCCGGGTGCGTGACTATATTGGCGCCATGGCGGACGATATCAACTCGATCTTTGAAGGCGAACTGAAGCGTCTGGAGCAGCGCGTCGATGCACTGGTTCGCGTTTGCGACCAGTTGCAGGACGAAAACCGCTCTCTCAAACAGCGTCAGGACGTACTGACCGCCGAGCGAGCCACGCTGCTGCAGAAAAACGAGCAGGTTCGTGCGCGAGTTGAAGCCATGATCGGCCGCCTGAAAGCCATGGAACAGGGAACCTGATAAAGATGAACGAACAGGTTACGCAAGTCAGCGTTCGCATCCTGGACAAGGAGTACCAGGTGGCGTGCCCCGCCAGCCAACGCACCGATCTGCTGGACTCAGCCGAAATGCTGAACGAGAAAATGCGTGAAGTTCGTGACAAGTCTGGCGTTGTCGGGCTGGACCGGATCGCGGTGATGGCCGCCCTAAATATGGCAAACGATCTGTTGCACGCGCAGGCCCGTGACGAGGTCATCGAAGGGAACTTCAGTGACCGTCTTAAAGTCATTTCTGATCGGGTCGATTCTGTATTGGGAGATGCGCGACAGCTCGACCTTGGTTAAGCTGACGTACGACGAATTAGCGCTCCCTGCGGTGTTCGATACGGTTCTGGTTACCTTTCGACCCTAAATACCTACATCGGGGTCGTGAACTGCATGTGGCATGTGAGCAGGGCCGGTTTTCCGGTAAGCCTGTTGCCGCAGCGACTGACCCCACCTGTTGCTCCGGTTCGAGAGCGACGATCCGTGACGGCACATGCGGGGAGCGCTTCCTTCCTGGAAGCGAATTCACCCGTTTATGAACCACACCGCAGACCAGTCCGAACTTCGAAAAAACAGCATCCGCGCCCGGCGACAACTCGACAACCTGAAGCGACTTGCCTACTCCGACCGCATTGCTGACAGACTGGAGCGACTTCCGGTGTTCAGATCAGCAAACACGGTTGCCGTTTATCTGTCGTCATGGGACGAAGTGGATACCAGTGAAATCATTCTGCGCAGTTGGCGCGCAAACAAGAGCGTTGTTGCGCCGGTGATAAAAAAAAATGCGCGCATGGCGTTTGTGAAACTCGAAGCGGATACACAACTTCGCAACAATCGATACGGTCTTTTGGAACCTGCAGCAAGCCATAAAGTCTGCACGCGAGACATCAATCTGGTTGTAACGCCACTCAGCGCATTCGATGAAAGTGGTGCACGAATCGGCATGGGTGGCGGTTACTACGATCGGTACTTTTCGCAACTCGCACATCGACACGCGTTCGTACATCCGAGGATGATCGGCATTGCATTTGATTGTCAGAGGGCGACAAAAATCCCTGAAAACCCTTGGGATATATCGCTTTATGCATGTATTACCGAAAACAAGGCGTATACCTTTTAGCCTTCGTTTACAGGGATTTTTCTCACCTCTCCGTCGTTCTCCAATACGGCGCTTGCATCGCATGAACCGTCCGCTTCTTTAGGCTAAGGCCCAGTCAGAAGGAAACACGAACGTTCACGAAAATCGTGTGCCTACTGCCACAAAAAACTTTAGCGAAAATCGAAACTGCAGCCGCTTTTTTTTTCAACAATTGACACGTGTCGCAAAACTTTAAACAGCATCAGTCACTTGCTGGATTTTTGAGTTGTTATGTATATACTCAGCCCCGGGTAACCCGACACGGAGAACATTCATGGCTACCAAAAAGAAGTCACGTAAGAAGACTTCTTCGAAGCGACCCGTCGCTAAGAAGAAGGTAACGAAGAAACCGGCAGCGAAGAAAAAAGTCGCTAAGAAGAAAGTCGCTAAGAAGGCAGCAAAGAAAAAAGCTGCCAAGAAGAAAGTAGCGAAGAAGAAAGTCGCGAAGAAGGCAGCAAAGAAAAAAGCTGCCAAGAAGAAAGTAGCGAAGAAGAAAGTCGCGAAGAAGGCAGCAAAGAAAAAAGCTGCCAAGAAGAAAACCGCGAAGAAAAAAGTAGCGAAGAAAAAAGTCGCTAAGAAAGCAGCCAAGAAGAAGGCTGCGAAAAAGAAAACCAAGAAGAAGGTCGCCAAGAAAAAGGTAGCTAAGAAGGCAGCGAAGAAGAAAGCCGCCAAGAAAAAAGCTGCCAAGAAGAAAGTAGCGAAGAAAAAAGTCGCTAAGAAAAAGGTAGCCAAGAAAAAGCCGGCCGCCAAGAAGAAGGCGAAAAAGAAGGTAGCGAAGCGCAAGGTCGCTAAGAAGAAGAAATAGTTCTTCCCTTCATCCTCGCCGGGACCTTCTTTTCCGGCACAAAAAACGCCCGCTTTGCGGGCGTTTTTTTGTGCAGATTAGACGTAAGTCTCAGATTTATCGAGGCTTCTTGTCTGTCAAAGGAGCAATACGCTATAGTCGCCGCGAACGATGCCGGGGATGACGACGCGATGACGTCTGATGACAAGAAACGCAGTGCCGCAAGGGCCTCGCTGGAATTCATCCAGCCGGGCACACGATTGGGTGTGGGCACGGGCTCGACCGTGAATCACCTGATTGACCTGCTGCCCACGGTAAAAGACCAGATTGACTGTGTCGTCTCCAGCTCTGCGGCGTCCACGGAGCTTCTGGAAGAACAGGGCTTTGACGTCGTCACGCTGAACGAATCCGGTGACCTGGATCTGTACATCGACGGTGCCGACGAGGCCAATAAGCGGCTTCAGCTGATTAAAGGTGGCGGTGGCGCGCTGACACGCGAAAAAGTGATTGCCGGCGCGTCGCGGCGGTTCGTGTGCATCGTTGACGACAGCAAACTCGTTGGCATGCTCGGTGAATTCCCGCTGCCGGTGGAAGTTCTGCCGATGGCGCAGGAGTTTGTCGCTCGCCAGTTGATGAAAATGCGCTGCCAGCCTATCTGGCGCGAAGGATTCACGACCGATAACGGCAACCACGTTCTCGACATCCATGACTTAAGCATTCCGAACCCGCTGGAGCTCGAGACACGCTTGAACCAGATCCCGGGCGTCGTGACCGTCGGTATTTTTGCGCAACGCGCAGCCGACGTGCTGTTAATCGCCGGCGAAAACGGCGTGCGCGAACTGCGAAGCTAGGCCGACGCCGGACCTCTACCCCGGATTTTCCCTGCCGAGACGTTTTCGCAGGTCGTTGATCTGCACCGCAATACTGTCCAACTGCAACTTGATGGCTTCACGCTCGTCGTGCGCCGCTTCTGCTTCGGCGTGAATCGCCTCCGCCGTTTCCTCGTTGAGTGACTGCATCGAGTTGACGACCAACGCAATAAACAGGTTCAGCACGGCGAAACTGGTGACCACGATAAACGGTACGAAGAAGAGCCAGGCGTAGGGATAGACCTCCATCACCGGGCGTACGATCCCCATCGACCAGGACTCGAGCGTCATGATCTGGAACAGGCTGTACATCGACGCGCCGATAGAGCCAAACCAGTCGTCGAAATGTTCGCCGAACAGTTGCGTGGCCATGACGGCCGCGACGTAGTAAACCAACAACAGTACTGCGACGATGGAAGCCATGCCGGGCAGCGAATGCAACAGGGCGCCGACGACTTTTCGCATCTGCGGCACGATCGAGATGATCCGCAACACGCGGAGTATCCTCAGCGCGCGAAGTATCGACAGCGGTCCTGCGGCGGGTACCCAGGCAATACCAACGATCAGGAAATCGAAGACATTCCAGAAGTCGCGAAAAAACCGGGCCCGATAGACAATCAACTTGAGACTTAGCTCTGCGGTAAAAATCCACAGCGCAATCCGGTCAATCGCGTGCAGAACACCCCCGTACGACACCATCGCCGCGTCCCAGGTCTCGAGACCCAGCGTAACGGCGTTAACGACGATAACCGCGATGACGGCATACCGGAAAAATGCGGACTCAACAAATTGCCGGAGCCCCGCGCGGGGCTCCGGCACCGGTAAAACGTTCTGCATCAGATTTCCGTTGACAGGGTGTTTGGGAGTGTACGGAGAGGCCGGTGTTGAAACCGGCGGGACTTCCTCAGAGAACGTCGTACTGCGCGTTTCGCTTTCCGGATGCTTAATACCAGGGCAGCGTAGAGATCCTCTCGGGTTGTCTCGGCCATGATGACCTGACCGTTTTGCAGACGCAAGCGAATCACCACCTGCTTGTCTTTGCCCCCTTTCGGACCGTTTAAATCTGACAGGAACACATCGACGGCCATAAGCTGCTCAATGAAGCGACCCAACGCCGATTCGAGAGCGCTTTCGACGAAGGCTTTGACGTCTGCTTCAACGTGCAGGCTGTGGGCGCGGACAATGAGATTCATGCGAGTGCTCCAGTAGTGCGTTCATCATAGGCACTTTAAGACTTCGTGCAATTCGTAGTTTTCGACTCGCCAATACGTTTTTATCGATCTTTCATCGATTCGATCAAACCGAAGCGACGATAAATTTCAAACGAATAATCCTGACTCGGAAAACACCGCAGAATGCGCGTTTACCTGGCGGCTCTACGCCGCGGAGACCTTTTTTATGACCGTACTCAGGGAACCCTGGCGCGATCCCGCCTTCGATCGCGTCGCCGTCGATACGCTGCCGTCGACGCATGTGAAGAAACGCAAGACAAGACGCACGGGCTGCTATCATTCGCGCATGCGGCATCTTAACTACAACCACCTGCTCTACTTCTGGACTGTTGCCCGTGAAGGCAGCATCGCCAAGGCGTCGGAAGTGCTTCACCTGACGCCGCAGACCATCAGCGGCCAGCTCAAACTGCTGGATGAATCGGTGGGACAGTCCCTGTTTAACCGGGCCGGACGCCGACTGGTGTTGTCGGACATCGGCCAGGTGGTCTTTGAATACGCCGACGAGATCTTCTCGGTGGGCGCGGAATTGGCCAACGTGGTGCGCAGCAACCGTCTCGAAGGACCGAAAACCCTCAACGTCGGAATGGTGAGCTCCATGCCAAAGTTGATTGGCGAGCGGATCATCGCGCCGGCGCTGACGTCCGACAACCCGATCCGCGTGCGCTGCCACGAAGCCTCACTGGAAGCACTGCTTTCGGAGCTTGCGATTCATCGACTGGATATCGTGCTGTCGGACCAGCCGGTTCCCGACGGTCTTAGCCTGAAGGCTTACCACCACCGGCTGGGCACCAGCGGCATGTCGTTTTTCGCGAACAAAGGATCCGCCAGACGCTATCGAGCGCGCTTTCCTGAGAGCCTGACCGATGCCCCAATGCTGCTGCCGTCACAGAACTCCGCGTTGCGACGGCGTCTCGATGATTGGTTCGAGGCACACCAGATCCTGCCGAGGATCGCCGGCGAGTTTGATGACAGCGCGCTGTTGAAGGCGTTCGGTGAGGCCGGTGTTGGACTGTTTGCCGCGCCGACGGTCATCGAGGAGGAAATCTGTCGCATGTACCGAATGTCGGTGGTGGGACAGACCGATGAGATCGAAGAACGGTTTTATGCGATTTCTTCCGAGCGAAAACTCAAGCATGAGTCTGTGCTGCACATTACGAATACAGCGCGGAACGATCTGTTTGGTTAGGCGCTCAGACCGCTAGTTCATTGGGCCAGAATTCGGGTACCGATACGCGAGACGAGCCGGGCGTCTATCGTCGAGCATGAACGGCCACAATTTCTCTCATTGAGCCAGACAGCTCCAGTGTGTCAGCATGCTGCCAGAACTGACGCGCAAGTTCCTGAGCTTGGTCCCAGACATCGAGTGTGTTGACTGACGGATTAGGTGAGGCTATCGCTTCGTTTCGAAGATTGCCACTTGCCGGTGGAGCGTATGCCATAGGCAATTGATCGAATGCAGGTGCAACACGATATCCTTCGTCGCTTGGGTAGAGTGATAAGTTGTAGTGATGCCGGTCAGTGTTCGCGATCAAGACTCCATACGCGTCAAGCAGAGCCACTCTTTCCAGATCCTCAGCGGCTATTTGCCGAGTTCTATATAAATTTTCGGCCGAGTCAGTCCAAGTACCCTGCACTGCATCTGCCGCCGCGGCCAATGTCATGACCGATCGGCGGCCGACCTCCCCAACACGATCAAAGCGATCTACAACCAAACACTTTACGTTTTCAACATCCACTAGGTCTGTCTCTGCTGCGCTAATTCCTGCCTCCCGAAGAGTCTGAAGTGCTACATGCTCTAAGAGCAGAAGATCTCTCCATCGGCGAGCATTGTCGGTGCCATCGATCGCGAACTTCACTATTCGGTGCGTGCCGTTGACGAGCGCCGTGAACTTTGGCTGTTCGCCACCAGCTGATGAACCAACGTGTTCGCCAGCCAATGCGGCAGAAGCGAGATCAGGGAAATCGTCGTATGTTCGAGGCCGATGCCGGAGAAGTTGATAGCGGTCGAACGATTCCCGGCCTACGAGAAGATTGCCAGGAAGATCTTCTCCGCGGCGACTTATGGCGATCAAGATGTGATGATCAGACCACCGAGTAACATCCTCCGGCAATCTCAACTCTGTATGACGGCGTGCATAGGATCTACCCAAGAATCCTTTCGGGGCGACGTCATGCATTTCTGGAGGTAGCCCTTCGAGGATTCTCTCGTCGGGAAGCCAAATTGATTCGGTAGCTTCGAGCGTGATGAGCAAGCCGGCTTTTTGAACCTTACCGGCCTCATCTATCCGGAAAACCGGAAACTCGTCTGTGTCGAGGCCGGCATGAACATGCCGGGCGGCGTAGCTGGTTGAACGAGCAGCGCCGAATCTTAGTATACGGTCCTGCTGCCTTTCATAGGCATTCTTGAGAGTGCCGCGACTAATACGCAGAGAGTCAACAAGCTCTCCGCCCTGCCGTGCGCCTCCCAATAGGTGAGGTAAAAGCTCAAACATCTAATGAACAATACTTTTCTAGCTAAGTACATGTATTGTGTGCTTTTAACGCCCACTATTCAACAATTAAATAAACGATACTTTTAACGTTACATGTAACTAAATAGCCCGCTTTCGCGGGCTTCTTTTATTTGGCTGGGGGAGAGGGATTGACTCAAATCGACTTAGGTCGATTCTCGCCGCTACGCGGCGCCTTCGGCGTCCAGGAAGCTGGCGCTTCCTGTCGAACCCAGGCGGTTTTCTTCATCCTCTCCGCCAGCCAAATAAAAAAAGCCCGCTTTCGCGGGCT